>JBBSUP010000063.1:0-20598 GCA_038234295.1 Chthoniobacterales bacterium
AAATTCGTGAATCCAAAATAGGTGCACCGCGCATCCCAATCGTGAAAGCCATGAACACGATCACGACCCGACCCTTGTTAAACCTGAAGCTCTTAATCCTCGCCGCGCTCGCGCTGATGCTGCTGCTCCAGAGCGTTTGATCGCGATGGAGTCGCTGTCAGCAGACCTGGTTCGGTCTGAGGACGATTGGCGCTTCGCGGACCTTTCCTCCGACCGGGGGCAGGCCGGGCGCCCGCCCTACAATATCAGTGGTCGGCTTTGATTTTGCGCCACGCTTCTTTGAGACCACGCGCTTCCGTTTCGCGGTCAAGAAGTTCGTGGTCCACCTCGGTCAATGCGAGGATGCCACGAATGTCGCGCAGGTGTTTCTCGCTCCCGCCTTCGCGGTAGAATTCCAGCTTCCCGATGATGACGAACTCGGGCGGCGCGATCCACGCCGTGGTGCCAGCCACGGCCAATTCGCGCCGCCGCTCCCATGCCCAAGTCTGAAAGGGGTCCGAGGTGGCGAGATAAATGTCGGCTTTAAAGCCGGTCTCGTGATCGATGAGATTGAAATGCCCGTGTTCCGGACGCGCCGCCTCCCGCTTGATCACGTCGACCGGCGGGCAGTAGAACTCCGTCTCAGGAAAAGCCCCGGCGAACCGTTCCGCGTCTTCAGCCGCGAGAACGAGGATGACATCCACATCCAGGGTCGTGCGGAATTCGCCGTAGGCGTTGGTGGCGATAGACCCCACCGCCATCCAGCGCACGCCGAGCTGATTAAGACGCGGGGCGAAGATGGCGAGCGGGTTAGGATTGGGCATGGAGGACGAAGTCGCGCAGTGCACGGCTGACCTGCACCGGTGTCCAGTCCGGATGTTCGAGACGAAGCATGCTGGCGCGCAGTTCGCGCATTTCTTCGATCAACTGCATCCCCATCTCAAGCCGTTGCGCCGGCGTCATTTTGCGGAGCGCCTTCACCTGCTCGGGATGGAGGCCTTCGCTCATTTCTTCTCTTCGGCGGCGACTTTGATCCCAAGTTCGCGGAGCTGCTTCGGCTCGACGTCGCTGGGGGATTGGGACATGAGGTCCTGGCCGCGGTTGTTCTTCGGGAAAGCCATGACCTCGCGGATCGAGTGCTCGCCGCAGATCAACATGACTAGTCGATCGAGGCCGAAGGCGATGCCGCCATGGGGCGGGGCGCCTAACCGGAAGGCGCGCAGCAGGTGGCCGAATTGCGACTGCTGCTGCTCTTCGCTGATGCCGAGCACGGCGAACATTTTCGCCTGCAGATCCGGCTCGTGAATGCGGATGCTGCCGCCGCCGATTTCGACGCCGTTGAGGACGACATCGTAGGCTTCGGCGCGCATCTCGGCGTAGCGCTCTTCTTCGAGTAACTGCAAATCGTCGGCGTGCGGACGCGTGAACGGATGGTGCACGGCGTTCCACTTATTTTCCGCGGCGTCGAAGGCGAGGAGCGGGAAATCGGTGACCCAGAGGAAGTCGAGTTCCTCGGAATTTTTCGTCAGGCCCTGAATTTCGGCGACGCGCAGCCGGAGACGCCCGAGTACTTCGCAGGCGATATCCCACTTGTCCGCGGCGAAGAAAACGAGATCGCCTTCCTCAAGCGCGAGCTTCTGCTGGAGCGCCGCTTTTTCGGCGTCAGTGAAGAACTTCACGATCGGGGATTTCCATTCGCCGTTCTCGATCTTGATGAAGGCGAGCCCTTTCGCGCCGAAGTTTTTCGCGATCGCGGTCATCTCATCGATCTGGCCGATGGTGATGCCGGCGAAACCTTTCGCGTTGATCGCTTTCACGACTCCGCCGTTATCGATCGTGCTCCGGAAAACCTTAAAACTGCTCGCGCGGAAGTCGTCGGTGAAATCGACCAACTGCAGCGCGAACCGGCGATCCGGTTTGTCGCTGCCGAAGGTGCCGACGGCTTCCTGGTAAGTCATGCGCAGAAACGGCGTCGGGATTTCGATCCCGCGCGCCTCGCGGAAGACGCGCGCGAGCATTCCCTCGGCGAGCGCGTAAATGTCTTCCGGCTTAACGAATGAAGCCTCGATGTCGATCTGGGTGAACTCCGGCTGGCGATCGGCGCGCAGATCTTCGTCGCGGAAGCATTTCGCAATCTGAAAATATTTCTCGATCCCTCCGACCATGAGGAGCTGTTTGTATTGCTGCGGCGCCTGCGGGAGCGCGTAGAAGCGCCCCGGTAAAATGCGGCTCGGGACGAGGAAATCGCGCGCGCCTTCCGGTGTGCTTTTGCTCAAAATAGGTGTCTCAATTTCCAGAAACCCCTGATCGTCGAGGTGATCTCGGGTCGCTTTGGTGACGCGATGGCGGAGGCGCAAATTGCGCGTGAGCTGCGGCCGGCGGAGATCGAAATAGCGATACGTGAGCCGCAGATCTTCGTTGATGTTCTCGGCGTCGAGCGGGAAGGGGAGAACATCGGCGCGGTTTAGGACGGTGAGGCGCGTGGGCAGGACTTCGATTTCGCCGGTCGGGATTTTCGGATTAATCGTGCCGGTGATACGAGGCGCGACGCGGCCTTCGACCTGGATCACGTCCTCGTCTTTCAAATGGTGCGCCTGCTCCGCGACCGCGGCATTTTCCTCCGGGCGGAAAACGACCTGGGTGATGCCTTCGCGATCGCGGAGGTCGATAAAGATCACGCCGCCATGGTCGCGCCGGGAATGAACCCAACCGGCGAGCGTAACCTGGTCGTCGATATTCGTGGCGCGGAGGGCGTTGCAATGGTGCGTGCGATACATGGTGGCGGGCGGCGGAGTGTCAGTGTGGGCGAACCGGGAGCGCGCGCAAGTCGAAGGCGACGGAGCGAGCGGTTGGAGGCGAGGATGCGCCGCCATCACCGTCATCCTGAGCGGAGTGGAGCGCAGTGGAACGGAGTCGAAGGATCCCGTGGCCTAACGAGAAGCGTTCGTGCGGAGTGTTTTGGGGCGGGGCTTCACGGCAGCTCCACGGGATCCTTCGACTGCGCTGCGCTGCGCTCAGGATGACCGGTTTTTTCGGGCGCCTCGTTGGTCGAGCGGCGGTCTGCGGATTTTTGCTGCTGCGGCGCGGGGCGCGGTCTGATAAACCGGGAGCACTCCTATGAAAAAATCACTTCTCGCGCTCTCGCTCCTTCTTGGCCTAACGGTACCGCTCCGCGCGCAATGGAGCTCGGACCCGATGCAGAATCTCGGGATCGCCGTGAAACCCGGCGAACAGGTGCAGCCGAAGGTGCGGCCGACCGCGGACGGCGGTTGCTACATCAGCTGGTTCGATAACGATCCGAACGGGAACCCGCCCTTCGGTTATGACGTCGCCCTGCAACGGCTCAACGCGAACGGGGTCGCGCAATTTCCCACCGGCGGCATTCGCCTCGCCGATCTCGGGATGAGCTCGACCCAGGATTACGGGCTCGATGTCGATGCCGACGGCAACGCGCTGCTCTCGTTTCTCGATGATCGCCGGAAGTTCGCGCCGAACGTGATCGTGACCGTGATGAAGGTGAGTCCGGCCGGCGAACAGCTCTACGGAAACAAAGGCCGCGAAGTCGCGCGCGGGCAGGATTTCCTCGGCAACCCGAAGGTGGCCGCGGCCTCGGACGGCGCGGTCGTAGCTGGTTGGATCCAAGGTAGCAATCTCATGTTCCAGCGGCTCAGTCCGAGCGGCCGGAAGCAATGGGGACCAGCCGGGATCACGATCGCGGCGCCGGCTGGGCTGACTTATGCGTTCGCCGATCTGCACGGCGCGGATGACGGGTCGGTGATCGCGTCGTGGGTTTCGGCGTCGGGATTCACCGGTCCGAAGCACCTGCTCACAAATAAAATCAGCGCCAGCGGCGAGCTGCTCTGGGGCGCGGATCATGTCGTCGTGTTCGATGGCGGGTCGCTGCAGTTCGGCAACTTCCCGCCGTTCGTCCCCGACGGCGAAGGCGGCGCGGTCTTTGGCTGGTATCAGGTCAGCCCGCTGCAATCGCGCGCGCAGCACCTCCTCGCCGATGGGACGGAGGCGTTTCCGCATAACGGCGTCGCGGGTTCGAACAACACCGCGCACGATCAGGTGAATCCGACGGTCAGCTACGATCCAGCGAGCGGCGCGACCTATCTTTTCTGGAACGAAATTCTCGAGGGACCGCTGACGAACCAAGGCGTGTCGGGGCAGAAATTCAGTCCGACCGGCGACCAGCTTTGGGGCGCGTTCGGCGTGGTGGTGCAGCCGTTTGCTTCCTCGGCGGTGCTTGGCGTGAAGAGCGTCTTCACCGACGCCGGTCCGCTCGTGACGTGGTCGTCGGAAGCGGCTTTCGCGCAGGGTACGATCACTGGCGCGAAGCTCGACCCGAGCGGGGCGTTTCTCTGCCCGCCGTTCCCGGTATCGTCGATTCTTTCGTCAAAATCGCGGCTCGATATGACGCTCACGAGCAATGGCCTCGGTGTGGTCGCCTGGAGCGATGGTCGCGCGGATGGCGGGGATATTTACGCGCAGGATATCAAGCCGGATTGCAGTTTGGGGCAGTAGCGATTCCGCGAAAGCAGAGCGACGAAATCTGTCATCCCGAGCGGAGCGCAGCGGAGTCGAGGGATCCCGTGAAATTGCGAGAAAGCCTGCGCGCGGCGGAGCTTCACGGCAGCTCCACGGGATCCTTCGACTGCGCTGCGCTTCGCTCAGGATGACGGTGCGGCGTTCCTCTGGCCGCGCAGATTCTACGGCGTGATCCGCAGATTTGTCGGGGCGGCGGGGACGCCGTCCGGCGGGATGTTCGCGATCAGTTTTAGGCGCTCGGCGGCGAGCACCGGCTGCGAGAGCGGGTTAACGAGATCGTCTTCGTAAACTTCGACGTATTGGCCGCCGAGACTGACTGCGTGCTCGAGCGCATCTTCCAGCGGCACGGGATCGGCCGGGAGCGGCACTGGATCGGGGTCGAGGTAGAGCCGCGCGGGATCGCTCGTGTGGCAAACCATCTGGAAACCTTTCGGGAACGGCAGCGGCACGGGCGGCGGTGCGTGCGGGACGGGCACCGCATACAGGGCGGAGACCATCGTACCGAAATGTGCCGGGTAGGTCGCCTTTTGCCCAGATCGGCACGGAGTTTTGCAGCTCCACGCCGAGATCGCCCGGGACCACGCGGTAAAGCGTGAGCAGGAGCGGCGTGGTCGGGAAATTCGTGACGTAATCGCTGATCACTCTCTGCGCGGGCTGGGTGTAGGCCGTCGAAAAATCCGCGAAAGAAGTAGTCAAACCGGAATAGCCGGAAGGCGGATCCGCGCCAGCGCTTCCATCGCGGCGAAGTCGCCATCGGACGACGCGACGACGGTATTAAAATTCGGCATGAAACCGCTCATAACGACGTAGGAGCAGGCCGGGTTTGACTCATAGCGCGCCGCGAAAGCGGCGAGGAACCTCGCCCATTTGTCCTGGTAGACCGTATCCCACGGCAACGGCTGGGCACCGATCGAGAGGCCGGTGTCCCGGTCGATCTCGGTCATTTGATATTTGTAGATTACCGGCGCGGTCGTGTAGACCCAGCTCGGCGTGGAAAAACCGGCGGCGATGCTGATGCAGAGCTTTTTCCCATGCGCGGCCGCGATCGCAATCGCGGAATCGATCGAGGTCCAATTGTAAGTGTCGCCATCGACCTGCTGAATCTTCGCCCAACCGGTCTTGTAGCGGTACCCTTCGATGTTCGGATTATCCAGTAACGGGTGATCGGTCAGGTCGATCTTCCCGGTGCCCGGGGCGCCGAAGAGCAAGTCGTAGATGCCGCGCGGGAAAGGCTTGAGCGCGGCGGCTGCGGCTGGTTGAGCGTGGAGGACGCTGCCGAGCGCGAGCGTCGCCGCGAGCAGGCCGAGACGCGCAGTGCGAAAGTAAGAAGCTTTTTTCATAAGGGTTCTGTCCATTGGTCTAAACTGCGCCACGGGGCCGCCGAAACGGTCACGTGGAGGGTCAAGCTGGAAGCCCGTGGAGATGCCCTTCGAGATTAAATGGAGCGAGCTTTATGCCAGACGCGGAGGAAAATTCCGGCACCGCCCCACCACGACCGCCGGCTGGCGCCGGCGCTACGAGTAGAGATACTCGTCGTGATACTCGCGTTGCGGCGCGAACTGCACGTTCGGGTCCCCGCCCGTTTCCGGATACTCGAAGATCTGGCCTTCGTAATTCCGGATGACGATTTTCTCGTTGTCGTGATAGAGCACGTAGCCGGGGTTGATCGGCACCTTGCCGCCGCCGCCGGGAGCGTCGATCACGAACTGCGGCACCGCATAACCGGTGGTGTGACCGCGCAGGCCCTCGATGATTTCCAGTCCTTTCGCGACCGATGCGCGCAGATGCGACGAGCCGCTGATGAGGTCGCACTGATACACATAATAAGGGCGCACCCGGCACATGAGGAGTTTGTGCACGAGCGTTTTCATCGTCTCGAGATTGTCGTTCACGCCGGCGAGGAGGACGCTCTGGTTCCCCAGTGGGATGCCGTGATTGGCGAGACGTTCGAGGCCCGCTTTCACTTCCGTGGTCAGCTCGCGCGGGTGATTCACGTGGATGCTCATCCAGAGCGGATGATATTTCTGCAGCATCTGGCAGAGCTCGGTCGTGATCCGTTGGGGTAGGAAAATTGGCACGCGGGTGCCGATGCGCAGGAATTCAATGTGCGGGATCGCCCGGAGCCGGCTGAGGATTTTCTCCAGCTTGGAATCGCTGAAGATCAGCGCATCGCCGCCGGAGAGGAGCACGTCGCGCACTTCGGTGTGTTCCTCGAGATATTTGAAAGCAGCCTCGAACTCCGTGTGCAGCTCCTGTTCGCCGACGCCGCTGACCACGCGGCTGCGCGTGCAATACCGGCAGTAGCTCGCGCAACGATCCGTCACCAGAAAGAGCACGCGGTCCGGGTAGCGGTGCACTAAACCCGGCACCGGCATGTGCGAGTCTTCCCCGCACGGGTCCACCATGTCGTAAGGCGACGTCCAGGTTTCCTCGATCCGTGGGATGACCTGACGCCGGATCGGACAGTCGGGGTTATCGCGTTCGATCAGGTTAAAAAAATGCGGCGTCACCGCGAGCGCGAGCTTGTCGCCCGAGAGCAGAACTCCCGCCCGCTCTTCTTCAGAGAGCACGAGATGCTGCTCGAGTTGCGCCAGGGTGGTGACGCGATTCTTGAGCTGCCATTTCCAGTTATTCCAGAGTTCCGGCGCGACATCCGGGAAATAACCGGGCGCCTGGGAGATGAACTCTTTTCCGTCCTTTGTGCCGTCGGCAAGAGTAAGCATTTTGTTTCGAAGAAAAGTTAAGGGCGTTAACTATCGTGTCAACGAAGGCACTTCGCGGTGCGCAACGCACGTGGCGCTTCCTGTTTGCGGTCATCCCGAGCGGAGCCGCAAGGCGTAGTCGAGGGATCCCGTGGGGTTGCCGGGACGCTTCGCCGCCGATCTCCTGCGACCGTCGCTTCCCAGCAGCTCCACGGGATCCCTCGACTACGCCTCGCGGCTCCGCTCGGGATGACCACGGGCAAGGGCTCCGCTCGGGATGACCGCGGTTGGTGCCGTTTGCCCGCACTCCGCTTCCCGTTACTATTTGAACGCGCACGTCGCGCTTCTGTCCATATCGCCGCTTATGCATCGTTTTCTTTGTTTGCTCCTTGTCTTTTCGTTAGGCATTTCCACGTTCGCCCAGACTCCGCCTGCGCCGGACGCGGCCTCGACGCCGGTCGTCGCCACCGCTGCGCCGAGCCCGACCGTCCCGCCCGCTGCTGCCGCCCCGGGCAAGGACGTGGTTCACCAGCTGAACAGCGCTTTCGAGAAAGTCTTCGAGACCGTCGCTCCGAGCGTCGTCATCATCGAAGTCACGAAAAAACCCGACAGCAACGACAGCTCCCTCGACGATCTCTTTTTCCAGGCTCCGGACCCGAATGATCCGCATCACGGCCAGGGCATGTCCGCGCCAGTCCAGAGCGAAGGCTCCGGCTTCATCGTCCGGCAAGACGGCTTTATCTTCACCAACTACCACGTCGTGGAAGGCGCCGCCAAAGTGCAGGTGAAGCTGAAGGACGGCCGCGAATTTACCGGCCGCGTCGCCGGCACCGACGAGAAGACCGACATTGCCGTGGTGAAAGTGGAAGCGACGAATCTGCCGGTCGTGCAGCTCGCGGACAGCGAAGCCGTGCGCGTCGGGCAATTCGCCTTCGCGATCGGTGCGCCGTTCAAGCTCGATTACACCTTCACCTTCGGGGTGATCAGCGGGAAAGGGCGGAACAAGCTCCTCGAGACCGGCGGCTACAACATCACCGATTACCTCCAGACCGACACCTCGATCAACCCCGGGAACAGCGGCGGCCCGCTCTGCGACATCGACGGGAAAGTGGTCGGCATGAACACGCTCATCAACGGTCTTAACCGCGGTCTCGGCTTCGCCATTCCGAGCAACCTCGTGAAAGAAATCGGCGATCAGCTCATCACCGGCCAGAAGATCGTCCGCCCGTGGCTCGGCATCCGGATTGAAACACTGGGCGACAACCCGTCGTTGCGGGAGTTCTTCAAGGGCATCGACAAGGGCGTGATCGTGCGCACGATCGAATCCGACGCGCCGGCCTTCAAAAGCGAGCTGAAACCATTCGACGTGATCACGCAGGTCGATGGCGCGCCGGTCGCGACCGACACGCAGTTGCAGCGCGAGATTTTGAAAAAGAAGGTCGGACAAAAGGTCGAGCTCGGCGTTTGGCGCAAAGGCCAGATGATGCAGATCGCGGTCACGACTGGCGAGTTGCCTAACGATGCCGGCCAGGTCGCCCCGGCCGCGCCGACCCCGCCGGGAGCGTCGCCCCAGGAAGACCTGAACAAGTTCGGTCTCCAGGTGCAGGAGCTGACGAAAGAAGTCGCCGCGCGCCTGAAACTCAGCACGACCGAAGGCGTGATCGTGACCGACGTGGCCGACAATAGCATCGCCGCGAGCCAGGATATCCGGCGCGAAGATGTGATCACCGAAGCCGACGGCAAACCGGTCACGAACGTCGCCACGTTCCGCGCCGCACTCGCAAACGCCGATCCGCGCCGCGGGATTTTGCTCTACCTCGATCGCAAAGGGAGCCGCACTTTCGCGGTCCTGAAAGCCGGCGGCGGCTAAGGTTTTGAAGCAGTTATTTTTCGCGAGCGTGCTGCTCGGGCTCGTCGTCATCACGCCGGCGCGCGCGGCGTGGGAGATCGTGCGGACCGCGCGCGAAAACGCGCCTAACGAACTCGTCGAGCATCGGAAAACGGAAGTCGCCGACGCGACGACGGGCGCGCACGCGACCGTGCACCTCGCCATTTTCAAAACCAAAACCGCAATGCTCCGCGTGATCGATCAACCCGACGCGCCCCGCGGCGACCTCGCCGACGCGATGACCAGGACGGACGCGCTCGCCGGCGTGAATGGCGGGTATTTCGATCCGGAAGATTCGCCGGTCGGATTACTTGTGAGCGGCGGGAAAAAAATGACGCCGCTCAGCAGCGCGCGCCTGCTCAGCGGCGTGCTTTTTACGACCGCGAAACGAGTTGAGATCGTGCGGTCGAAGCGCTTTCGCCTGGGCAAGGAAATTAAAGAAGCGGTGCAGTGCGGACCGCTCCTGCTCGATGACGCGAAGCCGGTCGCGGGCTTGAACGACACGCGCGTGGCGCGCCGGACTTTTGCGGCGGTGACGGCAAAGGGGAGCGAAGCCGCACTCGGTTACTGCTCCGCAGTTTCGCTCGCGCAACTGGGGAAGATTCTTGGCCTAACGAACGTGACAGGTGCTGCAAAATTCAGCCGCGCGCTCAATCTCGACGGCGGTTCCTCGAGTGCGTTTTGGTGCGCGGATGGCGACGACGCATTCTCGATCTCCGAGCAGAAAACCGTCCGCGATTTCGTCGCGATCGTCCCGCGCTCGTCGTCATCCCGAGCGGAGCGTTAGCGCAGCCGAGGGATCCCGCCGAGTTTCGCGAAAGATTTCGGGCAGGCGCTTCACGGCAGCGCCACGGGATTCCTCGACTTCGCTGCGCTCCGCTCGGGATGACACGTCTTCCTGGCGCTCGCCTTGCTTGACGACTTCGCGCCTCGTGCCAAAGCTCTTCACTTCATGCGCACCTTCGGCGGCTTCTTTCGGAATGGCTCCAAAGTTTACGGCGAAGTGCGCGGCGCAGAGGTGCACCTCCTCGCGGAACCTTTCTGGTGCGGGCTCGATTTCACCGGTGAAATCCATTCGTTAGGCGACCTCGTCATCGACGTGCCAATCGCACCGAGCAAGATCATCGCGGTCGGGTTGAATTACGCCGATCACATCAAGGAAATGCAGCGGACCGCGATCGGTTCGCCGCTCATTTGGTTCAAAGCGCCGAGCTCGCTGCTCGCCCACGAAGGCACGATTGAGATCGCTTTCCCCGAGCACAAAACCGATTTCGAAACGGAACTGGCGATCGTCATCGGCCGCACCGCGAAGAACGTAAGCGAAGAGCGCGCGCTCGATTTTGTCTTCGGTTATACGATCGCCCTCGACATCAGCGATCGCGATTTGCAGACCGCGGAGAAGCAGTTCTCGCGTTGCAAATCTTTCGACACTTACACCCCGGTCGGACCGTTTGTTTACGCGGATACCGACCCGAGCGATGTCGCTATTTCTCTGCGGCAAAATGGCGAAACCCGGCAGGCGGCGCGGACGAGCCAGATGATTTATTCGGTGGCGCGGATCGTTTCCTTCGCGAGCGAATCGCTCACTTTGTCCCCGGGCGATCTGATCATAACGGGCACACCGTCCGGGGTGGGCGCGATCAAGGCGGGAGATCGGCTGGAGGCCGTAGTCAGTGACTGGCCGCCGTTACGTAATTGTGTCGTAATTGCCACACGCCCGACAAAATAATGTTGCGGAAATGCAATTTTACCGACCTCCTTACATCCCACTGAAACGGAGAATCCGTATTGAAGTGAGAGATTTCAAATGAAGCGAACGACCAGCAGCAAAACTTTTGCTCGACTCCGGTTCCCTTCGTTTGAGATAACAAAGCCACATCGCCGGAATCACTCGTCGAACACCACCACCGTTACTTATGAAAAATACGCTAATCGTTAGTCTGTGCTCCGTTGCCTTCGCCTTCAGCGCGTGGGCGCAAGATCCTGCGGCATCTCCGGCGAGCAGTCCTGTTGACCCCGCAGCCGCGCCCGCCACGACCGCTCCGGTCGACGCCACCGCGACCAATCCCGGCGCTTCCGTGGCACCGGATGCCGCCGCGGCGCTGACTCCCGCCGCCCCAGGTATCCCGACCACGCCGGCTGTGCCGGACGCCGCGGCTACCAGCTCGGTTGGCGCGACGATCGCTCCGGCCGCTCCGGGCAGTGCGGTCGAGCCGACCACGGCGGAGAGCCCGAAGAGCGGGAACTTCCTCCTCGACAACTTCAATGCAGGCGGCCCGATCATGTGGCCGATTCTGATCGTTTCCGTCATCGCCCTGATGGTCGTGATCGAGCGCTGTTTCTGGTGGGGTTTCCGCTGGTTCCGCCGCGATCCGAAACGGATCGAGAAGGTTTTCACCGCGATCGAAACTGGCGACGTGGACGAAGCTTCCCGCCTCGCCCGTGACACCCGCGACCCGGTTTTGCGCATGCTCTGGAATGGGTTGAATCACCAGCACGCGTCGCTCCAGGGCGCTCTGCAGGTAGCGGCCGGTATTGAGATTAAGCGCGCGGGCCGATTCCTCGTGGTCATGGATACGCTGGTGACGCTGGCTCCGTTGCTCGGTCTGCTCGGCACCATCACTGGTCTGATGAAATCTTTCGGTTCGTTAGGCAACGAAGAGCTCGCCGTGCAGGCGGTCACCGGCGGTATCGCGGAAGCGCTCATCGCGACGGCCTGCGGTCTCGGGATCGCGATCTTCGCGTTGATTCCGTTTAACTTTTTCACGTCTCGGGTGTCTAACCTGGAGTTCGAATTGCAGACAGCCGCGACGAACCTCGAAGTCATGCTGGAAGCCAATTCGAAAGCGAAAAGCGAAGCAGAGATGACGACTACGACAGAGCGTCCGTAAGCCGAGCGTTCCCGGAAAGAAAGAAACCGCCATGGAAGTAGTCTCACCGATTCCCAAGAAGCACGCGCGGATCGAGATCATTCCGTTGATCGACATCATGTTCTTCCTGCTCGCGAGCTTCATGATGGTGAGCCTGAGCCAGGTCCATAATAAGGGCATCAAGGTCAATCTGCCGACGGGTCTGACTGGCGATACCCAGACGAAGCGCGAGTATGTCAGCCTTTCAGTCGACAAAGATGGGCAAACCTACTTCGACCAGGCGAAAGTCGAGCCGGAAGAGATCTACAGGAAGCTGGTCGACATCCACAAATACAGTCCGGGCGCGAAGATTTTTATCCGCGGAGATCGCGACACTTATCATGGCGACATCATCCGCCTGATCGAGCAGGTCCGAGCGGCGGGGATTTACAAGATTGCGTTTGAAATTAAGAGCCCGTCGTTGTCCTCACACACCGGTAATTAGGAGGTCTGCTATCCATGGCTAAACCACAATTCTACCAACCGCCCCCGCGCTTGGCCCTGATCGGGTGTTTCGCGCTCGCGCTGGCGATCGAAGGCGCTGCCGTGGGCCTTGCCAGCCTGCATCGGGAAGAAGATATTCCGACGGATATCGGGTTCACGACCCAGCAGCCGGTGGACGCCATCATTACCGAGATTCCGCCGGAGCCGACGCCGCCGCCGGAAGAAGAACCGCCTCCGCCGCCTCCGCCGCCTCCGGATGAGCCGACCGAGTTTACGATCGAGGAACCGACTCCCCCGCCTCGTCCGAAAGACGCTCCCACGCCGAAGCCTCGGGCGAAGGTTGCCGCCAGTCTGCCGCGCTCTTCTGCTCCGCGGGGGCCGGTCAGCCTAGTCTCCGCTCGCGCTAATCTGACCAGTGCGCCGCGCCCAGCTTATCCATACGAAGCGCGCAGGTCGCACGCCACCGGGAGCGGTAAGTTCCTGCTCCATTTCGACTCCTCGGGTTCTGTCACCGATGTCGACACCACGCAGAGCACGGGCAACGCGATCCTCGATCAGACGTGTGTGAACACCTTCCGCCGCTGGCGTGCCAAACCCGGCGCCTACACGAAGGTTTACGTGCCGATTACCTTCACCATGCAGGGTGCGCAGATGTAATGGGCTGCTGAATTTATGAGAGTCGCATCGCCCATCCCAAAGAAACACGCGCGGATCGAGATCATCCCGCTGATCGATATCATGTTCTTCCTGCTCGCCAGCTTCATGATGGTGAGTTTGAGCCAGGTGCACATGAAAGGCATCCGGGTCAATCTGCCCTCTATTAGAGCCGTCGCGCAACCGACGCCGCCGCCGAACAAGAAAGATTACACCAGCCTCCGCGTCGACGGCGAAGGGTTCGTCCATTTCGACAACGACATGGTGACCGACGGCGACGTCATGCCGCGCCTGATGAAGATGCACGCGGGAAACCCGGAGACGAGGGTGTTCATCAGTGCCGACAAAGACGCGCTCCACGGCGACGTGATCAAACTTCTCGATCGCGTGCAATCGGCCAAGATCACGCATGTCGGCTATGAGATTAAGGTGAAAGCCGGCTCCACCGGAATCCCCGGCGCCCCGCCACCTCCCGGGCCCTAACGAGTCCCGCGCGCCGGCTCTCGGCGCTCCTTCCAGTACCGGCGCATCGCAACCTCCGGGGAGGACCGGCTGCCAGTCCGTTGCTCTTGGGCGATTCGCCCAAGGCCTGATCGACCCCTTCAACGGACAGCGGGTTTTCTCCCACGCCCCGTCGTACCACGCCATGGCCAGGAATTAAGATTTCGCGCCCTCGATTGTCTCACTCCGAAACAATCGAACCATGGCTAAACCACTCTTCCCGAAACCCGCGCCGCGCTGGCAGCTCTGGGCCTGCCTCGCCGGAGCAGTTCTGATCGAAGGCGCCGCCGTCGCAGTCGCTGGTCTGCGTTCACCTCCGCCTATTCCGACCATCGCAGGACTAAACGATCCGGCGCCGCCGCCCGAAGTCATGCTCACCCCGACTCCGCCAGATCCGCCGATCGAATCGCTCCCGCCTCAAATTCCGCTCCCGCCCGACGACGCGCCGAACGAGTTTGTGCTCGAGCAACCGACCCACCGCCGCGCTTGCCCCAGCCGGCGCGGGTGCAAACTCCGAGAGCCGAAAACCAGCTCGCGCCCGCGCAGTTCAGCGCGGCGCGCGCAAACCTCACGCACGCGCCGCGGCCGCCATATCCCTACGAAGCGCGTCGTGCGCACAGCACCGGGAGCGGAAAATTTCTGCTTCGTTTCGACGCGAACGGCGCCGTCGTCGCGGTGACCGTGGTCCAAAGCACCGGTAACGCGATGCTCGATCAAATCTCCACCAGCACCTTCCGGCGCTGGCGCTGCCGTCCGGGCGGTTACCGGGAAGTTTATGTGCCGATCAGCTTTACTTTTCAGGGTGCGCAGTGGTGAACTCCCCGACCCGTTAGGGCTGGAAACCGTTGCAGGAAATCGCGCAGTCTCTTCACCGCGGCGGCGCGATGGCTGAGCGCATTTTTCTCCGCCGCTGACATCTCAGCGAAGGTGCGCGTCCAACCCGCGGGTTGAAAAAGCGGATCATAGCCGAAGCCTTCGCTGCCGCGTTCCCCGCGCACGATCTCGCCTTCGACAGCGCCTTCAAACATCGCTACTTCCTCACCGCTCCGCGCAAGCGAGAGCACGCAGCGGAAGCGCGCCACGCGCTTCGTGATTGAAGCAAGTTCCGCGAGAAGTTTGCGCCGATTCTCCGCATCGGTGGCCTTCGCGCCGGCATAGCGCGCGGAGAAAATCCCCGGCGCGCCGCCTAACGAGTCGACCTCCAGCCCGGAGTCATCCGCGAGCACGAGGCCGGGCAGCTGCCTCGAAACCGCGAAAGATTTCAGTCGCGCGTTTTCCGCAAAGCTCGCGCCGTCTTCCACCACCTCGCCAATCTCCGGATGCGCGCTCAAATCCTCGATCTCGAGATCATCCCCGAGCATTTCGAGAAACTCGCGCGTCTTGTGCGCGTTGCGGGTGGCGAGCCAAAGATGATGCATCGAAGGAGGAACGATTCCGCCGCAACCCCATCCTGTAAATCCGGTTAATCCTGTCTACTGTTTCCGCTCTTCCGCATGCACGAGCGCCGCAAACCGTATCCCTTCGATTCGATCGAACCGAAGTGGCAGACCCTCTGGGACGAGCGCCGGCTCTTTCACGCGCCGAATCCGGGCGAGCCGGGCTTCGATCCGGCGCAGCCGAAATACTACGTGCTCGACATGTTCCCGTACCCGAGCGGCGCGGGTCTGCATGTCGGACATCCGGAGGGCTACACCGCGACCGACATCGTCGCGCGCTACAAGCGGCTCCGCGGTTTTAACGTCCTCCACCCGATGGGCTGGGACGCTTTTGGTCTCCCGGCGGAGCAATATGCGATCCGCACTGGGCAGCACCCGGAAATCACGACGCGGCAGAACATCGCGCGCTTCAAGATGCAGCTGAAGCGGATCGGTTTTTCGTACGACTGGGAACGCGAAATCACGACAACCGACCCGGATTACTTCCGTTGGACGCAATGGATTTTCCTTCAGATTTACGGGAGCTGGCTTAATCCCGAGACGCAAAAAGCGGAGCCGATCGCCACCTATTGCGGCGACGATCCGGACAGCGTCCGCCTCGCCTACGTCGCGGAAGTGCCGGTGAATTGGTGCCCTGAGCTCGGCACTGTCCTCGCGAATGAAGAAGTGATCGACGGGAAGAGCGAGGTCGGCGGTTTTCCGGTCGTGCGGCGGCCGATGCGGCAGTGGATGCTGCGGATCACGGCGTTCGCGGAGCGCTTGATTGACGAGCTCGAACCGCTCGCCTGGCCGGACGGAATCAAGCTGCTGCAACGTAACTGGATCGGGAAGAGCGTCGGCGCCGAAGTGCAATTCGCGGTCGCGGATCACGACGAGACGATCACCGTTTTCACGACGCGGCCCGACACCTTGTATGGCGCGACTTACATGGTCCTTTCGCCGGAGAATTCGCTGGTCGCGCGCCTAGCGAGTCCCGATCAGGCTGAGGCCGTAGCCATTTATCAAAAAGAAGTCGCGGCCAAAAGCGACCTCGAACGGACTGACCTGGCGAAAGATAAGAGCGGAGTTTTTATCGGCGCGTATGCGCTCAACCCGGCGAGCGAAGCGCGTATTCCGATCTGGATTGCCGACTACGTTCTCAGTGGTTACGGCACGGGAGCGATCATGGGTGTGCCGGCGCACGACGAGCGCGACCTCGAGTTTGCGCGGAAATTCGATCTCCCGATTCTCGAAGTGGTCCAGCCGCCTAACGACGAGGTTACGGTTGGCTTTGTCGGCGAGGGAACGGCGATCAACTCCCCGTTGATTGAAGGCCTCGCGACGACGGAAGCGAAGCAGCGCATCAGCGCGTGGCTGGAAGAGCAGGGGCTCGGCCGGCGCACAATCAATTACAAGCTGCGCGATTGGCTTTTTTCGCGGCAGCGTTACTGGGGCGAGCCCTTCCCGATCGTTTGGAGCGAAGGCAAACACTCCGCAATTTCCGAAAGCGAACTCCCGCTCGTGCCGCCGCCGCTCGACGATTTCAAGCCGACTGGCTCGGGCGAGCCCCCGCTCGCGCGCGCGACCGACTGGGTGCGTTATTCCGATGCGGCGACGCGCGAACTGAACACGATGCCGCAATGGGCCGGGTCGTGCTGGTATTACCTGCGCTTCTGCGATCCCGAAAACAACGGCCGCTTCGTTGGCGAAGATGCCGAGCGCTATTGGATGAACGTCGACCTCTACGTCGGCGGCACCGAGCACGCCGTGCTCCATCTGCTCTACGCGCGTTTTTGGCACAAAGTCCTCTTCGACCTCGGCCACCTCAAGACGAACGAACCGTTCCAGCGCCTCGTGAACCAGGGCATCATCCTCGGCGAAGACGGCCGCAAAATGTCGAAGCGCTGGGGCAATGTGATCGACCCGCTCGACGTCATCGCGCTCTACGGCGCGGATGCGTTTCGCTGCTATGAAATGTTCATGGGCCCGCTCGAGCAGATGAAGCCCTGGAGCATGACTGGGGTGGAGGGCGTGTCCCGTTTTCTCGCGCGCGTTTGGCGGCTTTTCATGGAGGAAAATCAAAGCGGCGAATGGATCCTCTCCTCGAGCCTCGCCGAGGCCGCGCCGACGAAAGCGCAGCTGAAAATCCTCCACGCGACGATTAAAAAAGTCACCGAAGACATTGAGGCGCTCTCTTTCAACACCGCGATCGCGCAGATGATGATTTTCGTAAATGCCTTCACGACCGCGGAGGTGCGGCCGGTCGCGGAGTTGCGGACTTTCCTCGTGCTGCTGAATCCTTTTGCGCCGCATCTCTCGTCGGAACTCTACGAGTCGTTAGGCAAAAGATTCTCCATCACGTCCCCGGAGATCACGGATCAGCCGTGGCCGGAATATGAAGAAGCGCTCCTCGCCGAAGACGAGATCGAGATCGCCCTCCAGGTGAACGGCAAAGTGCGCGACCGCGTGCAGGTGGCGACGGCCGCGACCAGGGAAGAGCTCGAGGCGCTCGCGCTCGCGAACCCGCGCGTGCAAGAGTTCATCGCGGGGAAGTCGCTGGGCAAAGTCGTCGTCATCCCGGGCAAATTGGTCAACGTCGTCGCGACGTAGCCGCCGCCAAAAAGCTGGTCAACGGCGCCGACCGTTGCTATGGCAGTCCGTTCATGTGGAAAGAATTTAAGGAATTCGCGGTCAAGGGAAACGCCGTCGATCTCGCCGTCGGCGTCATTATCGGCGCGGCGTTTGGCGGAATCGTCACCTCGTTGGTGAAGGATATCATCATGCCGCCGATCGGGCTCGCGACGGGCGGACTCGATTTCTCGAACAAGTTTATCGTCCTCAAAGCCGGCGTAAACGGGGCGACCAATTTCGCGTCGCCAGCGGCGGCCGATGCCGCGAAGGCGATCACGCTCAACTACGGCAACTTCATCAGCGTTCTGGTCAATTTTCTCATTGTCGCGTTCGCGGTCTTCATGCTGGTGCGCGCGATGCATAAGCTGAAGCATCCGCCTCCCGATATCGAGCCGACGAGCAAGGATTGCCCGGCCTGCACGATGGTGATTCCGATCAAGGCGACGCGCTGCCCGCACTGCACGACCGAGCTAGGCGTAGCGAACACACTGTAGACGTTTCGCTCTGCGAAACGCGGGTATCGATGCCGCAGCGGATCTGGCCCCGCGTCTCGTAGAGCGAAACGTCTACAGCGCGCGATCGACGCGCAGGATCCGCCGCGGCGTGCAAAGCCAAATCCGGCTCTCACCATCGTCCGGCCAGGTGACGCCGCCGGCCCACGGCGAGAACGCCGGCAAAACCCAGCAGCTTTCCTGTTGCACGAACGCCGGCAGCTTCAGGCGCAGCCCGGCGCCGTCGGTGAGATTGGCCGCCGGATGGTGATGCCCAATGATCTGAACCCGCCCAGGCGTGGCCGCTTCGCAATGCCCGTGCTGAAAAACAAAATCCGGCGTTTCCCAGCGCCGCTGGAAGGCAATCGCGTGCGCGACTTGCCGATCGTGATTGCCCGCGAGCGCGATCACTTCGCAGCCCGTCCGCAGGCGCGCGAGCAGTTCGGCGGCCGCGGTTGCGGAAGCCCGATCGTGCACGAGATCGCCCACGATCAGCAACTGCCTCGGCGAATAATCGGCGAGCAACTCATCCAGCCGCGCCTCGATCGAGGTCATGCCCCAGAGCGGCATCAGGCGTCCGGCGGCGCGCTGGCTGAGCTCGTAACCGAAGTGCAAATCCGCTACCGCGAGCCAGCGTTCGCGTTCATGAAAAAGCGCGAGCCGCCCGTCGAGCAGCACATGGGGAGCGATGGTAATCTGGCTGGCGGTCGTGGTCGGCATCGGGCGGGCCGGGAAATTATTCCTTGCCAGAACGCGCTTCAACCGATAACCCTACGGCCGCTTCCTTTCATGACGACGGCCCGCAAATTCCTCATGATCAGCAGCCTCGCGCTCTTTGCGGTGGGTTGCGTTTCGCCGCAGCATGGGACTTCCTCGGCAAACAGCCCGATCCGGAAGCGCTTGTCGAAGATCCGCACGACCGCCTATACGCACACCGAGGCGGGTGGCCGCCGCAACGCCCTCGGCACGCGCCTTTGCGGCAAAGACGTGAAGAGCGCTGCGGCCGATTGGTCGCGCTGGCCGCTCGGGACGAAATTCCGGATTGTCGATACCGACGAAGTCTTCCAGATCGACGACTACGGCAGCGCCCTCATCGGCACGAACACGATCGACCTCTACAAGACCAATCGCTTCGAGATGAACCGCTGGGGCGTGCGTGCGGTTGACATCGATATCCTCGAGTGGGGCTCGACCGAGAAGAGCCTCGCCGTGCTCGCGCCGCGCAAGCGAAACCGCCGCGTCCGCTCGATGATCGCCAGCCTGACCAAGGCGACCGATCGCGCAAATAGCCATCTTTCGCCGGCATTTTTTTGACACGGCCAGTAGCCGCCGCTCTTTTCGCGGATGAAGATTTTCGTCGTCGGCGGGGCGGGCTACATCGGCAGTATCTGTGTCGAGCTGCTGCTCGATGAAGGCCATGAAGTCGTGGTCTTCGATAATCTGACGGAAGGCCATCGGCTCGCGATCGACGAGCGTGCGGCGTTTATCGGTGGTGATCTCGCGCGTCGAGAAGAAATCACGCGTGCCCTTCAGGAAACGAAGCCGGACGCGGTCATGCATTTCGCCGCGAACGCGCTCGTCGGCGAGTCGATGGAGAATCCGTCGAAGTATTTCCGGAACAACGTCTGCGCCGGCCTCAACCTCCTCGATGCAATGCGCGACGCGGGCGTCGGCCGGCTCGTTTTTTCCTCGACCTGCGCGACTTTCGGCCCGCCCGAGCGCGTGCCGATCGACGAAACACTCCCGCAGCGACCGATCAATCCCTACGGCGAATCGAAGCTGATCTTCGAGAAAATCCTGCGCTGGTACGACGAGATTCACGGGTTGAAATATGTCGCGCTCCGCTACTTCAACGCCGCCGGCGCGACCGCGAAGTTCGGCGAGGATCACCGCTGCGAAACGCATCTCATTCCCAACGTTCTCAAGGTTGCTCTCGGGCAGAAAGCGCACGTGGAAATTTACGGAACCGACTACGAAACGCCGGATGGCACCTGCATCCGTGATTACATTCACATCCTCGATCTCTCGCGCGCGCACATTCTCGCGCTCGGCGCGAAGGAGAGCGCCTGCTACAACCTCGGCACCGGCGGCGGCGCGAGCGTGCGCGAAGTCATCGACATCTGCCGCGAGGTCAGCGGCAGCGAAATCCCGGTGGTCGAAAAACCGCGGCGGCCCGGCGACCCGCCGCGTCTCATCGCGGCCTCGGAGAAGATCAAGCGCGAGCTCGGCTGGCAGCCGCAATACGAAAATCTGCGCGCGATCATCGAGAGCGCCTGGCGATGGCACCTGAAGTTCCCCAACGGCTACGGGGACTAGTGTGGCGGGGGCGTCCGGCGTGGGGGGTTCACCCCCACCCAGGCTGGCAGCTCGCGCCCCAAAAAAAAAACCCCGCGCACCAACCCGTGGCGGGCGCGGGGTTTTGTTAAAAGAAGA
>JBBSUP010000064.1:0-20574 GCA_038234295.1 Chthoniobacterales bacterium
GGAGGGAAGGAGGCGATCACTTGCTGGAGTAAAATGACTCGCTCATCCGGACTCTCGGGTTCATGGGCGAGTGGGAGCTCGCTCTCTTCGAGCGGGAGAGCTTGGCGCACGGGATGAGTGTGACGCCGCAGAAACGAGATCGCGACGTTCAGCGCGATCCGATACATCCAGGTCGAGAACGGTCGCTCGGGTGAGTAGCGGGGGTAAGCGCGCCAGAGCTGTAGAGTTATCTCCTGGACGAGGTCTTGCCGGTCGGCAAAGGAGCTGGTGTAACCGAGCGCAACCTTGTGGATGATGCCGGCGTGCTCTTCCAGAAGGCTCGTAAAGACTTCGGAATCGGCGCCAGGAGTCATGGTGGAAGAGAGTGCAGGCATGGGATCGGGAAAACGAGCTTTGTTACCCGAGTGATTCGCGGGAGCGCGCGAAATATCACAACCTTTCGCCCTGGAGTTCGAAGCTTCGTCGTTGCTCACTAAGAGGGCGTCTAAAAACTCGAGTCATCCCGAGCGGAGTGAAGCGGAGCGGAACGAAGTCGAGGGATCCCGTGGCGAAACCTGAAAGCTCCGACACAAGCTTGCTCTGCAGCGTCGCTTTTCAGTAGCCCGGCGGGATTCCTCGACTGCGCTACGCTTCGCTCGGAATGACAGTTGCGAATGCGCCCAATTGCAGGACGGAGATCCGCGACGTCGTGACCAGCGGGACGGGAGCGCCGTGGCCGGGCGGATTCGCGGATCTCATCCCTCCAGTGAAATGCTGCGCTAAGTCACCATGTCGAAAGTCGCGTGCCGCGAACGGAGCGACTTCCGCACTGCCGCCGGGTCGGCTTCCTTCGTAAACTCAATGAAGAGGTGGCGATCGAGGAGCAGCGGTACGCTGCAATTTAAGCGCATTTGTTCCCGATAAACCTCCTCCGCCGGTGAGCCGGGAATCGTGTGGTCCCGGCGCACCTGGTTACGGTAGGTCCACCAATTCGTCAGGAGGATAAAGGGATAGGCGAAAGGAAAGATCATAAGGGAGGTGCCGGACGCTGAGGTAGCTATTATTTGTTTGATCTCGAGCCCGGCGAGCTTCGCCAGGAGCCGAAGCTTTTGGATGCCGATGAGGAAGAGATGACCGAGGTATATCTCGTCCGTCAGTGACTCGTCGGACATCCAGATCGAGTCGACCTCATTCATCGGCATGGTCTTGAGATGATATTCGGTCTCGAAAAGAAAGTAACTCAGGCGCGACTTCAGGCTGGAGTAGTTAGGCGTAGTCAGGAACAAGGAACCCTTTGGCTTGAGCACGCGGCTGAACTCCTGGAGGGCGCGGTATTGATCGCTGAAATGCTCGATTCCCTCCTGGCAAAAGACGATATCGGCAAACCCATCCGCCACCGGCAGACCTTCGCGGATGTTCGCGCGCTCGCAGGTGAGACCATCAACCTTGAAATACTCCGGAAAAAGATCGTAAGGGTGCACCTCGGCGCCGACATCGTGAAGCACTTGTGAGGTCGCGCCGGAGCCGGCCGGGGTATCGACCACGACCTGGTCGCGGAACTCACCCCGGTGCTCCAGGATGTAGCGCTTGACGTGGTATTTGATGCTGACCGGGTTGTCCTCGTAATGCATGGGCGCGGGCGAGTCGTAATAAGGCATGCCCGCGGGCGCAGGGTCAATGCCGCGCATGTTGTCAGCCCGGGCGCACTGGTGTTGATTGCCCGCGCATGACGTTCTCTGCCGATGAAGACTTTGCCTTGCAGCTCGATCGCGAGGATGCGCTCCGCAGTTTTCGCGACCGCTTTGCTTTGCCGGCCGATGCGAACGGGGAACCGTTGATTTATTTCGTCGGGAATTCCCTGGGCCTGATGCCGAAGTCCACGCGGCAGATCATCGGGCAGGAGCTGGACGACTGGGCGCAGCTCGGCGTGGATGGTCACTTCGCCGCGGCGACGCCTTGGTATCGCTATCACGAGACTTTGCGCGAGCCGGCGGCGCGATTGGTGGGTGCGCTGCCGCACGAGGTCGTCTGCATGAATAGCCTCACGGTGAATCTGCACCTGCTCATGGCGACCTTTTACCGACCGGCGGGTGAGCGGCGTAAGATCCTCATGGAAGCGCCGGCTTTTCCTTCCGACACCTACGCGCTCAAATCGCAGATCGAACATCACGGGCTCGATGCGGCGGAGTGTCTGCTCGTCGTGAGGCCGCGCGAAGGCGAGCATGTCGTGCGGCAAAGCGACATCGCCGAGATGCTGGAAAAGCACGGCGCGGAGATCGCGCTCGTCCTTTTCGCGGGCGTTAACTTCTTCACCGGTCAGCTCATCGACATCGCGGCGCTCGCCGCGGCGGGGCACAAGCAAGGTTGCCTTGTCGGCATCGATCTCGCGCACGCGGCGGGGAACGCGGTGCTCCGGTTGCACGATTGGAATGTCGATTTCGCCGCCTGGTGTTCCTACAAGTATCTTAACTCCGGCCCCGGCGCGGTCGCGGGCGCTTGCCTCCACGCGCGGCATGCGCGGAACCAGGAACTGCCGCGTCTCGCCGGCTGGTGGGGTAACGATCCCGCGACGCGATTCCGCATGCAGCTCGAACCTGACTTCGTGCCGGTGCAATCCGCCGACGCCTGGCAAATCAGCAACCCGCCGATCCTCGCGATGGCGCCGTTGCGCACCTCGCTGGCGATTTTCGACGACGCTGGCGGGATGGCCGCCGTCCGCGCGAAATCGGAGAGGCTAACCGGTTACTTCCAGTTTCTGCTCGAGCGCGCGCCCTCGCAGATCTTTAGCGTCATCACCCCGCGCGAGCCTAACGAACGCGGTTGTCAGCTCTCGATTCTCGTCCACGCGCGCCCGAAGGAACTCTTCGAGAAACTCGAAGCCGCTGGAATCAAAACGGACTTTCGCGAGCCGAACGTGATCCGCGCTGCGCCGACGCCGCTCTACAATACCTTCCACGAAGTCTGGCGCTGCGCGCAGATTCTCACCGAGCACTCCTAACTGTCATCCCGAGCGATACCTCGTGGCTGCGGGGCGAAGTCGAGGGATCCCGTGGCGCAACCTCAAAGCGTCAGTGCAAAGACCCTGACGCGCCGCTTCCCAGAAACTCCCCGGGATTCCTCGACTGCGCTGCGCTTCGCTCGGAATGACCTACTCGCCGATGTCCTAAAGCGCGTCTGGCGCCTTGTGAGGATGAGCGGTGAAGCATGGAGGGACGGGCGCTGTCCCGTCCGAGTCTGGTCGGGCACAGCATGGCTGACCAGACACGGACGACACGGAAGTCGTCCCTCCAGCGGTGATTCTGAAAGCGTGACCCGCCCTATCCGAGCAGCTCTTTGAGGCAGCTAATCAGCCCGGGAATCGGGAACGGTTTCACGAGAAACTTCACTTCCTGTTCGATCAGGAAATGCCGAATGCTCGGATCGGTCGCGTAGCCGGTAATGAAGATGAAACGATCCGCCAGCGTCGGCCGCATTTCGCGCGCCTGGAGATAAAACGCATCGCCGCGGAGGTGCGGCATTTTCAAATCGCAGATCACGACGTCGTAGTCGTGCGCCTTCACCTTCAAGATCGCTTCATCGCCGTCGTAGGCGACGTCCACGAGGTAGTTCTCGTCTGCGAGGATCCATTGCAACGCCGAGGCCAGCTGCTGGTCGTCATCGACCACGAGGATGGCTTTTAACTCGAAGGCGGCGCCCCTCTCGGATGGGCCGGGTATGGGCTGCTGAGAATTCATCAGGGATTGGTTTACCTTAAGCAGTCGCAATGCCACGCGTGCCGCCACCGCTTCCATGCCCGAGTTCTCCGCGCTTGGCAAACGCCCGGAAGCAGCCACGGTAGCTCTTCCATGGGCTCTCACTTCACCCTTGTCGGCAGCGGCCTCGCCGGCGGTTTGCTCGCCGGCTTTCTCGGACGGCGCGGCTACGAGGTCGATCTCTTCGAGCGTCGTCCCGATCCGCGCGCCGGAAATACCGTGGGCGGCCGCTCGATCAATCGTGCGCTCTCGACCCGTGGAATCCACGCGCTCCAGCAGCTCGATCTCGCCGACGAAGTCCTGCGCCACGCCATCCCCATGCGCGGTCGCATGATTCATGACAAGAACGGCGCGCTCCATTTCTCGCCCTACGATCGCGACCCGAACAAGTGCATCAACTCGATCGGTCGCGATATTTTGAACACCGTCGTGATCGAAGCGGCGCAGCGTTATGCCAATGTCCGCGTGCAATTCAACCAGCGCTGCACCGAGGTCGACCTCGACACGCCGGCCGCGCATTTTGTCGATGCGCAGAGCGGCGAAACGATGACACATCGCAGCGACGCGATCATCGGCGTGGATGGCGCCTTCTCGGCCGTGCGGGGATCGATGCAGCGACTTAATCGTTTCGAATACAGCCAGAGTTATCTCGCGCATGGCTATAAGGAACTGACCATCCCGCCGGCCGCCGATGGCTCGTGGCAGATGGAAAAGAACGCGCTGCATATCTGGCCGCGGCAGAGCTTCATGATGATCGCGCTGCCGAATCCGGACGGCTCTTTCACCTGCACGCTTTTTTGGGAGTTTGAAGGGCCGAGCAGTTTCGCGAGCACGCAGACGGAAGCGGAAGTGAGCCGCTTTTTCGAGGAGGAATTTGCCGACGCCGTGCCGCTCATGCCGACGTTGCTGGAGGATTTCGCGACGAACCCGACCGGGTCGCTCGTGACCATCCGCTGTGCGCCCTGGTATTACGGAGACAAAGTTGCGCTGGTCGGCGACGCCTCCCATGCGGTCGTACCGTTCTATGGTCAGGGGATGAATGCCGCCTTCGAAGATTGCGTCGTTTTTGATGAATGCCTGGCCGAGTTCCCTAACGAGAGAAGGAAAGCTTTTGCGGAGTATTTCGCGCAGCGGAAGGAGAACGCGGATGCCCTGGCCGATCTCGCGGTGCATAACTTTTTCGAGATGCGCGATAAGACGGCCTCGCGGCTATTTCGGGCGAAGAAGATGCTCGATCACACGCTCGAAGGCTGGTTCCCGGGCACTTATCTTCCGCTCTACACCATGGTTTCGTTCACGCGCATTCCTTACGCGCAGGCCTGGCGCCGAGCGAAGCTACAGGATCGGATCGTCTATGCCGTTCTCGGTTTTGGGGTACTCATGATTCTCTTCAGGCTCGGGCTGCTCCTCGCCGCCTTCTGATTCCCGATGCGCCTCACTCACAAGCTCTCGAAAGTCTTCAACCCGCAGGTGCTGCGAAGCGCTCGCCAGCATATCGGTGTAGTTCTGCTCGCGCGTCGCTTCGTCTTCTCGCTCGACAAGGCGATCATGAAAGCGATCGATCCGGCGAAGTTTAGGGCGATCCACGATCGCCATGCGGTGCCGAACCCGGGCGATACCTGGCCGAAATACCTCGAGCTGCCCCGCTGGATTCGGATAAATCTCCAACGCGTCCGTTACCTCGACCTCGACTGGGGCAGACGAAAGCAGGTCTTCGATCTCGGTTCGGGCGCCGGCTACTTTCTCTTCATCTGCCAATGGCTCGGTCACGACGTCATCGGGCTCGATACTGATGTCGTCCCGATGTACGGGGAAATGACCGAGTCACTCGGCGTGCCCCGCGTGGTTTCCTGGGTGAAAGCTTTTCAGCCGTTGCCGGAGTTTGAGCATCGGTTCGATCTCATCACCGCGTTCATGATCTGCTTCCACGGGCATAAGAGCCCGGCCCTATGGGGACCGAAGGAGTGGGAGTTCTTTCTCGATGACCTGGAAACGCGGCTGAAACCGGGCGGGCGCATTCACCTGAGTTTTAATCGGGAGAATAACGGGCAGTTCTATCCGGACGCAGTGCGTGACTACTTCCTCAACAGAGGCGGAGAGATCGACGAGCAGCGTGTCACCTTTCGGCCGCGCAGTTAGACCGAAGCGGTCATCCCGAGCGGAATGGAGCGGAGCCCAATGGAGTCGAGGGACCCGTTGGAGAACGTCGAAGCTCCGCCGCGAGCTTGCTTGCCGCGTCGCTTCACAGAAACCCGGCGGGATTCCTCGACTCCGCTCCGCTTCGCTCGGAATGACAGGCGCGAGCGCCAACCAATTGTAGGGCGGGCGCTCCGCCTGCCGCGCTCAATGAGCCCGCGGCAACCGAAGCGGTCGCCCTACATTGCGGAGATCAGCCTTAGCAGGCTTACGGAAGCGAAGTCCCGGACGCGCGCTTCACCGCGTTCGCGTCAGTCCGGTCGATCGTGCCATTGGTGTTGATGTCCTCGCGGAAGTTCGTTGCGTTCGTGGTCGCGCCCTGGTCGAGTTTTACCGCGCGCGAATCTGTTTTCGTGACCGAGCCGTCGCCATCCACGTCGCCCAGGAGCAGACCCATGGCCGCGGAAGCAGTAGCGAGCGTGCCGGATTGATTATCGGTTACGTTCGTTAGGGTGAGCACGATCTCCGTAGCGTTGCAGGTCACGCCGGTAAGAGTCACCGTCACCGTGTTGCCGCTAATGGTGGCGCCCGTGACCGTCCCGCAACTGCTCGACGCTCCCCCGACATTGCTGATGGGATTACTGAAAACGAAGTCGACCTGGAAGTCGCCGGTGCGCCCGCCGTTGCGATCCTCGATTCCCGGAGCGCCGGTCAAGGGCAGGTCAATCGCGAAGCCGCCCTTCACCGAGGCGGCGCTGGTGAGCGCGAGCGTGCTACCCCCGGCTGGCGCAACGCGCACGTGGTAAACATCTTCCTCACCGTTGAAGGTCGCGGTGTAGGCTACGTCGCCGCCGGCGTTATCCGAGACGATGGTGATGTAGTCGCCCATCTTGTTCTGGTTCGGATAACCAAGGAACGGGTCGAAAGAGTTACTCACGACGACATTCGGCGCCCAGTTCACGCCGCCGTCGGTGCTGTAAGAATAGAAGAGCTGAGAGTCTGTGTTGTTCGAGGCGTTGCGAGTGTCGAGCCAGACGCTGTCGATGCGGCCATTCGGGGCGACCGAGAGGGTACCGAGCCAATGCCACTTATTGCGATTGATCGGGTCGTCATTCACTCGCACCGGGGCGCTGAAGGTGCGGCCGCCATCACTGCTGCGCACGAACATCACGTCGCTGCCGGTATTCGCGCCGGTCGGGATGACGCTCGCGAGCAGGTAAACATTGTCCTTCAGCGCGGTGTTCGATTTATCAACCGCGAGGAAAATCTGGCCGACGAGCCCGACCGGGTTGATCGGTTCGCTGGAGGCGATAAAACCGCCGAGATTTACCTGAGTGCTTTGATCGAAACTGGGCGTTACCCCAGCGTTCTTCGCATTGGTCGAGCGCTCACACCAGTTTTGCCCGGTACTCAGATTTACCCCGCCGATAAAGAGGTCGCCGGCCGTATTCACATCCTGGGTGCCCCAGGACGGAGAGTTAGGAATACTCACGGGATTGATCCAGGTGAACCCGCCATCGGTCGAGCGGCTGAATTGCCGGCCTCCATAGTTATTCCCGCCCGTGCTCCAGCTCTGATACTGGAAGCCGTGGCCGATGCTGTTGGTGTTATCGATCGTGAACCACTGCTTATCACCGCCGGTGGCCGGCGCGAGCCGGGTGAAAGTCACTCCGCCATTGAGCGAGCGCCACATGTCATCGAAGAAAGTGTCGAGCAGGCTGAGATAGAAAATGCCGCCTGTGCTATCCGCCCCCAGCACAGGGTCGCTCCGGAAGACGTTATTCTCGAGCACGCCCGGGAAAGTCCAGCTGGCGCCGCCATTGCTGGTGTAACTCCACCCGGCTTGGCGAAAATTCGAAGCGACACTATTAAACTGCCGCCAGCCGATCGTCATTTTGTTCCCATTGGTCGGGTCGACCGCGATTGACGGCTCGTTCGCCGCATCGCCGGTGATGTTCTGGCCGGTCGCGGAGACATTCACCTGCGTGCTCGTAAAGGCGCCAAACTGCGAAACCATCCGCGGCGAAAGTCCCAGACGCCAAACGTAGACGGGCGCGTCACCCATCTCCTCGAGCGCTCCTGTCGGCAGCGGTTTGTGTTGCCCGATCCCGGCTGCAGCTACGGGGAGCGCAGAAAGAATGCTGAAACCGGAGACGACACTCGCAGCGAGCATCGGGAAAGAGCGGACAGCGCGATAAAACATGCACGAGGAGACAGAACCGGCGGGGTTTTGTCAATCTTAAGGTTTTATCATCTGTCGTTCGGGAAGGGTGATGCAGTTATCGGACTCTCTGCTATTCTAGGCCAGTCATGGCTAACTCTTCCGCCGCTTTCGAAGCGGTAGACTTCTATCAACTCGACGAGCTTCTGACCCCCGCAGAGCGCGCGCTTCGCGATCGTGTACGCAGTTGGGTCAGCGAACGTTTTCTTCCGGTGATTGCTCGGCATTACCGCGATGGGACCTTCCCGATGGAGATGGTGCCGGAGCTCGCGGAACTCGGCGCGTTCGGTCCGGCGATCAAGGGTTTCGGTTGCGCCGGGCTCGGCAGCGTCGCGGCGGGAATCATCATGCGCGAACTGGAACGGGGGGATAGCGGCCTGCGCACTTTCGCGTCGGTGCAAGGGTCGCTCGCAATGACGGCGATCGATCTTTTCGGATCGGAGGAACAAAAGAGTCATTGGCTCCCGGCGATGGCCCGGGGCGAACGGCTCGGCTGTTTCGCGCTCACGGAACCAGAGCATGGCTCTAACCCTGCGGGCCTCCAGTGTCGCGCGCGCAAGACCGCGAATGGCTACTGGCTCAACGGTCAAAAGAAGTGGATCGGCAACGGCACCATCGCCGATGTTGCGATCGTCTGGGCCCGGGTTGAGGGCGAGCCGGGGGTGGATCCGGAAAGCGCGCGCGCGGTCCGCGGTTTTCTTGTCGAGAAGGGAACGCCGGGGTTCGAGGCGACGCTGATCGAAGGAAAGCTTTCGCTCCGCGCGGCGCTCACGGCGGAGCTGGCTTTTAATGAGTGTCCGCTCCGGGAGAGTGCGCTCCTTCCGGAAAGCAACGGCCTGCGCGCGCCGCTGACCTGTCTGAATCATGCGCGCTACGGCATCGCGTGGGGAGCGGTCGGCGCGGCGATGGCCTGTTACGACGAGGCGCGCCAGTACGCGCTCCGCCGGCAGCAGTTCGGCCGGCCGATCGCAAGTTTCCAGCTCGTGCAGGCCAAGCTCGCGCGCATGCTCACCGAGATCACTAAGGCGCAACTGCTCGCGAGCCGGCTCGCGCAACTGAAGGATTCCGGCGCCGCGCGGCACTACCATATCTCGATGGCAAAGATGAATAACGTCGAGATCGCCCTCGATGCCGCGCGGACCGCGCGGGACATACTAGGTGGGGTAGGGATTCTCGATGACTACCAGTGCTTCCGGCATATGTGTAACCTGGAAAGCGTGAAGACCTATGAAGGCACCGAAGACATACACTTACTTGTGCTCGGCCAGGAGATTACCGGCATTCCCGCGTTTGTGGGTTAGCGAACTGACGGAGGCTTCGCACAGGAAGTCAGGCTTCCAGCCTGACTCGGCCAGCAGGCGTCTCGCCTGCTAAATGGACGACAGGCTGGAAGCCTGTTCGCCGAGTCAGGCGAGACGCCTGACTTCCGGTACTCCTCGCTGCTGGGAAAGTTAGCGGGTCCTAGACCGGCTTGCGCGCGAGCCAGTGCACTTCGCCGGGCCACCAGGGAAAGGCTCGGCCCCAGCGGAGATTAAGTCGCAGCCAGGTGCGGGAGTTTTCGCAGATGAAGCCCTTGTGCCGCATGAAGTAGGCGCCGGAGAGAAACTCGATCGTGAGCCCGGCTTCCTCCGCCAGCCGGCGCACCCGTTCCGGAGAGAAGGCCGTCACGTGCCCGAGATTCTGCGCGGAACGCCGCAGCTGACGCTCGCGGATTCCCGCCAGGAAATGCGGCAGCACGGGCGAGCCGCCGATGACGCTGCCGCCCGGTCGCAACGCCGCGGCCACCTTCCGCAAAGCCGCGCCGGGATCGGCGGTGTGCTCGAGGATGTGCAGACAAATTGCGGTGTCGAAACAATCGGGCAGCGCAAGATTAGGTGCTTCCAGATCGGCCTGGATGATGTCGCGATAGCCCGCGCGCCGGAGGATGTTCCGCCGGGGCAGGGCATCGACGCCGAGCCAGCGGCTCCAGCGCGGGAGCTGCGCGCGGTCGCTCAGCCGTTCGTTCGCGAAGCGGGCGAAGGCGCGCATCTGGCCGTTGTGCGTGCCGAGTTCGAGGATGTCGAGCGGCCGGCGCGCACGGCGATATTCGGCCACGAGCAGATGATAAGTGAACCAGTAACGCAACATCCGGATCGGGAAGCGGACCGTCATCGCCCGGTCGGAGATTCCAAAGCGCCGGCCCCGGAGAAACTCCGGCATGCGCAGGAAGTCGACATCCCACTGCCGGACATCGTAGGGATCGGGCAACTCCTCCGCCGGGAGCGCGCCGGGGATCGCCCGGCGATCCAGGCCGAGCGTGTTGGGAGTACTCATGATGATAACTATCGCGGCCCAGACCAGGAACCGCCGGATGTAAGGCTACCCGCTCCGCGGCGCGCGGGCGAGAAGAAAGGCAGGATTCGCGGCGGGGCAAGCGCTCCGCTACGGACGGACATTTTCGCCTAACGAAAGTAAGGACGGAGCACGGCATACTTCGCCGGGCCGATCCCGGGCACGCGCCGAAGTTCATCCGCGCTCTGGAAAGGCCGCGCCGCGATGATGCGTTGCGCGAGGACAGGACCGATGCCGGGGAGGTTCTGCAGCGCCTCGGCGCTCGCACTGTTGGGATCGAGATAACCGTGTGAGCCAGCTGGCACGGCGGCGGCGGGTGTCGGAGTCGGGGAGTGAAAAAACGCGGAGAAGGAATCCGTGCCGCTCCTCGCCGCGCTCGGTCCCGGAATCGCCGCGGCGCGCGTATTCAATCGCCCCGTGCCGATGCCCCAGCCGCCGAGCTTCTGCGCTTTGGCGCGGCGCTCAAGCTGAAGCAGTTGCTGTGTCTCCGCCGCGGGCGCTCGGGTTTGCGGGCCTTGCGCCTTCTCGCCGTAGACGCGCGCGAGGCCATTCGCGACGAGATCTTCCGCGAGACTTTCGCCGTTCATCTCGACGAAGGCGAAGTAACGCGGCAGATGACTCCGCCCCCGCGCGTCTTCCTTGCTGGTCACGACCGTGAAAGGCCGCGCCAGCTTCGCCCGAGTGAAACGTTCCGCCTCGAGCCCGATCTGGAGGGTCTGCGGGATACTCACGCCGAAATAGGTTGCCTGCTCCGCGACGCGCTCAGGGATGCTCGCGTCCGTCTCCGGCGTATCCACAAAGTAGAGCCGAAAAATGTATTCCTTCCCGCCCGCGCGGACGTGAAAGCTATCGCCGTCGTTCGAGGGGTTGGGCAAGAGCTGGCAGTTTTCGTAGGTGAGCCACTTATCCTCCGCGCCGCGCACCAGCGACGTGGCGAGGATGCAGAAGAGGAGTAAGAGGAACCTTTTGAGCGCGTGCAAGGGTTGCTACTTTCGCTGGGCTGGGTTCTCTGTGCAACGCGGAGGGGATTGACCGCGGAGGCGCGGAGGACGCGGAGGAGGGAGAAAGACTGGCCGAGGGTGGGACCGTTACAGAAGAAACTGGACGCGCGGAAGCGCCACGGCGTAGCCCGTCCCGGGCAGAGGAGGGAGCGCGTCCCTCCGGGGGGTCATGCTTCCGCATGACTAGGATCGACGGAACTCGCTCGTCGCGAATCTGCGTGCTCAGGGGAATCTCCATCGCGGCGGACACCTGTTCGCTACGTCCCCATCTGCGGCAGTCGGAAAGGGAAGGCGAAAGCCGACCTTCCAATTGTAGGGCGGGCACTCCGCCTGCCCCCGCCGAACTCTCCGCCTGCTGCCGCTACCCGCCAGCCCGCGCCGTCTTCCGCGCTCCGGCACCTGCAGAGTTACTTCGAGACTTACCCCGACTTGGCGCCGGCCAGGGACGCTTTCTCGATGAGTTGATTGAGCGGGCCTTTGCCGTCACCCAACTGGCCCAGCAATTTCTCGGCGATTTTTTCCTGGTTCAGGATCGACGTAAGCAGCGCAAACTCGTGCGCGTAATCTTTCTGCTTCGCCGTCGCGCACAGTTCTTTGTAATTATCGATCTCGAAGCGCTCAATCTTTTGACCCACGGCGATGAACTGCGCGTCCTGCTCGCCCGAAACGAGCCGTTTTCCGATCACTTTCACGCCTTCGGCGATGAGCTGCGTCATCCGCTTGCAGCCTTTCGTCGGCAACTCTTGGCCCAGAGACTTACCGATCTGGTCGAGCGCTTTCACATGCCCCTTGGTCTCCTTCAGGTGCAGGGTGAGGAGCGTCTTAAGATCCTTCGACTGCGCCGCCACGATGATGAGGGGCAGCGCCAGCGAGAGTTCCCTCTCGGCGGTATGCATCTCGCCCATCTTATTGAGAAAAGCCTGCGGGATCGAGCGCAGTCGATTCGTGGTCGTTGTCGTTTGATTCGCTTTGGTGTTCCCCGAACCTTTCGTGATCATCCCGACCTCGGCGCTCGTCCCTCTCGGCGGTTTTTGCCCTTCGGTTGGATAAGTTTTTTCCTTCGACCCGCTCTTCCGTTCCACTGTTTCTCTTTTCATAAAAATTCTCTCCCAAGAGAATAACGCGCGCGAGGAGCGACAAGGTTGTAAGAAAGTAGCCCGAGGAGAATCCGTGCCGTATCATCCCCCCGCATTTGTGCGGCCGTAGCGACACAAACCGACTACATCGAAGATTGATTCCCGCGCAGTCGGTCGATGAAAAACGAATCGAGTTCATATGGGACTTTTCAATACTCTAATGACGAAAATCTTTGGTCACGCTTCATCGAGCGCGGCGGAGGGAACTACACAGCCGACTGCCGGTGGCGCCGGCTCAGCCCCGGGTGCCACGAGCCCGGGCGCCTCCTCCGCACCTGCCGGGACGCCTGCACCCTCCAACGCGAGCGGCGCAGCGCCGGCTCCTGCCTCCGCAGCTCCGGCGAAGCAAGTGGACGTAGCCGCCACTCTCGACGCTCTGGCCGCGAAGAATTCCGAGAACCTCGATTGGAAACACTCGATCGTCGATCTGATGGAACTGGTCGGGATGGATAGCAGCCTGGCCGCGCGCAAAGAACTGGCGACCGACCTGCACTATACCGGCGACATGAGCGACTCCGCGACGATGAACATCTGGCTGCACAAAGAAGTGATGAAGAGACTTTCCGAGAACGGCGGGAAAGTGCCGCAAGACTTACTCAACAAGTAACGCCCTCACCCGTTGGGGCACCGAAGAACTACACACGCGGAAGCACGTTCCTCCGGAGGGACGTGCTTCGCAGGTCTAAGACCACGAGAGCGACTCCGGCGTCATTCACGAACGTTCGCGCCAGGCGAATGTTAGCCGGTCCCTGTAGCGTCCGCTGTCCCCAGCGGAATCTCCGGCCGCCATGGGATGCGCTGAGACAGCGCACGCTACAACCACCAAGCGGCACCGCACGCTAACCTGACCTCTGACCTCCGTCCCCTGACCTCCGATCTATCCGCGCACTACTTCGCCTTCGTTTTGCTCGCAGTCTTCTTCGCGAGCGCGAGCCGATCGTTCTTCTTGCGGCGCCTCGCGCGTTTCTTCACGTTGTCTCTCCCTTGGCTGTTTCCCATAAGGCGGCATCATCGCCTTTCCGCCGCCGCTTCCAAGCTGTTTCCTCCGAAACCTTCATTTGCTCACGCGGTTTCGTTTGCCTGCAGAAGCCTTGAAAACGCACGCCCGGCGAGACAGTTTGCGCTTGGGGATTCGACATTGGACTGCGTGATTGAAAATATTAGCGCAGCACGTTTGGCTCTGGCGAGCCGAAGCTCCACGCTGCGCGTGGGGTCCTGAGTAGCCTCGAAGGAGTGCATTTTCTTCACTCGGCCAAGGAGTGCGGCACGAAGAGCCAATGTCGATACGGCATCGACCACTTCCCTCTGGAAATGGCTTGAGGGGAATGAGATTGCGCAACGGTGCCCGCTTTGCCTAAGCTCGCGCCAATGAAAGCTGCCGTCAGCCCGTCGCCATCTGTCCGCGGTTTCGGAGGGCTGTTACGGGTGGAGTTTCCGCTCATCCTCGGTCTCGCGAGCGCGGTGTTCTTCCTTTGGCTAGGGAGCGCAGCTTTGGACCACATCGGTCACGTCCTCGTGCTCTCGGGAATCTTCGCCTGGCTTTTTATCGGGGTGCTTTGGTCGGCGATCTCGGTCGTCCGTCACGCCGATTGTCTTGCCCTCAAAATGGGGGAGCCCTACGGCACACTCATCCTTACGCTGTCTGCGATCACCATCGAAGTGATGATGATATCCGCCGCCATGCTGCACGGGGCGAACAACCCAACTCTCGCCCGCGACATGATGTTTGCCGTAGTCATGATCGCGCTCAACGGCCTGGTCGGATTGTCGCTCCTGCTCGGCGGGCTGCGCCATCGCGAGCAATATTACAATGTCCAGGGAACCAGCGCCTATCTTAACACCATCATGTCGCTGGCGGTGCTCGGGTTAGTTCTACCGGACTTCACCACATCATTGTCAGGGCCACGACTTACATCGGTGCAGGAAATATTTCTCATCTGCACCTCCCTCATTCTCTACGGGATCTTTCTCATCACGCAGGCCAGCCGCCATCGCGCCTATTTCCTCGAGTCGCAAGACGCAGTCGCGAGCGCGGATGCTGTCGATCATCACGCCGCGCAAATGCGCTCCACCGGCTTTCACGCCGTGATGTTAATTCTTTACCTCATCGTGGTCGTAATCCTGGCCGAGAAGTTCGCCTTCCCTCTCGACAACTGCATCGAGCGCTTCGGAATGCCGCAGGCCCTCGGCGGTGCGATTGTCGCCGGGCTGGTGCTGGCTCCGGAGGCGTTGGCCGGCATTAAGGCGGCGATGGGAAATCGGGTGCAACGCTCGGTGAATATCCTGCACGGCTCCGTCCTCGCCTCGATCGGCCTCACAATCCCTGCGGTCCTGCTCATCGGAATGATCACACACCGGCCCGTCACGCTCGGCCTCGACGGCGGCAATCTTCCGCTGCTCCTGCTCACGCTGGCGGCCAGCGTGGTCACGTTTGGGAGCGGCAGGACCAATGTCCTGCAGGGCTGCATTCACCTCCTGCTTTTCGCCGTCTTCGTGCTCCTGATATTTTGCCCGTAAGATGCTCGTACCGGATGGCGCGCGCTCGAGTCCGTCCCGCAGCGGTGCGATTCGGTACTTTTTCCTCGATTCCGCTACGCCTTTCAACAATCGTCGGCCCTATGAGAACTGCGCCGCATAAAATACTGTCACTGACTGCCCTGGTTCTCCTCAGTGGAGCCGGTTTGATCCTGGCGGCTGATCACCCCGCCCCCTCCACGGGACCCGACGCGGCGTTGGCGAAACTCAAGACCGGAAACGCGCGTTTTGTCTCCGCCGCGACGAGCAGCGCGAAGCCCACGCGCGCCCGCCGCGCGGCGACCGCCACCTCGCAACATCCATTCGCCGTCATCGTCGGCTGTTCCGATTCGCGCACGGGGCCCGAGATCATTTTCGATCAGAACATTGGAGATCTTTTCGTCGTCCGCACGGCTGGGGAAGTGGTGGGGGACTATGAGCTGGGAAGCATTGAATACGCGGTCGAGCATCTCGGTGCGCGACTTGTCGTGGTGCTGGGCCACGCTCGCTGTGGCGCCGTCCAGGCGGCCATCGCCGGGGATGATGCACCCGGTCACGTCGGCGCGATCGTGCGCAGCATTCGGCCGGCGGTGGTGGCGGTGCACGATCAGGCGGGCGATCCGCTGGTCAATTCGATCAAGAGTAATGTCGACCACGTCGCCGCCGAGATTCGGCAGAAAGCCCAGCTCGGCGCGCTCAAGGCAGATGTCCGGGTCGTGGAAGCTTACTACGACTTCGATACCGGCAAGGTTGCATGGCTGGATCGGCGTTGAGTGGGACGGCAAGCAACACGACAATCGAAGCAGCGTTGTCACCCAGGTCGGGCAAATCTGCCTGATGCCGGGACCGGATCGCGGCAACGGCTCGGCTTTCCACCGCGCAGTGCAGGCGCATCGCGCCGGAGGCGGTCTGAACGCACGCCGGGTAAGATCAGCCATGAAGGGACGACCAAAGGGAGTCGTCCCGCATTGTAGGGTCCGCTGTCTCAGCGCATGGGGAGATTTCCGCTGAGGACAGCCGACGCTACAAGGGACCCGATGCCGCCAAACACCGCACGACCAGGAATTACAGATCGCCCACGACCGATGCCGCCAGCGCCGGCCTGCGGTCTAAAACACGCCGAGCACCTTGAGCACGATGATAATAACGACAATGACTCCGATGATGTAGAAGATGTTTTTGTTCATATTGAGCCGGTATATCAGGGCGGCACGATTAGTTCCAACTTATTTTCGGCTTGCCCGCCCCGCTGGGCGACTTCCCCAGCTGCTCCGTTCCTTGAGCGTCACTGTCCATCGCGAAGCGACAAGTCAAAAAAGACAAAGGCGCTTATCGTGCCGGGTTCCGCAGGAGCATTGCGTCCGCTCCTCAAGCTTGCGCCAGTTCTCTTGCGTGTGGGATATCGTGCGTGTCGAGAGGGCGTACTTGCCCGCTCTCCAAAGTCAGCAGCGCCACGGTGTGACCGTCGTAGCCGACGAATTCCACTTCGAAGGCCGCGCCACCGCCATGCACCAGCACGGCTGTGCCCACGTCGCCGCGGACGAGTCCGTGTTTGGGAAGGTCAGAGGTCAAAGCCACCGCATCGAGTTGATCGTCTTCATGGTTTTGGAAGCGGATCGGCCGTAACAAAGCGCGGTTCATCGGCTCCGATGTCGATAAACCACGCGCTCCGCATCATTCAAGAGCGTGCCATCCGGCGCGCGCAACCGTGTTTCGTGCCGTGTTTGCTCCGTCTCGACCGCCTCATTCTCTCTCCCATGTTGCAACAACGCCTCTGCCAACAAGGCGGGTTTTGGGACGCGCCGTTTCACAGTCGCATGTGTTGATTCCAGGCTTGCCTGACCGCTTCTTTGTCGGCCGCGCTCAGCTCTCCTAAACGACGGCCTAGCAGAGTCCTTTCTGCGGCAACAATCCGGTCAAGCCGTGCCACCGACGGTTTGGCAAGTCCTGCTTGCTGCCAATCCGCCAGCGTAATGTCGAGGCTGCCGTTCCTCTGCACGGAGGTTATTCGGCAAATCAGTATATCTTGTTCGAGATCAAACAAGCAAAGCGCGGGGCGGGGCTTACTCGAGAGACCAGAGGTAAACGGAAACTGGCAGATGAAAATCTCGCCGAACACGCTTAGCGGTACGTATCGTAAACTGAATCCTCGGGTGGATCTTCGCGCACGAACTGCTCGTAGGCACCCATGCGCCACTCCGCTTCTTCGGAGTCCTCGCTCGTGAGAATGATGACTCGAGCGTTTCCTTGCTTGGGAAGCTGCGCCGCGATCTCGCTCGGAATGGTTAAGACAGGCTCAGGTCCCAGAACAGCGGTGAATTCAACAGCTTTCATTGGCAAGAATAACTCCTCCGATCAGCTCGATCAACGCCGCAGATTGCCCGCTTCGATCACGGCGAACACCTGCTCTCGCTTCACGCTCGGGAAACCTTCCAGAAATTGCTCGATCGAATCACCCGCCGCCAAATGATCAAACAGGCTCCTGGCTGGCATGCGCGTTCCCGCAAACACCGCTTCATCGCCGAGCACCTCGGGATTTTGTGTGACAACGCCGCTCATGTGGAAACTATAGGATCAAACGCGCAGGGTGCGAGAGAGTGAGTTCTGGCTTTCTTTCTTCCTTCCTCGTTGAAAGCCCGGGCCGTGGATCCTGCCGCCCTTAGGGCAAATCGCGGCGGTATCAGGTTGGATCGCGGCACGATCAGGCCTCATCCCGCTAGGAAACTACCCCGTCCTGATCGCGCGGGGCGAGACTCAGAATCAAGCCGCCACCGGCGCACCGTCGGATCAACGTGCCCGGCCACGGCTTCATTCGTTAGGTTTGCCTTTCGAGGCGCTGGCCATGGCCTGCTCGATTTTTTGTTGGAGAAACTTCGGGCGCGGATTTTCGTACTCCTTCTTGTGATGGAGGAAGAGCAGAAAGAGCTTCGCGGCAGGTTTGTGAACGGCAGAGTAAATTCGCCACGCGCCGGAGGCGCCGATGCGATGGCAACTGTCTTTGCAGCGAGTCTTAAAAATCGGCAGGGCCATGTCTCTCAGCTCGGGAACGTGATCGCCCATAAGATCGGGCGCTTCGGCCAGCCGGCCGAGGTCGTGCTCCAGCTTGGAATGTTGTCGGCCGTAAGCTTTTAGCCAGCAGGTCAAACGCCGGGGTGCGAATGACTGCGTAGGCTCCCATTCGGCCGGTCAGGCGAGCGCGGCCACGTAATCGGCAAATATTTTCGAGGAAGAGAGCGCTTCATCCAGCGGCTCGACGCCGAGAGGGCCGCGATACTCGGCCATCTCGTAATCGATTGTCTTGCCATCCTGCGTACCAGCCCAGGGCGCTTCCCGGTGCGTGGCGGCTTCGATTTGCATCGCAGTGGCGTCGGCCCAATCCGCCGCCACTCGTTCGAGAGTCTGTAATTCCGTGCCGGAAAATTTCGCGGGATCGAACTTGCCTTTCACGGTGAGCAGGCGGCGCTGGGTGTAACCTTTGTGATCCACTTGCACTTCGCTGACCAAACCGGCCTTTTCCATTTTCCTGGCCAGCTTCTCCGCCTCCTTCGCGTATGGCCCGTGGGGAAGCTTGCGATAGGTCGCGCCGGTAACGGAACGGCCGTGGGCTTCGAAATGATCGAAGTCCACGAAATAGAGGAGCTTCATCAACTTAGTGCGGCCCAAATGCACGTTATTGATGTGCTCCAGGAAATAGAGGATAACCTGCTGAAGCTTTTCTTCGGAGTAGGGGGAAGCAGCGGCGCTCACGATCATTTAATGAACCTCAAGCCGTCCGGCGGGTCAACCGCTCCATCTCATCGGGTTGCGAGGAATTTGTTATGCCCAGAATGTGCGCGTCGTGCGCGAGATCACATCCGGTCCAGGTCCAGGGGTTCACTGCCTTCCGCGACCGCTTTCTCGACGAAGACTTCCAGCTTCGGCCGCGGTTGAGGATCCTCGATGATCGCATCCCAGCGTGCATCGCTCTCTTGGGTGAGAAATTTCGCAAAGTCGGCCACCCCCAGTCGTTTGGCCGGAGGCAGGGCTTCACAGACCGCGATAATTTCCGCTGTGGCATCGCTCATGGGTTGAATTAACCCGGAAACGACTCCCCATTCAAGCCGCCGTACATTCCGTGTAGTGGCGGTCGTGCCGGCCGAAGATCAAGGATGATGCAACCCGGAGAACAACCGGGCGACCAGGGCACGACGCCGAGCCACGGGAACGTTGGCTGCTTCCGGTTCGGCAGGAGCATCCGTCTCCATCAGCTGCTCGCGCTGATTCTGATTGCCACCGCCGAGGCTCGGATCGGCGAGACCTCCCTGCAATTTGCCCACCGAGCGTTTAAGCTCTTAACGGGCTGCGGGTGCAAGGAAACGTCGGCGCTGCGCTTAGTGCGCGGGATTTTTGGTGTGCGGCTATTTGCCGAGGTCGCGCCAACTCTCTTCTTCGACGTCGATGTCGTAATGCCGCGCGGCCTTCTTGATGTTGGCCCAGGCCTGGTCGCGATCCTCGTCCGATACCCCTTTCACCTGATCGAAGCGCGCCATGGCATTACGCACATGCGACGCATCCGTCATTGGCTCCTTCCGATCCTTCGGGAAAGCGTAAGCGCTTTCCGGCAGTTCCTTGCGATCGTCAGTGTCCAGATCGCCATGTTTCGTGTGCGGTTCCCAAGTAGCATTTGCCATAGTTATCTCCCTTTCGTTCCAGATTTCACCCGGCCTGTGCCCGGCCCAGGCAGGCCGCCGCAGCGACAGGCTCCTGCGAAATATTCGATTCCGACCCGCTCCCCTGATGTATGGAAAATTGGGTTCACCGGCTGGAAGCCGGAGCTAAGTATATGGGGAGCGCAGGACGCTTCGGTTATTGTTTAATCGTAATCGGGTATTCGGAGAACTGGGAAGCCTGGAAAGAGTTGGTTGTGCCGGAGCGGGTCGCACCCCAGGGTCGAGCGTATTTGCCGCGCGAGCGCAGAATCGCCGCAGCCATCTCCTGCAGTTGTATCACCGCTTGAACTTTCTCGGCGTAGGGAAGACGCGCGAGTGTTCGTCGGCGTCGCCCCTTCCCCGCGAGTATCTTCGCCATCTCCGTGCTCATTCCGTCCACTGTTCCCATCTCTGCCCAAGCTGGTGCCGCTTTAGGATGTCAGCAAGAACGTCCATCTCGATGTTTGCTTGTTCGCGCAGAATTCGCACCCGCTCGCGGTCCTTATTTCGCCCGGTTTGCAGAGCAATCGCGATAAGATATTCGCTGCTCACGACACGCGCCGTGACATCTTCATAAAGACACTCCCGCGCTGCCTCGACCGCCTCCTCGACCAATGCGTTATAGGCGGGCAGGAACTGGACCGGGACACCCTCGATGCTGACGCACTCGTTTTCTTCAACGTATCCGCGTGCGCGCAATCCGTCGTAGATCGGAGCAAGCGTGACCAAGCCAGCGGCCGTCGTTGGCAAAACGACAAAGACATCCAAATCGAAGGTCAGGAACGGCTCAGTATAGAAGATGGCGCCCATCGCGCC
>JBBSUP010000065.1:0-20437 GCA_038234295.1 Chthoniobacterales bacterium
CGGGCAGGCGAAGCGCCCGCCCTACAATCTGCTCGCGCCCAATCGCTCACTCATTTGCTGCGCAAGCTTCGGTCCGATGCCGCTCTCTTCGTGCTTGAAGTAAATGTAGGCATCCGACCACCGCACCGCCTCCTGCCTGATGATCTCCGCCCAGCCGTCGATGTCGTTAGGCTGATAATCTTCCCGGCGCAGCCGCACGTACCCGTAGGACGCCGTCGCGACCATCGGAGTCTGGAGCTTCTCGCTGTCGGCGACACAGAGCGCAACGCCAGCGGTCCGCAGCGCGGCGTAGGTATCGTCGCAAAACCAGGACGCATTCCGAAACTCAAACGCCGCCCGCATCCCTTCCGGAAACTCGCGCAGAAAATCGCTTAACAACGGAACGTCCTTTTTAAAAGTCGGCGGCAACTGAAACAACATCGGCCCCAGCTTTTCCCCGAGCGCCGAGACGACGCTGTAGAAAAAACGGAGCGTGTCGCCGCAATCGCGCAGCTTCGCGAAATGCGTGATCCGCTGCGGCGCCTTCAGGCTAAAAACGAAACACGCCGGTGTTCCCTCGATCCAGCGCTGGATCGTCGCCGCGCTCGGGATCCGGCGAAACGTGTAGTTGATTTCCGTGGTCGCGAAGCGCTCGGAGTAAAAGCCGAGCATCTTCGCCGCTGGCATTTTCTCGGGATAGAACGTCCCCTTCCATTCCGGATATTGAAAGCCCGAGGTGCCGATCCAATTTTCCATTTCGTGAGTTCGTTAGTCTCGATTGACTTCCCGCGCGCGCTGCACGTAACGTGCTTACCTTTTAATCATTATGCGCGCAATTTGGAAAGGCAGTATCTCCTTCGGTCTCGTCTACATTCCCGTCGCCGTTTTTCCGGCGACGCGCGAAGAGAAATTGAGCTTCCGCCAGCTCCGCGGCAAAGACCTGAGCCCGATCAAATACAAGAAGGTCGCCGAAGCCGACCAGCAGGAAGTGAAGGCCGACGAAATCGTGAAGGGCTACGAATACGAGCGCGGTCACTTCATCGTCCTGAAGGACGAAGACTTTGAGAAGGTAAAGATGGAATCGACCCGCTCGATCGACATCACCGATTTTGTCGAAGTGAACCAGGTCGACCCAAAGTTTTTCTACAAGCCCTATTTCCTCGAGCCGCAAAAAGGCGGCGAGAAAGCCTACGCGCTCCTGCACAAGGCGCTCAGCGGCACGGATAAGATCGGCATCGCCAAGGTCGTGATCAGCAATCGCGAGCACCTCGCTTCGGTGAAGCCGGATGGCTTGTTCCTGGTCCTCGAGCTGATGCATTTCGCGAGTGAGATCCTGAGCCCGAGCGAGCTGAACAGCGGAGACAAGGTGACGATTAACGACAAGGAGTTGCTCATGGCCAAAACCTTGGTCGAAGGCATGACCGTGCCTTGGGAGCCGGAAAAATATCGCGACGAATATCGCGATGCCGTTCTCGAGATGATCGAACAAAAGGCGAACAAGAAAGAGATCACCACCGCGCCCGCCGCCCCGGCGCGCGCGACCAACGTGGTCGACTTGGTGAAGGTGCTTCAGGAAAGCCTGAACCGGAATCAGGCGATCAAACCAAAACGCAACGGCGCCCGCGCGAGCGCCGGCCGTTCCACTTCGTCGTTGGTGAAGCAAAAACGTCGGGCGGCTGCGTAAGGCGCGCGTTCGACTTCGGTCACCCCGAGCGCAGTCCCGCGGAGCGGGCGCAGTCGAAGGATCCTGTGGTGCATCCTTCACGTTCCGCCACGGGATCCTTCGACTCCGCTACGCTTCGCTCAGGATGACTGAGTTTTGTGGACGGACCGGACCCGGGACAGGCGCGTCTTCTTTCGTCACGCCGACGGTTTCAGGCTCTCGACGTGCGCTTCGTAGCTGGTGATGAGCTCCGTGATCTTGGTCTGGAATTGATCCTGCGCGCCGTAGAGGGCGCCGACCGGATCGGAAAATTCTTTCTGTTTGAGCTCGTCGTCGATCGTGAGCGTCAGTTCGGCCAGCGTCTCAATGTTGGCGCGCGAATGAAACTCCATTTCCTTTAACTTCGAGAGCACCGCGACCGATTTCTCCAGCTCGGTCGGACTTTGGTCCTCCGCCGCCGCGTCGGGAGTCGGGGCGGCGACCGCTTCCGCCTCCGCCGGAGCATCGGGTTTATCGTGTTCTTTCTCCTGCTTTACTTTCTTGTCGTGGGCGACATTGCGTGGGTCGGACATTCTTACTGATACACCATTCGGACCGTCGCGGCGGAGCAAAGGCACAATGCTGCGGCCGCGCCTCTCACCCGTTGCTCACTCTTTGCCCGCCACGTAGACCGTGCTCTCGGAAGTTCCGTCGAGCAGCGGATTCGGAAAACTCACGATGTGCGCGCGGACTGTGGCGAAGACGCTTCCCAGCGCGTCGAGAAAATCTTCATCCGGTGGATCGTCCGACCAAAGGGCAAAGATTCCGCCTGGAACCAAGTGCGCGGAAAGCGCGCGCAGACCTTCGGGCGCATAAAACTTCGCGTTCTCCGGGTGCAACAAATGTCGCGGCGAATGGTCGATATCCAGGAGCACGGCGTCGAACAATTTCCCAGCGTCGAACCCTTCCGGCGAGAGCGCGCGGGCAAAGAAATCGGCCTGCACCATCCGGCAACGCGGATCACCCGTCAGTTGCGCGCCTAGCGGCACGAGCCCGCGCTGATGCCAATCAATTACCGGCTGCAAGGCCTCCACGATGAGCAAAGTCGCTACTTCCTCATGCTCGAGCGCTGCCGCCGCGGTGTAGCCGAGGCCCAATCCGCCGACCACCACGTCCCAAGCGGACCCGCTGAGTTCTCCCAGCCCGAGATGCGCAAGCGCGACCTCCACCTCGTGGAACAGGCTCGACATGAGAAACGCGTCGCCCAGCTGGACCTCGTGCACTTCGAAGCCGCCTAACGAAAAGATGCGGCGCCGGCGCAGACTGAGCTCGCCCAGCGGTGTTTCCTGGAAATCGAGTTCCTCGAAGTTGGCGCTCATGGAAGGGAGCAACTTCGCGCGGCGGCGGACAGAAGCGAGCTTATTGCCGACGGATTTGTTGAACGCGCTCCCGCGCTCTAAGGTTCGCGCATGATTCCGTTGCGTCTGCTCGTTCTGCTCTCGTTAGGCTGCACTCTGCTCACGGCCCGCGCCGATGAAGGCATGTGGCTTTTCAACAATCCGCCGAAAGCCCAACTCCAGAAAAAATATCAGTTCGATGCGACGTCGCAGTGGCTCGAGCACCTGCAAAAATCGAGCGTTCGCTTCAACTCCGGCGGGAGCGGTTCGTTCATTTCCGCGGACGGCCTCACGATCACCAACCACCACGTCGGCGCCGATACTTTGCAGAAGCTGAGCAGCGCCGAGCATAATTACCTCCACGACGGTTTCTACGCAAAGACGCAAGCCGAAGAGCAGCCGGCGCTCGACCTCGAGCTCAACGTTCTCGAGTCGATCGAGGACGTTACCGAACGCGTGAATGACGCCGTGAAGCCGGACATGGATCCGACCGCCGCCCTCGCCGCGCGGCGCGCGATCATCGCGCAGATCGAGACAGAATCGAAGGATAAGACCGGTCTGCGCAGCAACGTCACCACGCTTTACGAGGGTGGCTCTTATCAACTTTATCGCTACAAGGTTTACACCGATGTCCGGCTGGTTTTCGCGCCGGAACAACAGGCGGCTTTCTATGGCGGCGATCCGGATAACTTCGAGTATCCGCGTTACGACCTCGATATCTGCCTCTTCCGCGTCTACGAGAACGGGAAGCCGGCAAAGGTCGATAATTACCTTAAGTTTAACTCCAGCGGACCGAAGGAAGGCGACCTCGTTTTCGTCAGTGGCAACCCCGGCCGGACCGATCGCGAACTGACTCTCTTCGAGCTGGCCGACGCTCGGGACCGCGCTTTGCCCCAGCGTCTCGACTTGCTCTTCCGCCGGGAAGTTGCCTTAAAGAGCTACAGCGATCGATCGCTCGAGAACGCCCGTCGCGCGCGGGACGATCTCTTCGGCGTGCAGAACAGCCGCAAGGCTCTCAAAGGCATGCTCGGAGGTCTGCTTGACCCGACCATTTTCGCAAAGCTCGAATCCGATCAGGCCAAACTCCGCCAGGAAATGCAGGCGGGCTCGGCCAAGGACGAGACGTTTCAAAAAGCCCTCGACGCCTACGACAAGATCGAGGTCGCGCAGAAGGCGATCATCGAGAACGCGCCGGTGTATGACTACTACGAAGGTCGGCGCGGACGGGCGCGTGCCTTTGCCGGCACCCTCTTCGAGTATGCGCGCACGCTCGTCCGCGCCGCGGAAGAGCACAAGAAACCGAACGGCGAACGTCTGCCGGAGTTCCGCGAAAGCTCGAAGGAGTCGCTTGAGCTCGCGCTCTTCTCTTCCCAGCCGGTGTATGACGATCTCGAAGAGTTACTCCTGACCGATTCCCTGACGGATCTCGCCAATCGCTTCGGCGCCGGCGATCCGCTCGTGCAGAAGGTATTCGCCGGTAAGTCGCCCTCCGCCCGCGCCACGGAGCTGGTGACTGGAACCAAGCTGAAGGATGTGGCCTTCCGGAAGAAGTTATCCGGCGGCGACAGGGCTGCGCTCAACGCCGCAAACGACCCGTTCCTGAACCTTGCGCTTCTCGTCGAGTCGCGCGCCCGCGAGGCGCGCAAGACTTATGACACGAACGACGAAGCGAAGCAGCAGGCCTACGCGCAGATCGCCAAGGCCCAGTTCGCGATCGAAGGCGAAAACACTTATCCCGACGCGACTTTCACCCTCCGCCTCGCCTACGGCACCGTGCACGGCTACGAGGAAAATGGGAAACAAGTCCCGGCCTTTACCGACTTCGCAGGGCTCTATCGGCGCTCGGCGGAGCATCAGAATCGGGAGCCGTTCGACCTGCCGCAGCGCTGGGTCGAGCGCAAAGACGAACTCGCTCTCGATACCCACCTCGATTTTGTCTGCGACGCTGACATCATCGGCGGGAATAGCGGCAGCCCGGTCGTAAATCGCGCCGGGGAATTTGTCGGCATTATCTTCGACGGGAACATCCAGTCACTCGTGCTCGATTACGTATATACCGACCAAGTGGCCCGCGCGGTTTCGGTCGACTCCGCCGCGATCATCGAAGCGTTGCGAAAGGTGTATCAAGCAGACGAGCTCGCAAACGAGATCGAAGGAAAGAAGTAGGAACCGTCGCGGAAACGACCGTGTCATCTGAGCGGAGGCCCGACAAAGGTGTCATCCTGAGCGGAGTGGAGCGCAGCGGAACGAAGTCGAAGGATCCCGTGGAGCTGCGGGAAGCCCCAGTCCGGTTCCTGTCGCGCGGGAGCTTTCCAGAAACCCCACGGGATCCCTCGACTCCGCTGCGCTGCGCTCGGGATGACAACGCGCTAGGACGTAGACTGCACGCGCTACTGCTTTCGAAATTCCTCGGTCACTTGCGCCACGACGATGCCGAGCTTTCGAATGGTCGAATGATTCACCAGGGTGCGACCGTCGGGTTGGAGATACATCCACTGGGTCATGCGCACGTTCGCGAGCGGATTGCCCAGTGAAAGGGCGAGCGTAAAACTCCAGGTGAAGACGTTGCCGGAAGCTTCGCCGGTCGCGGTGCCGACCAGGTCGTTGGCCGTCGCGCTAAAGTGATGCGCGTCGAGCCGTCGAATGCGCCAGGATCGATGCTGCTTTTTCTGGCCGAGTTGCAAATCCTGCTCGAGCACAAGCACCTCTCCCTCACGACGTCCCGAGGTCCAGGTCTTTACAATCTCCTGAGGTGCGCCGCCGCGATTTTCCATCACGCCCGAGGACGAGGTCTGGCCGGTAAAATAGTTCACCGGATCAAGCAGCGGCCGCTCTTTCGCGAAGTCCGATACTTTCATGCTCGCGCAACTCGCGCAGAGGAGAATTGCACCAAAAGCGATCATCCTAATCAGCATTTTACTTTCCCTCTATCTCCGCGACTTCTTCGCTCGTTAGGCGGAATTCCATTGCGCCGATGACGCCTTCAACCTGGCCGGCGTTGCGTGCGCCGACGATGGCTGCGGTGACATCGGGTTGATGCAGCGTCCACGCGATGGCGACTTCCCCTGGCGCGCGCCCATGGCGTTCGCCCACCGTGCGCAAACGATCCACCAGCTCCAGGTTTTGCGTCAGCTGCGGATCTTGAAACTCCGCGTTCTTCAACCGCCAGTCATCACGATCCATCGTCGCGAGTCGCTCCCGCGTCATCGCGCCGGTTAGTAACCCGGACGCCATCGGCGAATAGACGATCGTGCCGACGCCGTGTTTGGCACACCAGGGCAGTTGGGAGTCTGCGACGTCACGTTTGATCAGCGAGTAAGGCGGCTGCAGCGAAGTAATGGGAGCAATCTTCTCGAGGTCCTCCATTTCCTCGACACTCGCATTGGAGACTCCGATCCATCGCACTTTCCCTTCGCGCTGTAACGCGGCCAACGTCCCCCAACCTTCGCGCGTTTCCTCGAGCTCATCGGCAGTCCAATGAAGCTGGTAGAGATCGAGCGTGTCTCGCTGGAGGCGGCGCAGGCTCGCTTCGCACTCGCGCCGGATCGAGCCCTTCCGCAGCGAGTAACCGACCTTTTCGTTCTCATCCCAGACCATGCCACATTTGGTGAACACATACGGTTGCTCGCCCTTCCAACTCGCGAGTGCGCGCGCGACCACTTCCTCGGAATGTCCGAGCCCATAAATCGCCGCGGTGTCGATCCAGTTCATCCCCAGCTCGAGCGCGCGATGAATCGCCGCGATCGAGTCGCGGTCGTCCTGCTCGCCCCAGCCAAATTGCCAGTCGCCGCCGCCGATCGCCCACGCGCCGAACCCGATCGGCGTGATCTGCATATTCGAGTTCCCAAGGGTTCTTTTCGTCATAGTTGCACTGTCATTCCGAGCGGAGCCGAAGGCGAAGTCGAGGAATCCCGTGGAGCCGCTTCACAGTCTCGCCACGGGATCCTTCGACTCCGCTCGGGATGACAACGTTTAATCGCTCCTACTTCGCGACGCGGACGGCTAGTTTGCGGCCTTTGAACTGGATGCCGTTTAGCTTTTTCAGGATCAGCGGCACGCGCGCTTCCGCGACGTCGACGAGCGACTTGGTCGCCTGCAAATGAATCGCGCCGATTTCTCCTTTCGGAATCGCCGTCACGCCCGCGATCACGCCGACAAAATCTCCCGGCACAACCGAATGCGCGCGGCCGGCATTAAAGGCGAGCCGGACCATGCCGGGTTCGTGGGAAACGGTGCCGGCTTCTTCGCGCGGTCCGCGCGGTTCGAATGGGCGCGAGCGTTCTCGCGAATCCCGCGGCGAGCGCTCGTATTCGGCGCGCGGCCGTTCGCGCCGTTCCCGCGCGCGCGGATCGGGCGAGTTCGCGTAGCGATCTTCCGGGATCGCCTGCCCCGTACGGTTGCGATCTTCGCCTAACAAGTGAATCAGCGCCGAAGCGATATCGGTCGCGGAATAATCCTGCCCGAGGAGCCGATCCAGCAGCTCATCGTGGCGCTTATATTCGCCCTTCGCCAAGGTTTCGCGGAGGGATTCGACGAAGGCGTCGGTGCGCTTGCCTTCCACTTCTTCCACGGAAGGAATCTTCTCGCGGCGGATCCGGCTTTTTGTGAAACGCTGAATGTTTTCGAGCCGATAAATCTCGCGTCCAGCCACGAAGGTGACCGCTTTGCCGCCCTTGCCCGCGCGGCCCGTGCGCCCGATCCGATGCACGTAATCCTCACCGTCGTGCGGCAGGTCGTAATTGAAAACGACCTCGATGTCATCGACGTCGAGCCCGCGCGCGGCGACATCGGTTGCGACCAGAATCTCGATCGCATGCCGGCGAAACTTCGCCATCACCCGCTCGCGCATCGCCTGCGTCATGTCGCCATGGAGCTTGTCGGCGCTATAGCCGCGCGCGGTCAGGTGCTCGGTCAGTTCATCGACCATCATCTTGGTCGCGCAGAAAATGATCGCGAGTTTTACGTCCTCAAGATCGATCAATCGGCAAAGGACTTCGAGCTTCGAGCGCCGATCCACTTCGTAGTAAATCTGCTCGATTTTCGGCACGGTCAGCGCTTCCGCATCGACGCGCACGTTTACCGGGTTGCGCGTGAAAGTCTTGATCAATTCCGCGATCGGTCGCGGGATGGTCGCGGAAAAGAAGACGGTCTGGCGTTCGTCCGGCACGCCGCGCAGGATCGTCTTGATGTCGTCGACGAAGCCCATGTCGAGCATGCGATCGGCTTCATCGAGGATGACCATCTTGATCTGGTCGAGGCGCAAACTTTTTCGCTCGAGATGATCCATCACGCGGCCCGGCGTGCCGATGATGATCTGCGCGCCGGCGCTCAAACCGCGGAATTGCCGCTCGTAGGATTGCCCGCCGTAGATCGGCAGCTCGCGCACGCCGCGCTTGAAAAAGGCCAGCTTCGCGATTTCCTCCGCCACCTGCACCGCAAGCTCGCGCGTCGGACAAAGGATGAGCACCTGCGGCGCGCGCAAGCTGGCGTCGACGAGTTGAATCGCCGGGATGCCGAAGGCCGCGGTCTTGCCGGAACCGGTCTGCGATTGACCGACGACATCGGCGCCCTCGAGGAGCACCGGGATGGCCGCGGATTGAATCGGCGAGGCTTCCTCGAAGCCCATTTTCTCGACTGCCTTGATGATTTCCGGCGCGAGTCCGAGTTCCGCGAAAAGTTTCTTCTGCACCCGTTACTATCGCACGGTCCGGGCGGATTCGTTAGGCGGGAAACTAAAAACCTCGGCCACGCGGCGGTCCGTGGCCCGCGCGCCGGCTACGGCGTCCGGAAGACCTTCCCGCTATACGGGTCCCGGACTTCGGTCCCGCTGGGAAAGCCGCGCACGTCGACGTAGCCGCCGGAGGGCGAGTAAGGACTGGTCACAAATCCGGGCCGGCCCGCGACTGGCACGCCATAGGGCAGGTCCGCTCCGGACATTTGCCCCGTCGGCACGCCGCTGGCTGCGCGGACGGGCAACGGTGTTGGTGTAACGGCCGGCACAGCTTCTACCACCGGAGCGACCGAGGCCGTCGGGCTGGGAGTGCTCGGCGTGGCCACTTTTGGTTTTGAGTCGGTAGCCTTTTTATTCTTTCGACTCACTCTCGTCTTCCGGGTCGCAGGCTCGACGTGTTGCGGGTGCACGATCGAACGGCCGACGCGCTTCAGGAAATCAACCGGCCCGGCTGAGACTGGGCCGAAGCCGAGCGCACAGCTAAGCAGAAGAAACACAATCCTCGTTCGCATGACCTGGTGACGCATCGGGGGCGATCGTGGACCATTTCCGGAGCTCGTGCAATCACCGAGCCGTCGCCGGCGCGCCGCAGCTCACGCAGCCGGATATTCAATCCTGACCACGCGCACCGGACCGCTTTCTTCGAGGATGATGCGCTCGCCCAGTGCCGCGACCAGGAGAGCTTTGCCGATCGGTGAAATCCAAGTCACTGCTTCAGAGTAGAAGGCTAGCTCCTCGACGCCGACAATCTGATAAGCGCGCTCGTTTCCCTGGGCGTCGCGCACGGTAACCCTCGCGCCAAAGCCAACGCTTTTTCCCGGCTCATCCGGCACTTCGACAACGTTTACTGCCTCAAGAATTTCGCGCAGCTCGGAGATCCGCTCGGCGTCAGCTCCGGGCGCACGCTCGAGCTTTTCCAGCTCCGCACGCAAACGCGCCGCACCTTGTGCGGTGATATAATTGATCGCCCCCGGCGGCAGTCCCGACGCCGAGCGTTTCCGGCCGGAAGGCTCCGGCAGGTCGACATCTTCTTTAACGAATGCTCTGCTCACTCGCCGGTAACTTACACGCGCTCGCCGCGCGTCACGTCACGAAGCCGCTGCTAGTGTCCGCTCGCCGGCACGAAAGCCAACGCATCCAGGTCGTTGACGCCGACCGTTCCCAGCTCCAGGCCGAGACCGGTGAGGAGATTAATCGTCACGAGGAAACGCACGTGTGTGTTGTCCGTCCCGCCACCGCCTTCCATGCCGTAGAGCACGCCGCTCGGGTTAAAATCGGCCGCCTTGACCAGGTTCGCGAGCAGCGTCGGACCGACAAGCGTCGGCGCCCCAGTGACCTTGTCATAACTGTAGGTCGTGAAGTTATCGACGCCGTAGATCACGCCTCTGGAGTTAGCGGCCAGACCGCCGCCGTTTTGGAATCCTAAATCCGTCGAACCGGTCTGGGTCGCGAAACCGGTCTGGAGATTCACGGTATAGAACTTTTGGTTAAAGCCGGAGACCGCATACATGGTCCCCGTCTTCGGATCGATCGCGATATCGGTGAGGACCACACCCTCCGGACCGATCGGTGTGACCAAGGCGGTCAGCGGATTGATGATCACGAGATAGCTCGGGTTCGTCGGCGAATCGCCCATCGTCGCGCCGTAGAGAATGCCGTCGAATGGATTGTATTTCATGCCGCCAATTCCGTAGCTGTTGCCGGCTGCATCCTGCAATGGTCCGACGGTCGTGAGGACTGCACCCGTCGTCTGGTTGAGCGTGTAGAGCGTGCCGGCCACGCCGAAAGTGCCCGAAGCAGCGTAGAGAACCGTCTTTGGCTTGCGCGTGGCGTGGACGGTCAGGACGGTCGAGAGAAGAAGCGCGAACGCGAGAAAGCCGAGTCGACGCGAGCGCGCATGGAGGCGCGGGAAACAAGAGGTCTTCATAGGTAATTGAAATGAAAGCCGGGCGCTTTTTGTGCCCGGAGAGGCGGGAAAATAGCAGGCGCTGCAGAAGGTCAAATTCTATCTCCCCAGGAGCACCTTTGGTGCCGGAAACTGATTCGCACTTTGCCTTGGCGGTGAGGTTCGCGAAGTTGCGCCGTGGCCGAAGATTCCTCAGCGGACGATCACTACGCGGCGCTTGGTCTTGCGCGTAACTGCACGCCGGTGCAAATCCGTGATGCCTACCGTGTGCTCGCGCGAAAGCACCACCCCGATCTGAATCACAACGACCCCGAAGCCGGCGCGCGCTCGCAGACTCTGAACGCTGCCTACGAAGTGCTCAGCGATCCGGCACGCCGGCGCACTTACGATCGTGAACTCGAGCGCGCCAGTCAGCAGGCCGCGCCCAAAAGCCGCGCGAAAATCGAGCACAACATCAAGGAGGTAGTGCGGCTGCGGATCGAAGATTTCCTCCGCGGGACGACCCTGAACCTCACGGTCAAAGACCCGGCGAATGCCAGCGGCGCGGAAACTTATCGCGTCACCATCCCCGCGCAGACCGCGCCCGGTGCGCGACTCCGGATCCCGCGACATGACTCACCCGGCCACGTCGAGTTACACCTCAAGGCCCTGCCCGGTTTTCGCTTCAAAGCCCGCGGCGCCGATCTCCGCACCGACCTGCGGATCAGCGCGCAACGCGCGGAGCAAGGCGGCTCGGAGATGATCGAACGCCCGACCGGCGGGATGATTCGCCTAACGATCCCCAAAAGAGTGAAGCGCGGCGAAATCATCCGCATCGTCGGCGAAGGCATGCCGCGACCGCGCGGCGGCCGCGGCGATCTGCTCGTGCGGATAGCTTATCGTCCCGAAGTCCGGGTCACTCGCAGTCGTTAGGCCGCGTCCTTCAGCGAAGCCATGTCGATGACGAAGCGATATTTCACATCGCTCTTGAGCATCCGCTCATAGGCTTCGTTGATCTCCGACATCGAAATCATCTCCACGTCGGCGACGATGTTGTGCTCCGCGCAGTAGTCCAGCATCTCCTGCGTCTCGGCGATGCCGCCAATCAAGGAGCCGGCAATGCTCCGGCGTTTCATGACAATCTGCGCCGTAGCAAAATCGTGGGTCATCGGTTCAATCGCGCCGACGATCACCATCGTCGCGTCGCGCTTGAGCAGAGTCACGTAAGGATTGAGATCGTGGTCGACCGGGATCGTGTTCATGAGCAGGTCGAAGGAGTTTGCGACCCTCTCCATCGCGGCCGCGTCCTTCGAGATCAGAACCCTGTCCGCGCCGAGCCGGCGGGCGTCTTCTTCTTTGCCCACCGAGGTCGTAATCACGGTCACCTTCGCACCCATCGCATGGGCAAACTTCACGCCCATGTGGCCGAGCCCACCGAGACCAATGATGCCGATGTTCGTTCCCGGCCCCGCCTTCCAGTGTCGCAAAGGCGAGTAAAGAGTGATCCCCGCGCAGAGCAGCGGCGCGGTGGCTTTGAGATCGAGCTTCTCAGAGACGTGGAGGACGAAGTCTTCCGTCGCGACGATAGATTCCGAGTAACCGCCGTAGGTAATCGCCCCGTCGGCCTCCTTACTGTTGTAGGTCAGAGTTAGACCCTTTTCGCAATACTGTTCGAGGCCGTCCGCGCAGCTTGCGCAATCCTGGCAGGAATCGACCAGGCAGCCGACCGCCGCGAGATCGCCTTCCTTGAACTTGGTCACGTTCTCGCCCACGGCCGTGACACGGCCGACGATTTCATGTCCCGGCACGATCGGATAAACGCTGTTCCCCCACTCATTCCGCGCCATGTGCAGATCGCTGTGGCAGACGCCGGTGTAGAGAATTTCGATCCGGACATCGCTCGGGCGGAGGGCGCGGCGCTCGATCGTGAAAGGGCCCAGCGGGGTCGTCGCGCTCGTCGCGGCGTAGGCGGCTGCGCTGCGTGCGGCGGTGAGATTTGTTTCTGTCGTTGAGGTGTCTGTATTCATTGGCATGTCGGTATTCTAAACCAGCTCGAGGGATTCGTCTGAACGGCCTCGCTGGATGCGCCGATTCGTTCTGGTCGAGGATGAAAAGAAATCGGCGCGAGGAATTTCTCCCTCGCGCCGAAACGAAATCAGCTCTTCGCGGTTACTTCTTCGCATTCCGCGGATCGTCCGCGGGATTGACGTAGTTGATCTCAAACGGCCCCTCTCCGTGAACCTGGATGACGGACTCTTCCGTGCACCATGCGAAGTGCTGCATCTTGGCGGGCAAGGAAACGAACCCGCCGGCGGTCATCGCTTCCCCGGCGCTCTCGTCGAACTTACCGCCCATCCCCACATGAAGACCGCCCGAAATCACCGTGACTAACTCCGCCGTCGGATGCGTATGCGGCATGATCTTGTAACCAGCCGGCGCCTTTAAACGCACCGTGTAAACGCCCTTCTCGCCCGGGTTGCCGTACAACACTGCCGCTTGCGCACCAGCTGGGAATCCCGGGGGCGGCGGGCCCCACTGAAGGTTGGCCGCATCGTAAACTTTGTGGCCTCCGGCTTCGGTCGCTTCGGCCGACGCTTCCTTCTTTTGCGCAGCGATCCCGATCGACGCGATCGCTACCGTCACTGCGATTAACAAACTGTATTTAGCTACTTTCATTAATTCCTTTCGATGTTGGTGAACGACGGCCGCTCCACTTCACGAAGCCGGCCGCTTACCGGGATTCTGCGAGAAAATCACGGTGCCGGTCAACTTCGAATGCCGCTGGCTCAGGGAGCCCGACGCGCCCAGTGCAATTTGGCCGAGACCGAACGCGGGTTGGCGTTGCGTCCTGCGGCGCCCGGACGGATGACTTCGCGCGCGATCTCGGAAAAGAGCTGCGCCTCCAGCCCAGCGCAGATGATTTCTTCACCCGACGATCTTCTGAATGAAAGGTGAGAATCAGGACGGGAGGTGGCGGAGGAAAGACTCGACGGCCGAGGACTCTTCGTTGACCGCGATCCGCAGCGCTTGAAAAACGCGCCTGACGGATCGTTCTCTCCCCTCGTTAGGCAGACGCGGCAGGGCGGCTCTGATCGCGGTCGCATGTCGAGCGGGCCATCTTGTTTCATGGAGAACCTGCGCCGGGTTGTTCCCCATTCTCTCCGCGGCGGGTATTGGCGCTTCTTGCCTCGTCCCTTGGATCGCACTCTGGGAACCGATCGTGAAAACGTGGTTCACCGAAGGCGTGGACGATCCGCGGATCACTGCGATCAAGGTCGCGCCTAACGAGGGTTACTATTGGGACACGAAACACGGCACCGCGGTCGCCGGCGTGAAGATGCTGATCGGCGCGGCGATCGGGAAAACCTTCGACGACTCGATCGAAGGCACGCTCCGACCGTAAGGAGGCTACCGCCTAAAGCGTGTCATGCACTTTCTCCAACGGTCGCCGGCCGTGGAGCGCGATGCTCAGTCATCGCGAGAGTGGACCCCAGCAAAGAACCGGGCGACGACGGAGCGTCGCGCTCCAGAAGTTAGCTGCTGAAAATACGTGAAGCGCTCTAGGCTAACGGATCGCTCCAGCCATCGATCTCCAATGAGATGCCCGAAAAGCGGGCTCTTCCGAGCCCTGAGTTATTTCGCGGGCCGCGACAGCGACAGCCGCCGTCCCCTTAAGGATTCGGCGTAGGCGTTTCGCCCGGCATGTTCACGTCGACGTTCGGCACCGTGACCTTCTCCTTTTCCGTCGTTACTTTCGGAACGGTCACTTCCTTCGTTTCCTTGTGCACGTTCACGTCCGCAGTCTCGACGTCGTATTTCGGAGCCTGACCGCCCTTTACGCTCACGTCCACATCCGGTGCTTTGGCATCCTGGGTCTTTTTCACTTCGCATCCGGCGAAAGGAAGGATCAACGCGGCCGCCGTCATACAACCGAGAATGGAAATAACAGGACTCTTGAAGGTTTTAGTGCTCATGCACTTAAGATCGCATCTCGGCGCGACGGCGGACCCGTAGAACCCTCAGTTTGCCCGGCCGAGTCGAGACGAATCTCGGCTCGCATCGTCCGGGATTTCCATTACCGGTAGCGCGTGGCCATTCGCATCATCGTCACCGGCGGCACCTTCGATAAGGAATACAATGAGCGGACCGGAGAACTGTTCTTCAAGGACTCCCATCTCACGGAAATGCTGAAACGCGGACGCTCACGCGTTCCGGTCACGATCCGCACGGTTATGATGGTCGATAGTCTGGAGATGAGTGAAGCCGACCGAGCGGTGATCGTGCAAAATTGTCTGCAGGCGCCGGAAGATCAGCTCGTCGTGACCCACGGCACCGACACCATGACGGACACGGCCGCGGCGATCGCGCGGGAAGTCACGGGGAAGACGGTCGTGCTGACCGGGGCGATGATTCCCTGGGCTTTTGGTAGCTCGGATGGGCTTTTCAATCTCGGAAGTGCGCTTTCTTTCGTGCAGGTGCTACCGCCGGGGGTTTACGTGGCGATGAACGGGAAATTTTTCCCGTGGGATAGTGTGCGCAAGAACCGGGAGCGCGGCGAGTTCGAAGAGATTCCCAAAGAAGGCGTCTAAAAAGCGAGTCATCCCGAGCGGAGCCCCGCGACCGCGGGGCGGAGTCGAGGGATCCCGTGGCGTTTCTGGGAAGCTTCAATTCCGGGGGTTCACGGCAGCTCGACGGGATTTCTCGACTGCGCTGCGCTCCGCTCGGAATGACAGAGTTTTAAGCGTCCTCTAAGAAGCATGTGTCACCCTCCGCCGCGCAGATAGCTAGTGCAGGAAAGCAGGACGTGATGGGGTCGTTGGGCAAAGTTTCGGTGACAAAGGCGCGAGACCGTGCGACTACCAATGTCGTCCTCCGCACAGATGCTGACATCTCAGGTCAGGGAGCAATGAGACACACTGAAGAAGAGACTTATCCCGGCAACCGGTGACACCAATGAAGAGAATCCTTAAAACAATCGCGGCGGGAGTTGTGGCCGTCTTGCTCATCAGCCCCGTGCTCACGAGCTGCAACCGGGAACCGGTCGAACGAACGATGGCCGAAGAGCAGGAGGATGCGAAGCTCGCCGAAAAGGTAAAAGCGAGCTTCGCCAGCTCGGCCAGCTTTAAATTTCCCGATGTCCAAGTCGCTTCCTTTAAGGCGACCGTGCAGTTAAGTGGCTTCGTCATCTCCGATGACCAAAAGGCAGCCGCTCAGGAGATCGCGAAGAGCGTCGCCGGAGTGCGGGAAGTCGAGAACAAGATTTCCGTAAAACGCTAAGCCATGAAGAAATCGCCAGCAGATCGTTTTGCCATTGTTATCGGACTGTTCCTCGTCATCCAAGGCGGGTGGGAACTCTTTAGCCCGGTCGTCTTCGGGTTCCTGACCGGGAATGCGCTGCATGGCTTCATCCATCTCTTTCTCGGCGTCATTGGCGTGTTGCTCGGTTGGGCCGCGCGCGCTCGCGGCTTTTGTCTTTTCCTCGGTGTTCTTTTGCTGGTGGTCGGCGGTCTGTGGTTTGTGCCCGGGCCGAAAGAGACAATCATCCACCTTCTCAATGTGAACCTGGCGGTCGCGCTCCTGAATCTGATCGTGGGCGCGGTTGCGCTTGCGCTCGGCTTGATCAGTAAGCCCAGGCATTAAACCGTCGGACGATTGAATAACCTAGGGCGTGGCATGCACTTTCCAGCCAACCTACGGAGTGCGGCTGGAGCGCGACGCTCCGTCGTCGCCCGTTTCTTTGCTTGGGGGTCCACCCTCGCGACGACAGAGCATCGCGCTCCACGTCCGGCACCCGTTGCGTAACACGCTCTAGTCACCCGGCGCCAAGAGCGTAACCGTGGTGGTGGTGTGGGTCTCCTCGGTGTGACCCAGGCCGCTCCCAGAGTTATCGTGCTGCGAACGAACTACGACCAGTCGGCCGCCGGCGATTTGATAGTCTCGGACATCTTCGTCGTGCACCCGGTAGCTCAGGAAAAACTTGCTGAAGCGCAGACGCAGGTCGCGGTCCATCCCGAGCGGCTGGCCCGCGCGGTCGAGCCAGAGCTTAAGGGTAGCGTCGCTTTCCTTGAGCGCCTTCCGCCCTTCCTCCGCCAGTCGTAGATCGAGCCGGATGACGAGTAACCGCGCCGGTTGCCCTTTATAAGTGTCGGGTTTGTCCCCGAGCAAGGCTGCGCCTTCGAGCGCGCGGCGCAGCGGCTCGGCCGCATCGAGCAAGTCGAGCGCGTCATTGGCCTCGAGCGCAGTCAGGGTGGCGACATCAGACCGCGCGGCATCAGGGTGGGCAATCCGGGCTGCCGCCGCCTGGCGTGACTGCCCGATTTGGTCCGACGACCAACTCATGCGCAAACCCTGCAGGCCGCCGCTCTCCACGACGACGGAGCTGTCGCCGGCTGCCTGCTTCGGGTTCCCGCTCTCGCCGCCGACGCGCCGGGTTTTGATCTCCACGCGCGCGCGCAGGGTTTGGTCGCTCTGCAGCCGCTCCAAGGTGGCGCGCAAATCACCGAGTGCGTCAGCCCCGGCGAGCGCAGGTGCGGCGAAGAGGAGTAGAGCGATCAGCTTAACGAACATGACTCAATCTCTCGCATGAGGTGTTCCGACGCCAGTTCCGAGCGGCCAGAAAAAACCTCGACGCGCAAAAGCGCGTCCCTCCGGAGGGATGAGCTTCCGCTCGTCCAGTTCTTCAGAGGCGTAGCCGTTTCATCCGTTACGTTGCACGAGAGCGACTGCCAAAAGAAGCTTCCGCATGCTCCGAGGGGGATTGTAGTAGCACTAGCTGTCGGTCTCAGCCGCTAACGCAGCGGTAACATATACATTCCGCGGCCAAAGGTGGCGGCATAGAGAGAGTTCGAAGCCGCGCGATATTCGAGATCGGTGACCGGGACATTCGGCAAGCCACTGGCGGCAGCACGCCAGCGCGAACCGCCGTTGGCGGCACTAAATACGCCTACGTCTGTGCCCACGTATAAGGTTGAACCTACGACCAAAAGGTCATTCACCGGCGCTTGCGGCAGGTTCCCCGAGATACTCGTCCAATTACTTCCGCCATCGGTCGTCTTCAGCACATAGGGAAGCGGTGAGCCGGAACGAAAGCCCGAGAAAGTCGCGTAAGCTACCAGCGCATTCAGCGGATCGACAGTTACACGAGTCATCCAGGTGCCGGGAACGTCCGCGTCCGTCACCCGCGTCCAGTTACCACCCAGGTTAGTAGTGAACCAAAGACGCCCGTCATCCGTTCCGGCGAGCACGCGATTCGGATCGGTCTTCGCGGCGGCAACCGTCGTCACCGTTCCAAACGGATAACTCGGGTCACGCCCAGGACCGCCGGTCAGGTCCGGGCTGATCACCGACCAATGGACCGCGCGATCAACCGATCGGTTCACCTGGTTTCCCGCGTAGTACACGACGGCCGGGTTCGACGGATCGAACTGCAAAGGTGAGAGCCAATTCCGCCGCGCGGAGACGGTCGCGCCGGTGAAGTCGAAGCTGGAATCACCGCCATTCGTGGAGCGCGCGCACACTCCATATGGGCTGCAGCCATAGACGAAGTCTTGGTCGTTCGGATCGATCAACGCTTCGAGACCATCCCCACCGACATAAGCATTCCAACCGGTGCCGCCGCCGTAGGAACGATTGACTCCGTTATCCTGCGCGCCGCCGACCAGACGGCTGGCATCCTGCTCACTCACGTCCACGCTATAGAACTGGGTGAAAGGCTGACTGACTGCGGCCGTCCACTGATCGTTCGAGCCACTTACATCCGAGCGATAAGTCCCGCCATCGTTCCCGAGATAGACGCGCCCTGGCACTTTTAAGTCCCAGGCCATCGCGTGATGATCGGCGTGCGGGCTAAAGGAGCCGGTGAAAGTAGAACCGCTATTCTTCGACTCACAGAGATAGACGCCCGCCGCGAAGACATGCGCCTGATCGAGCGGATCGACCCAGAGCCGGCTGAACCACCAACCATAACTCGATTGTGCGCCCGAGAGCGTGGAGTTAGTCGGCAGCTTCGTCCAGGTATCGCCGCCGTTGTCCGACTGGTAGAAGCCTTGAAAGAAACCGCTGGTCTGATTCGCGATCACGTAGAGCCGCTGTGGATGTGAAGGAGCCAGCGCAATCCCGATACGACCGATGGTGGGGCCGGAGGCGGGCAAACCTCCCTCGAGACGTTGCCAGGTTACGCCGCCATTCAACGAACGGTAAACTCCCGAACCCACGCCACCGTAGGTCCGCAAATCCGGCTCGCGCAGGTGATCCCACATCACCGCGAAAACCCGATTCGGATTCGTCGGATCGATCGCGAGATCGACCGCGCCGGTCGTGTCGTTCAGGCCCGCGAGCGAGAGGGTCCAGGTCGAACCGCCGTCGGTCGAGAGATAGACGCCGCGCTCGCCTCCGCGGTTGTAAAGTTGCCCCGCCGCTGCCGCGAAGAGGCGTTGCGGATTGGCCGGGTCGACCCCGATCCGGCCAATCGCACCTGAGTTCGTTAGGCCGGCGAGCTGCCAGGTCGCACCCCTATCGGTCGAACGGTAAATCCCGGAGCCTCCGTAGGTGATGCTGCCGCCGCCGGGATTCGCTTCACCGGTTCCGGCCAGGAGAGTCCCATTGGGAGTGATCGCAAGCGCTCCGATCGACTGTGGATTCGTGGCCGGCCAGATCGCGCTAAATCGCGCACCCTTATCCTTGCTCTTCCAGACGCCGCCGGTCGCCGCCGCGACGTATAGAGTATCTGCCGCTACGGGGTCGACCGCGATGTCGACGACGCGCCCGCCGATATTGGTCGGCCCGACGAAGCGCCAGCGCCCGCCGCCCGCCTGCGGACCCGCGAGTTCCGCGGCCGAGTTCAAGGCCGCTGCCGCAGCGCCCGCCCGCTCCAGCGCGCCCGCCGGAATGCCCCCGTGAGCGACCCGCTGCGTCACGAACCAATCCTCGGGCGGGCTCGTTCTTTCCCCGCGTTTCTCGCGCAACGGCGCCGTGCGGGAGGAGCCATCTTTGAAGCCGCCGCCGTAGCGCAGTGCTACCGCCGCACCCATCGCAATCACGACCACGAAGAATAGGAAGAACCGCAGAAGAGTTATCTTTTTCATATAAGTGTCGCGCCTCGCAGGTTGTGCTCAAGCGTCCGAGGCAGTTGATCGTTGTCCGGAAAGTAAGATGCCGTCAAGGTTCCACGAAAATGGAATCGCGGAGCAGTAGCTTTCTCGCGCATGTCCTTGTCTGAACGGTCCTGCCGCGTAGAGCTAGCCATGCCTCAGTCTGTCGCCCGCTCACTCTGGCCGCGCGGTGCCGTCGGGAACATGCTCCTCGCCACGCTCGCCTTCGCGACCATGAACGTCTTCGTGAAGCAACTCGATCGCATCCCGGCGATGGAGATCGTCTTCTTCCGCTGCCTCGTCTCCGGGATCATCTGCGGGATCTTGATCGCGCGCGAGCGGCTCGATTGGAAAGGCAACAACCACGCCATCCTGATTGCGCGCGGCACCTTCGGGACGCTCGCCCTCTTCGCTTTCTTCGTCACCCTCCAGCACATGCACCTCGCCACGGCTGTCACCATCCAATATCTCTCCCCAATCTTCACCGCCCTGATCGGCGTCTTCCTCCTGCGCGAAGCAGTCCCGAAACGGCAATGGCTCTTCTACGGCATGGCCTTCGCGGGCGTCTTCGTCCTGAAAGGCTTCGACTCGCGCGTCTCCACTTTTTACCTGCTCCTCGGCATCGGCTCCGCCCTTTGTGCCGGCATGGCTTACAACCTCGTGCGCCGATTGCGCGAGCGCGAGGCGCCCATCGTTGTCGTGCTCCATTTCCAG
>JBBSUP010000066.1:0-20263 GCA_038234295.1 Chthoniobacterales bacterium
GAAGCGCGCCTACAATTTGATGATCGGCGAGCGCACGGCGGAGGAGATTAAGATCAAAGTCGGCTCCGCTTATCCGAGCGAGAAAGAGACGAGCGTGGAAGTAAAAGGTCGCGATCTCGTGGCCGGCTTGCCGAAGACCCTAACGATCACTTCGCAGGAAGTGCGCGAGGCGTTGCTCGAGCCGATCTCGACGATCGTCGATTCGGTGCGGATTACGCTCGAGCGTTGCCCACCGGAACTTTCCGCCGATCTCGTCGATCGCGGATTGGTACTCGCCGGTGGCGGCGCGTTGCTGCGCGGGTTCGATCGCTTGCTGAGCGAAGAGACTGGCTTGCCCGTGCACGTCGCGGAAGATCCGCTCAGCGCGGTCGCTGAAGGCACCGGCAAGTGCCTCAACGAAATAAAATTCCTCCGCCAGGTCGCCACCGCCGATCGCCAATGGCGGCAGTGAGGCAAATTGCTGATTGCGGATTGCTGATTGCTGATTGCCGAAGCAACGATCGCCGCGTGAAGATTGATTTCTTCAATCACAAATCAGCAATCAGAAATCTGCAATCCCGATGAGCCGATCGGGCATCGTCGCGCTCGTAATTTTCGCGGTCGCTGTACTGGGGCTGCTGAGCATGGGACCGCAGGCGACGCGGAAAATTCAGGCTTCGTTTTTTCAGGTCATCGCGCCGTTTTTGAAATCGGGTTCCGGCCTCGAGCGGCAGATCACTTCGGTCCGCAGCGGGCTGAAGTCGCTCGAGCAACTCGAGCGCGAAAACACCCGATTGCGCGTCGAGAACCGCTCGCTCAAGGCGACGAACGAAGCCCTGCGGGACGTCGAGCACGAGGTGAACCGGCTCCGGCACGCACTCGCTTATCGCGAGCGTTCGCTCTTCCGTCTCGTGCCCGCGGAGATTGTGTCGCGCGATTCCTCGACCTGGTGGCGGACGGTGACGATCAACCGCGGCGAAGAAGATGGCCTCGCGCCGGAGATGCCGGTGCTGACCGATGAGGGACTTGTTGGACGCACGACCACGGTGAGCGCGAACATCGCGATCGTGCTGCTCGTTTCCGACGAAAACTGCCGCGTCGCCGCCACGGTAGAAGGAACCCGCGAGCAGGGGATCGTCACCGGCGAACGGGTCGCGGGCAGTCTCGCGCCGTTGCTCGACCTCGATTATCTCTCGAAACAGGCCGACCTGAAGCCGGGACAGAAGGTTTACACTTCTGGGGTAGGCGGTGTGTTCCCGTCGGGGCTCTTTGTCGGAACGGTGAAGAAGTCCCAGGTCCGCGCGCTCGATAGTCAGGCGAAGCTCGTGCCCGCAGTGGACCTGGCGAAGCTTGAAGACGTATTCGTCGTGATCGGGAGAAAATGATGGGAGGAAAATCCGAAATCCGAATCTCGAAGTCCGGAACCATATCGGGATTTAAATGTTCGAACGTTCGAAACCAGAGCGCGCTCGCCCCGCGCGCATTCTGTCATCTCGAATCGGCGCAGCGCGATGAGAGATCTCGCAAGCGTTGTTCGACGCCATTTTTCTACTCGATGCCGAACAACGCTTGGGAGATCCCTCGCCGCGCTGCGCCGGCTCGGGATGACAACCGTTGGCTGCGGCGCGCTCCTTGTTCCGCCTTCCGCGCTCCGCCTTCCGCATTCCGATGATCCTCTTCCTCGTCCTCCTCGTCCTCGTCTTCTGCGCGCAGATTATCGAGACCTTCATCCCGCCGCTCGAGTGGATGTTTAACGCCCACGTTTACCTCGTGCCGATCATCGTCTTCTACGGCGCGATCACGCTGTCCTTTCCGCTCATGCTCGCGCTCGCCTTCTTCGCCGGGTTTCTCCTCGACGCGATGACCGCGCAGGTCCTCGCCACCCGGGTTGAAATCTCCTTCGGATGGTCAATACTCCTCTACGCGGTGCTCGCCGCCATCATGCACGGTCTCAAGCCTTTGTTTAATCGGGGCCGCTGGGAAGTGCATTGTGTTCTCAGCGGCGTTTGCACGTCCCTCATTCTCCTCTCGCAATATCTGATGATTTCGTTCCGGCGCGGCTCGCTCATTTTCAATCGCGAAGTCTGGTGGCAGATTGGCGGCCCCGGTCTCCTCGCGATGTTGATGGCGCCGCTCGTTTTCTGGTCGCTCCATTGGCTCGCCGGGCTCACGAAAAATCCTTACTCCGCGCAGGCGGACGGCTTTAATGAATACGCGTCGCGTTAGGCCGATCCTGCGCATCCAATTCCTCGGGCTTTGCATGCTCGCGGGGTTGGGGATTCTCCTCCTCCGGCTCTGGTGGGTGCAGGTGGCGCGCGGCGCGGAATGGACGGCGCGAATCCAGGGCAGCTCGGAAGCGACGGTGCGCATCCCGTCGATTCGCGGGGAGATTCGCGATCGCAACGGCGTCGCGCTAGTGCAGAATCGCGCCAGTTACGAGGTCGATTTTTACCTGCCCGAAATGGTGAAAGGCTATCGCCAGCGTTACGGCCGGCCGCCGGAGACGCAGTATCGCGCGACGATCAGCGGGATGCCGAAAGACATGAAGGAACCAGACATCGTCAAGATCGTGAATGACGGCATCGTCCCTCGCCTCGAAGACCTCGACATTGCCCGGGACTACAACGCGAACCAGCTTCAGAAGCATTATCGCAACAACACCGAGGTTCCTTATTCCTATAGCAAGGACATCGATTTCGCGACGATGGCGAAATTCTCCGAGCACGATGTGGGACTGCCGGGTGTCGACATCGCGATCAAGCCGGTGCGCTCTTACGTCTACGGCGCGCTTGCTTCGCACTTGTTGGGCTACGTCGGCGCGCCCGACGACACGAACACGGAGGAGGCGCGGAAATACACGTTCTACCAGGGCGACGTAGAGGGGAAAACGAACATCGAGAAAACGATGAACGAATACCTGCGCGGCGAACCCGGTATCCGCGTGATGCGGCGCAACGCGAAAGGCGCGATCGACGGCGTTGTGCGCGAAGAAGCGCCGAAGCAAGGGGCTGATGTTTATCTGACGATCGACGCGCGGATCCAGGCGATCACCGATGAGGCGCTCCGCGCGATCCCGCGCGGCGCGGCCGTCGTCGTCGACCCGAACAATGGCAACATCCTCGCGATGGCTTCGGTTCCTTCCTTCGACCCGAACACTTTCATCCCCAGCATCAGTGCGAAAGATTGGAAAGAATTACGCAACGACAAGGCCCATCCCCTGGTCGATCGCGCGCTCAGCGGACTTCCGCCCGGCTCCACTTTTAAGATCGTGACCGCGTTCGCCGGTCTGCGGAAACACATGGGCGACGACAAGTTTAACTGCAGCGGCGGCGTCACCTACGGCGATCATTACTTCCACTGCTGGATCGGGTTTAAGGGTGGCGCGCACGGCACCATCGGCTTGGCGACCGCACTGAAGGTTTCCTGCGACTCCTACTTTTATCAGTATGGGAATGCGGCCGGAATCGATTCGATCGACGCCATCGGATCGCTCCTCGGGCTGGGCAAGGAATCGGGAATCCGTCTCACCGGCGAACAAGCGGGCGTGCTCCCGGGCCCGGATTGGATGGCGATTCATAGTCCGCAGGAGAAATGGACTTCGGCTTACACCGCCAACGTTTCCATTGGCCAGGGTTATGTGCTGGCGTCGCCGCTCCAGATGGCGATGGCTTATGCGACCGTCGCCAACGGCGGCATCTCCTACTACCCGCGGATCGTCGGGAAAGTTCTCAACCAGGATGGGACACCCGCGCTTGATGAAGAGGGGAAAGTCGCGTTTCCCGAGACGCCGAAAGTGCATGCCGACCTGCGAGAGGCATTTACCCCGGCGCAAATCGAGCTCGTGCGGCGCGGACTCTGGGAAGTGGTGAACGAAGACGGCGGCACCGGCCGGGTTGCGCGCATGAAAGACGTGGAGGTCGCGGGCAAGACTGGCACCGCTGAGGTGAAATCGAACGGGAAAGATGAAAACGTCGCCTGGTTCTGCTGCTTCGCTCCCTACGATCATCCCAAATACGCCATCGCCGTGATGGTGCAGGGTGCTTCCGGCCATGGCGGGACCATTGCCGGCCCGATCGCCGATCGCATTCTCGAGCGTACGCTCGCGATGGACGCGGGAAAATTCGAACCGCAGCTCGCCTGGGTCGCGCCGGCGCACAAAGAGGATCCATTCAAACTTATCGCGGCCGTCACCTACAAGGACGAGCTTCCCGAGATCAAGGATAACGACGAAGAAGGCGCGAGCGGAAAACCGGCGGCCGAGAACACGCAGATGGCCCAGCCCGGCGCGGAACCCGACGTGGAGCCAGAGGCGGACGCGCGCGGTAAAGTGAAAAGCGTCGTCCGGCAGAAGCGCGCTCTTCGTGCGCAGCTCGTCGCTCCGCCCGCCGCGACTCCGGCACCGCGGCCGCGAAACTTTTTCCAGCGCGTCTTTGGTGGCGCGCGCCCCGTCCAACCCACCCCCACGCCCGCGCGCCGGGCTCGTCCCGCGCGTTGAGGCACTAAATATCACCGGCTATGAACGCCACAATTTTCCAGCATTATGATCGAACAAGTGAAACGAATTTTAGGACTGTCGCGTCGCAAGACCGGCAACAAACTCATCATCTCCGTCGAAAAACTCGAACGGCGCGTCGCCCTGCTCGAAGACGGGCAACTCGAAGAATATAGCGTCGAGCGCGACAGCAACCGCAACATTGCGGGCAGCGTTTACAAGGGCCGGGTCAAGAACATCGAGCCCGGTTTGAAGGCGATGTTTGTCGACATCGGCCTCGAGAAAAACGCCTTCCTCCATTTCTGGGACGCGATCCCGGCGGCGCTCGACAGCGGCATCGAAGAAATCGAGCGCCCGGAAAAATCCGACAAGCGCGGCGGCGGCAAAAAGCGCCTGACTGCGAAAGACATTCCGAGCATTTATCCCGTCGGCTCCGAGGTCATCGTGCAGGTGACGAAAGGCCCGATCGGCACGAAGGGTCCGCGCGTTTCGACGAACCTTAGCTTCGCCGGCCGCTATCTCGTGCTCATGCCTTACAGCGAGCGCAGCGGCGTCTCGCGCAAAATCGAGTCGCCGAAAGAACGCTCTCGGCTCCGTAAAATCCTGCGTGAGCTCGACATCCCCGAAGGGCTTGGCGTCATCATCCGCACGGTTGGCGAAGGCCAGCGGAAACGTTATTTCGTCCGCGACCTTTCCTTCCTCCTCGAGCAATGGGCACGGATCGAGCAACAGATCAAAGAACTCCTTGCGCCGGCGCGCGTCTTCGAGGAACCCGACCTCGTTGAGCGGACGGTGCGCGATTTCCTCACCGACGAGATCGACGAGGTCGTCTGCGACGACCAGGAAGCGGTCGAGCGGATGGCGGAATTGGTCGGGCAAATCTCGCGCCGCGCGAAGAGTCGCGTGAAGCATTACGACGGTGCCGCGCCGGTTTTCGAAACCTTCGGCGTGCAGAAGCAGATCGAGGACGCGTTCCATCGCCAGGTCTGGCTGAAGTGCGGCGGCTACATCGTGATCGATGAGACCGAGGCGCTCGTCGCCGTGGACGTAAACACCGGCCGCAACAAAGGCGGCCGCGACGTCGAGAAAACGATTCTCCAAACCAACCTCGAAGCGGCCGACGAAATCGCGCGCCAGCTTCGTCTCCGCAACATCGGCGGCCTCGTCATCGGCGATTTCATCGACATGAAAAGCCGCAAGGATCAGCAGATGGTCTATCACCGGATGCGCGACCGGTTAAAGCGCGACAAGGCGAAGACGCACGTGCTTCAGCTCTCGTCGTTAGGCCTGATGGAGATGACGCGGCAACGCGCACAGGAAAGCCTAAACGATTCGATCTACGAAAACTGTCCCTACTGCGACGGCCGCGGCGTCGTCAAAACCGCGATGAGCACGAGCGTCGAAGTGCATCGCGCGCTCAACAGCGTCATGCGCAAATATCAGGACACGATTCACGAGATCCGCGTGATCCTGAACCCTGATGTGCTCAAGCGATTGAAGTCAGAAGACGAGGAGTTGCTCGTGGAATTGGAACGCCGCTATGCGGGCCGGCTCATGTTCCGCGGCGACCCCGCCTTCCACAGCGAGAAGTTCATCGTCACCGACGCGAACACCGGCGCGGAGTTAAAAGTTTAACTTTTTTTCCGGCGTTAAACTGCACGCGGGAAGGAGCTTATAACGCGCTGTAACCTTAGGGCAGTTGCGCTGTCTTTCCTAGCATGGAGATAAGCCATCTTGGAGTGGCTTTGACCGCTCACAAAAGGCGTGGTTTGCCAGCTCATCTGGCGGCGCCTCAACGAAACAAGCAAGGAGAAAGGGAATCAACATTATGAAATTATTTATCATCAGCGTTCTTGGCCTAACGACACTCGCCGCGACCGGTTATGCCGGCCCGGTGGAATCGTCCAGCAGCAAAGAAGTACAGCAATCGAGTTACAGCGCGCCCTCGGAGGAATTCTACCGCGACCGCGAATTTAATCTCGATCTCTTCGGCCTGCGCGCCGACACCTACAACGAGTACCGGCAGGATCGTTACCTCGGCGTCGACCACGGCTACGGTGGCGGGATCGACGCCAACTACATGTTCACTCGTTATCTTGGCGCAGGCGTGGAAGGCTACGCGCTCGATGCGGACGCTGTCATCGGTCAGATTTCTGCCAACTTGATCTTCCGTTATCCGATCCCGAACACGCGCTTCGCACCCTATGGCTATGCCGGAGGCGGAGTGCTCTTCAACGGGTCCCGGGTCGGGAATCTCGTCGACAACGGCCAAAGCCCGGCCTCGGTCCGCAAGAACAGCGACGCCGAAGGCGTCGGTCAATTCGGCGCCGGTTTCGAGGTGCGCATCACGCCGCACATCGGTATCATCAACGACTACAGCTACAGCCTCGTGAACGGCCCCGACAACAACTTCGGCATGTTCCGCAGCGGCATCCGCTTCGCGTTCTAGTCGGTTCTGTCGAACAACAATCGGATTTGGGGGTCGCCGCCGTGCCAAGCGGAAGCGGCCCCCAAACTTTGTCATCCCGAGCCGCGCAGACGGCGAGGGATCTCGCAGGCGTCTGGCGGTGTCGTGAGACAAATTCGCATCGGGCAACGCTTGGGAGATCCCTCGCCGCGCTGCGCCGGCTCGGGATGACAACTTTTCCCGCCTCTCCTCACTCGCTGGTAATAAATGAGCTGATTTCGCCTAACGACTTCCGCCCGATGTCCGGAACCACCGCGTCGGCCGTTGGGTGCCCGACTACGAGGAGCAGGAACGGCTTCTCGTGCGCAGGACGCTGCAAGAGTTTGTTTAGAAAACCCATCGGGCTTGGCGTGTGCGTGAGGGAGGTGAGGCCGGCGAGATGCAGCGCCGCGACGAGAAAACCAGTCGCGATGCCGACGGATTCGGTCGCATAGTAATGCTTCATCTTTCGCCCGTCGGGCAATAGCCGATACGGCTGCGCAAAGATCGCGATGAGCCACGGGGCCGTCTCCAGGAACGACTTCTCCGAGTCCGTCCCGAGCACGGCGAGCGCTTCCAGCCATTCGTTAGGCGCGCGTTTCTCGTAGAATTCCCGTTCCTCGTCTTCGGCCGCAATCCGAATCTCGTGTTTTAGTTTCGGATCGCTCACCGCCACGAAATGCCACGGCTGCAGATTCGCGCCGTTCGGCGCCGTGCCAGCCGTCCGGAGGCACGCTTCGATCACTTCGCGGGCGACGGGCTTGTCCGAGAAATCGCGGATCGTTCGTCGGAGCGACATGACGCGGTGAAACTCCTCGGCGCGGCGCAGAATCTCAGCGTCCTCGAGCGGTTCGCGCGGGGGCAGGGGGATGAACTTTGGTTCCGGCACGCCGGCAGCCTACAACGCCGACCCGGCAATTGCGATTCCCGGCGGAGCCGCGAAATTACGACGATGTCTGCATCAGCCGATTCCCTTGTCCTGCGACGTTTCGCTGCGCTCCTCGAGCGTGACGATGATGTCTCCTTTGAGGCGATGGCACAGGAAGCGCGCGAGCTAACTCGGCAGAATTTCGGCCGCACCATGCGCATGTTTGCGCCGCTCTACCTGAGCAATGAATGCATCAACAACTGCCGCTACTGCGGGTTCTCGCGGGACAATCCGATCCTGCGCGTCACGCTCACGGTCGAGCAGGTGCTCGCGGAAGCGCGCCATCTCGCGGTGCAGGGATTCCGCCAGGTGCTGCTCGTCGCGGGCGAGCACCCAAAGTTCGTCAACGGCAGCTACCTCAGTGATTGCGTGCGCGCGTTGCGGCCGCTCTTTTCCTCGATCTCGCTCGAGCTCGGCCCGATGGAAACGGCGGAATACGAACCGTTGGTGGAGGCGGGTGCGGAAGGGTTGGTGGTTTACCAGGAAACCTATGACCGCGGCATCTACGCGGAAATGCACACGTCGGGGCCAAAGCGTGACTTCGACTGGCGTCTTGCCTGTCCCGAGCGCGCCTACGCAGCCGGCTTTCGCCGCCTCGGGATCGGCGCGCTCTTCGGCCTCGCGCCTTGGCGCGAGGAAGCACTCGCGCTCGCCGCGCATCTTGAGCAATTGCTCAAGCGCTGCTGGCAATCCGACCTGACCGTGAGCCTCCCGCGGCTGCGCCCGGCCGCCGGGGAATTTGAGCCGCCCTATTCGTTAGGCGACCGCGACCTCGCGCGGCTAATCTGCGCGTTTCGGATTTGTTTCCCGCAGGTCGGGATCGTGCTAAGCACGCGCGAGCCCGCACCGCTGCGGGATGCGCTGGCGTCGTTAGGCGTGACCACAATGAGCTCCGGCAGTCACACCGAACCCGGCGGTTACACCGGCCAAGGCAAACGGCAGGTGCATCAAACCTTGCGCGGGCGCATTCTTCCGCCGGACGAAACGAACGACGAAATTGCGACCGGCCAGTTCCAGATCAGCGACGAACGTTCGCCCGCAGAAGTCGCGGAAGTGCTGCGCGGTCGGGGGTTCGAACCGGTCTGGAAGGACTGGGACCAGGCGCTCATCGGGCAATGAAGTTTTTGCTCAACGGCGCGCCCGTCGAGCGCGACGACGCCGCCACGATCGAGGAACTGATCGCGCGGCTCGAGCTCGCGCCGGAGACGACTTTAGTGGAACACAACCGCATCGCGCTGCGCCGCCGCGATTGGCCGAACGAGCCGCTGCGCGAAGGCGACCGCGTCGAAATTCTCCGGGTCGCAGCGGGCGGCTAGGTTCCCGCTACTACGCTGAATCCTTGTAGACGTCTCCCTCTGGGAGACGCGGCGGGCGCGGTGTCGAATTCTGGAGCAGCGCCAATACCCGCACTTCGCAGAGCGAAGCGTCTACAGTCCCCCGCGGCTAATCGGCTTTCTTCTCGGCCTTCTCGCCTTGCTCGACGATGTCGCCGGAGGTGAAGAGAATGCCCCGGAGGATCTCGCGCCAGACCGGCTTCTGCCGGAGCAGGAACTCGAGGTCCATCCCGAAGTGTTTGAACTCTTCCTTCTGCGCATTTTGCATGATCGCTCGCGCGTCCGCGTTTTTCTCCACCGACATGCGCTGCTCATACCAGTCGATGGCCTGCGCCTCTTCGATGACGGACAGAATCATCCGGGCGAAGGTGCGCGTCTCTTCTGGCAGTTCGTTAGGCGGCTCGTGATATTGATCGAATCCCATCCCAAAGGATGACACGATCTGGCGCGCGCGCAGCTACGGAGCGGTGACGTCGTAGACTTCCACCAGACCGACGCCGCTCTCCCCGCTCGCATCGGAGAGAATCGCCGTGTAGGCGCCCGGGACGAGGGAGACGACAAGGGCGGACTCGAGGGTATTCGTCGGCGCCAGGCCGACGGCCTGGATGGAACCCGCGCTCGGGTCGGTCTGCCAGTTGTCGTTGGCAGCCACGGCCACGCCGGAGCCGTTGACGACGGTCAGGGTCGGATTCGGGAGCGGGCTCGCAATCGCCGCGGAAGCGAGCGACGGACCGAGTCCGCGAATCGCGATCGATTTCACGGTCGTCCCCCCAACGATGAGCCCGGCGATCATCTGTCCATCGCCGGTGTCGACTGAGGCTCGAGTCGAGATGTTCGCCAGGTTCGGCGGATTGTTTGAATCGAGATCGTAGACCTCGACGAGCGCGATGTTGCTGCTGGTGCCGTCGACGCCGGTGACAACCGCGGTGTATTTTCCAGGCCCGAGGAACGTGAGAATGGCCGACTCCCGCGGATCGGTCGGCGCCAACGTGCTATCGATGATGTCCTGTTCGTTGGCGTTCGACATCCAGTCGTCATTGCTCGCGATCAACTGCCCGCTGCCGTCGAAGAGTTGGAGGCTCGGATCAAGCAGCGGGAATGCGACCCCGCGCGCGCCTAACGACGGTCCGAGAGCCCGGATGACGATCTCCTTGGTGCCGCTGCCATTGGCGAGGATGAACCCGCCGATGAGAACGTTCTCACCGGTCTGCGCCCGCACTCTCGTGGAAATATTCAGCAGCGCTTCGCCCGAAGGACCCGGCGTGGCCGAGGGCCCGGGAGTAGGCGTCACGCTCGGTTGCGGCGTCGCGGAGGGAGTGGGCGTTGCGCTCGGGGTCGGAGTCGCGCTGGCCGTAGGCGTGGGACTCGGCGTTGGCGGGATAGAGGGGGTAGGCGTCGGCGGGACCGTGGCGCTCGGGGAGGGGGTGACGGTCACTGTCGGGGAGGGAGTCTGTCCCTGAGAAGTGGAAAGCGACAAAAGACCAACGACCCAAATAAGGAGAAAGGCCAAGCGCGTTCGCACGCACAACCGTGGCTTGCGCTCTCGACGAGGTAAAGGCTGGCGTTGCATTTCCTGCCCGATTCTCTACCACGCCGGCACGCGAAACTTGCTCTGGCCGTACCGCTCGAGTTTGGATCCCGCTATGGCGGCGGCAGGAACGTGCCAGATTTGCTTTTCACCAGACCGATGTCAGCACTGTTGATCCCCCCGTCCGCGGTGAGATCTTCGCGGAAGTTGGAACTGGTGATCGCCTGTCCCGACTTGGATTTTGTCTGAGCGATATCGGCGGAATTCACCGAACGGTTGCCGTTGGTGTCTCCGACGAGCAGACCGATTCGCACGGCAATATCATTGGTGTTCATCCCGTCGTTTACGTTCGCGAGCGTGAGAGTGACGTACTGCGCATTCGACCCGCTGGTGAAATTCATCGTCACGACCGTCGTGCCGCTGCCACTTGCAGAAGTGACGTTGGCTGTCCCGGAAGTGACCGAGGCGGCGGAGAACGTGACCGCGCTGGGGAATGTGATAACGGCCTGGAAGCTTTTCGTGGACCCGCCAGAGCGGCATTCCACTCCCGGGGTGCCGGAGAGCGGCAACGGAACATCGAAAGGAACGCCGCCGTGGAGTTTGCGCGAGACCGCACTGAGGGCTGCGACGGGGAAAGAATTGGTCCACAACGCCGTGTCGCCCCCGATGCGGCGAATGATGAAACCCGCGCCCTGCGGAATAAGATCGCCTCCACGGTCGGAAGAAGTGCTGTCGCCCAAGAGTCTCCACTGCGTGTCGAAATAGTATGTGGCACTCGCGCTTTTGTTGAAGCCGGCCTGCGCGTTGTTGAAGAGGAGAAGCTGATCGTCAGGCCCAAGCGCGCTGCCCAGGCCGGTGGCGTCGAGGGCGACATCGATCGGCCGGATGAGGCCAGCGGGATTGTCCTGCCCCGGACTGGCCGCAGTCTCAAGCGGGACGGTCACGTTTTTTAAAAGCACGCTCCCGAGATTGGTGAGGGGTAGCGTCGGCGCGCCGTTGTCGTTTCGGACGAAAAGTAGCCGGCGGGCTCCAAGGCATCGTCGTCACCCACGCCCCGCGGGGCTCACTCGCTGCCAGGCGCCGTTATTAAAGTAGTATTCAGCCGGGAACGGAAGATTAATGCCCGCTGCGGAGTAGTCCGGCACTCGCAGCAGCGTTTTGTAAGCCGGAGGTGAAGTCGTGGGCGTGAACGAAACACCCGCGTCGCTCGCTGGGAAAATTGTTGCTGGCGTCCAGTAAGGAATGATCGAGACCTGCGTATTTAGCGGAATAGAATCCAGGTTTCCCCGCCCGTCTCGAGCGTAAAGCTGGAGGCGGCGTTCGCGATCACGGGAAAGATGCGGCCTTCTTCCGAGTTGGCCACATTCGCCGCGCCGAGCAACGCGTAATAATGATTCGGCCGCGACCCACGTCCCGTGGGCTGGCCGCGGTGTTTCACCGCGGCGAACTTTCCTGAGACGGCGGCGCTAGAGAAGGGGACTTGTTCGCAAAGTTCGCGACGGTGGAACACCGTCGCCAGCCCACGAGACGTGGGCGCTACCCGGAGCTACAGCTCCAGCACCGGTCCGTCGTCGGCGCGTTCGCGCCAATCGAGACTTGTCGCCGTTACGAGCTTCTGCGACTCGTTAGGCAAAGCGGCCAGGAGCGCGTTGCGCCGGGCAGCATCGAGTTCCCCAAAGATGTCATCGATCAAGAGCAGCGGCGGCGCGCCGGCGCCCTCTGCGAAGAGGTGCGCCTGCGCGAGCTTCAGGGCGAGCGCGGCGGTGCGCTGCTGTCCTTCCGAGGCAAATTGGGCGGCGGCCAGGCCGCGAACCTCGAGCCGAAGATCGTCGCGCTGCGGGCCGATCGTCGTTAGGCGAAGGCGCGCGTCGTCGGCGGCGACACGCGCCAAATGTGCAGCGAAATCTTCTTCGTTGCCCGGCAAGTAACCGAGCGCGAGCGCTTCGCCCGGCGCGATCGCGCGATGCGCGGCCTCGGCCGCCGGACCAAGCCTCGCCGCCAGTGTACGGCGCATTTTGCCTAACGAACTCCCTGCTTGCACCAGCGGCTCGGCGTAAGCCGCCAACTCGCGCGGCCGGGGATGCGGCGATTTCAGGAGCGCGTTCCGCGCCCGGAGCGCACGCTCGTAGGCGCGCAAAGCGGGACGGTAACCGGCGTCCACCTGGAGCCCGATGAAGTCGAGATAACGCCGCCGCATTTCGCCGCTGCCGCGGATGAGATCGAGGTCGCTGTTCGCAAACGAAACCACCCGCAGTAGCTGCAAATATTCGCTGAGATCGCGCTGCTCCACGCTGTCGAACGCCACCTTCCGGCGGAGCGGGCTGTAATAAAATTGGAGCAAATGCCCATCGACATGCCCGCCGACGACGAACGAACGCTCCCCCGCGCGGATCGTCGGCGCGAGCGTGCTGGCGCGCTGCGATTGCAGACGCGCGAGGACGCAGGCGGCTTCGAGCAGCGTGGTTTTGCCGCGGCCGTTCGCTCCGACGATGAAGTTAAAGCCCTCGCGAAATTCCACCGCGCGCTCGGCGAAACAGCGGAAGTTGCGCAACTGCAGATCGCGAAGCATGCCGCCGCGACCTTAGAGATTCACGAGCTCGAGCCGGCTCGTCATCCGCGCGTCGGTCGGCCCGCGCCGGTAAAAAGAGCCGTCGATCGGCGTGACGTCGGCTGGCTCGATCCCGACCGCGGCGGTGATGAAGTTGTGATTACAGAAAACGCCGTTCGTCGGATCCATCCCGATCCAGCCCGCGCCGGGCAGGTAAACTTCCGTCCAGGCGTGCAGCGAACCCTCCGCGCGCTTCGTTTCCGCGTCGGCCTCGCGCAGAAAACCACTCGTTAGGCGCGCGGCCAGGCCGAGTTGCCGGAGCACCGCGGCGAGGAGCACGGCGACGTCGCGACACGCGCCTTTCCCGAGCTGCAGGGTCTCGTGAGGCGAACGCGCCGGACCTTCTTCGCGGCGTTCGTAGCCGATGCATTCGTGCAGCCGCTCGTTTAATTCCGCGAGCGTCGCCACGGTCGGTCGCGGCGCCGAAGCGTCGGGCGGTTGCCAGCGCGGAATCTCCAGCGGCGCGCTCGCTCTCCCCTGCTGGTAAGGAGCGAGCACGCGCGCCTGTTCACTCGGATACGGGAGCGGCAAATTCTCCGCCTCCGGCGCGAGGATGAAGTCGAACGGATTGCGCTCCTGCAAACCAAGATCGAGCTCAAGCATGAACCGGAGCTCACTCGCCGGCTCCGGGAACGAACAGGTCGCGACGCAGTTATCGAAGACGTCGCGCCCGAAGCGGATGTGCGCCTTTTCGTTCGTCTCGAAACGCAAACGGAGAATCCGCGTAAAGACATCGCCGCGCGGAAAGAGGCGCAAATCGTGCCGCGAAAATCGCACCGGCGCGGCATAGCGATAAGCAGTTTCGTAGCGGACGCCGAGCTTCACCGCGGCATGCTAAAACGGCCCGTAACTATTTCCTATTCGATCCCGCAAGAATTTTCTTGCGGTCCGCGGCGAGGTCTGTTATCCCTTCCGCAGATTTGAAGATTGTTCTGGGGGGAACAGCCGCCCTTCATACCCTTCGGGTGTGGGGGGCGGTACCTTCTCGGGTTAATGGAGCCGACCACCCGCCCTTCCAGTAAACGCCTCGGTCTTCCCTTCGCCCTCGCCCTCATCGTCCTGGTCCTGGCGCTCCTCGCGGCGTTCGCTTTTTACCGGATCGAGACCTGGCCTGGCCGGAGCCTGCAAGATTTGGAACGGGTCGCGCAAAATGCCGCGGACGCCTTCGGTAAACTGGCGCATCTCCAGCCGAAGGTGACCGTGAACAATCGCGTTTACCTCGAGCAGACGACCACGATCGCGCAGCTCGCGGTGAAGGAGCGGCAGGTCGAGGTCGAGCACGAGATGCTCCATACCTGGGCCGGGAGCACAAAAAAAATCCGGCTCCACGCCACCTTCGCGGTCAAGGCGGGGTTCGATCTGCACCGGAAATTCAGCGTTAAGGTTTCCCCGACCGAGGTGCTGATCGAATTGCCGCACGCAGAAATTCTCTCGGTCGAGCAGCGCAAGATCGAGGTCCTCACGCTCGAGAACGGTTACTGGAACAGGATTTCGCCCGGCGACATCGCGCAGGAACTGGCGACACTGCCGGACCTTGCGCGGACCCGCGCGGGCGACCTCCCGGCGCAGGCGGAAGCGGCGTTCAAGCACGAACTGCTCGAAAAATTTCATCCGCCACAGCCGGTGCATGCGATCTTTCCGGCGCCGAAGCCCGCCGGCTGAACACTCGTTAGGCGGGCTTTGGTCAGGTAAATTTCGATGTCGTTGCGTCAGCGTCTGCTCATTTTCTGCGGGATCGTTCTGCTCGCTGCCTTGCTCACCGCGCTGCTCGCGCCCTTCGTGGTCCGGCATGGGCTGCATGCCTGGCTTTGGTGGGCCGCGCGGCGCGAAGGCCTCTCCGTGCAGATCGCGCGAATCGACGCGCCGTTTCTGCAGCCGGTCACGCTCGAGCGCGTGCATGTCGCGCCCGCGGCGGTGCAGGGGCGCCTCGTCGATTTGCAGGCGCAACGCGTGACGCTCGACCTCAGTTTTCGCGGCTGGCTTTTCGGCCACAAAACGCGGCTGCTCCACGCCGTCACCGTCGAACACCTGCGCGGAAAAGTTCAGCAGGGGATCAAGCCTGCGGGAGGAAAGCTCGATTGGCGGAATCTTCAGCGCCTCCTGCCGGATGCCTTTCGCTTCGACGATGTCGACCTCGATGTGACGACCGCTGCGACCGCTTTCGCCTTCCGCGGCGTTCACCTGAGCGCGAGCGAGATCGAGTCCGGCAAGTTCTTCGCGCACCAGATTTTTATCGCCTCGCCGATCCTGCGAAAATCGTTCACCGACCTGCGCGGCGCGACCTCGTGGGAGGGAAATCGCTTAACGATCGCCGGCCTCGCGCTGGCGCCGGGACTTGATCTCGAGGCGCTCACGGTCGATCTCTCGCGGCTCCCGAAGCGGCAGCTCGGTCTCGAATTCGAGCTCGATACTTTCGGCGGAACGCTCCGCGCAAGTTTCGAAGGGCAAGGCGGGGGACCGAAGTTTAACGTCGTCCTCACCGGTTCGGCCGCGAACATCTCCCTCGCGCAGATCTCTTCCGCTGCCGGGCTGCTCGAGCCGCTGACCGGTTCCGTGCGCGCTTCGCAATTTACTTTCCGCGGTAATCCCGGCGAATTTCTCGACGCGACCGCCTCGATCTGGATCGAGCTTTCGGATTTTTCCTGGCGCGCCCGGCGCGGCGATCATCTCGTTTTTGGCGCGACCTATTACAGCCGCCGACTCCAGGTCGAGCAGCTCTACGTCCAGCAGCGGCCGAACGAACTCACGGTCAACGGTGAACTCCTCTGGCCGAAGCAGCGGAGCGCCTGGACGGCGCTGCGATTCCGCGGCCAGATCAACGCCAAGATTCCCGATGCGAATGCGTTCGCGCAGCTCTTCGGCGCGCCGCCGGGAGATTTCGCCGGGGCGCTCAACGCCAGCGGGGAGATCAATTCGATCGACCCTGCGGCGCACGGGCAGCTCGCATTTCGCGGGGAAGGATTGCGCTGGCGCGGGGTCGCGCTCGATTCGTTAGGTGGAACGCTCACGCTCGAGGGCTCCGACGCGACGCTGAACGACCTTGAGATTCGCCATGCGAATGATTTCGTCCGCGGCCACGGCTCCGCGAGCCTAGCCGGCGCGCATGGCTACTCCGCGCGCCTGACCGGCGCGATTAACGACCTCGGCGATTACGCACCACTCCTGCCCGCGGCCTGGCGAAGCGATCGGATCGGCGGCGGCGTCACCTTCGACTGGTCGGGCGACGGCACCGCGCAGGCGCACTCGGGGACGTTGCAGCTCTTCGCGCATGGCTTGCAGTTGCCGGTCGCGCCGCTGCGCGCGCCGCTCGATGTGACCCTGGAGGGCACTTATTCTCCGCAGGATATTTTCTTTCGTACTTTCAAGCTCGCGGACGAGCGCTTGTCGTTAGGCGGATTTCTCATGCTCGGGCGGAATTTCATCGAGCTCCAGTCGCTTGAGTTCACGCTCGACGGCGTCCCCCGCGCGAACGGGACGGTTTTTCTTCCGCTCAGCGCGGCGCGTTGGTGGAGGACGGGCAGCGTCTTCGCGGCGCTCGATAATCAACAGAAGTTCGACGTCGATCTGAAGGTGGAGCAGCTCGATCTCGCCGCGGTCGCGGCGGCGCTGGGGGAAAAATCCACAATAACCGGCACGCTCGCGGGCAAACTCGCCGCCTACGGCCCGCTCCCGGCGCTCCAGCTCACGACCGCGTGGCAGCTGCAAAACCTTGGTCCCGCCACTGTGCCTAACGATTTGGATTTCGAGCTGCGCGGCGAAGGCGGCAGCGTCGAGGGAAACCTGCGCGCCACGTTCGGGGCCTCCGCGCCGGTCGTGATTCGGGCCACCTTGCCGCTGCAGTTGTCGAAGAAGCGGCTGGCCGATCGGTCGTACGTGAAGCGGGACGAACGGTTCTCGGCCGCGCTCGATTTCCCTGCGCTTTTTCTAGCGGCGATGCCGGAGAAACTGCGGCCGTTGCACGCGAATGGCGGGATTGTTTCCGGGCACGTCGATTATTCCGGGACGTTGTTCGCCCCGAAGATCGAGGGGGCGATGCAACTGCTCGGTCTAAAGATTTCGCCGCCAGCACCCTGGCCGGAGTTGGCGAATCTTTCCGCCGAACTCCGAGTGGGAAACAAGGCAGCTGAGATTGTCTCGTGGCAGTTCGAGGTCGGCGGCTGGCCGCTGCGTGGGAACGGCAGCCTAACGACCGCACCGCCTTTCTTCATGCTCACGCTCTTCCCGGAAGCCGAGACGCTGTCGCTCGCGAACCTGCCCGCGAGCGGGAGCGAGATCTCCGCGATCCGGCTGCTGGGCGAGGGGATCCCCGGGACCGCGCCGATCCTCCGTCGGGCGGCGGTCAGAGGAAAAGCGGGCGCCGCCGCTTTCAGCCTAACGACCACGACGGACGAGGGTCAGACGACGCTCTTCTCGAATCCGGCGGCAAAGGTGACCGCGGGGCCGTTGCTTTTGGAGGTCGCGCCGCCCTCGTTGTAGCCGGGGGCGATGACCCCGGCCGTGAGTCCAAACGGCTGCGCTCGCCGGGGTCACCGCCCCCGGCTACAACTATCTAGCGATCGCCGCCTGCGCGGCGGCGAGCTTCGCGATCGGCACCCGGAAGGGACTGCAGCTGACGTAATCCAGCCCGAGCCGGTGGCAGAATTTCACGCTCTCCGGATCGCCGCCGTGTTCGCCGCAGATGCCGAGCTTGATCTTCGGCCGGGTGCTCCGGCCGCGTTCGACCGCCATCTGCATGAGCTGGCCGACGCCGTTCTGGTCGAGCGACGCGAACGGGTTATTCGTGAAGATCTCGTTCTCGGTGTAAGGCACGAGGAAATTCCCCATGTCGTCGCGGCTGATCCCGAGCGCCATTTGCGTGAGATCGTTTGTGCCGAAGCTGAAGAACTCCGCCGTTTCCGCGATCTCGTTCGCGGTGATCGCGCCGCGCGGGACCTCGATCATCGTGCCGACGAGGTAATCGAATTTCACGCCTTTCTCCGCCATTACTTCCTTCGCCACGCGATGCACGATCTCGACCTGGAGCTCGAGCTCCTTCGCGAAACCGACGAGCGGGATCATGATCTCGGGTTTCACCGGGATCTTCTTTTTTGTGACCATGGCAGCTGCTTCAAAAACCGCGCGCGCCTGCATCTCGGTGATCTCCGGGTAGGCGATGCCGAGGCGGCAGCCGCGATGCCCGAGCATCGGATTGAACTCGTGAAGCTGCGCGACGCGCTGCGCGACTTTCTTGGCACTGACGCCGATCTTTTTCGCGAGCTCGGCCTGCGACGATTTGTCATGCGGCAGGAATTCGTGGAGCGGCGGATCGAGAAAACGGATCGTCGCGGGGTAACCTTTGAGGGCTTTGAAGATGCCCGCGAAATCGTCGCGCTGATACGGCAGCAGCTTCGCGAGAGCGGCTTTCCGGTCCTCGACGTTGTTGGCCAGAATCATCTCGCGCATCGCGTCGATGCGATCGCCCTCGAAGAACATGTGCTCCGTGCGCGTCAGGCCAATCCCGACGGCGCCGAAAGCGAGCGCGTTGCGGGTCTGCTCGGGGTTATCCGCGTTACAGCGAACGTCGAGGCGCGCGAGTTCGTCGCACCATTTCATGAGCTGATTGAAAGCCTTAAATTTCTCGGTTTTTTGCGCGGTTTTATCGCCTCCGATAGTGCCGGTGACGATCTCGCTCGGCGCGGTCGCGATCTGGCCCGCGTAGACGGTGCCGGTCGTGCCGTCGATGGAAAGGTAGTCGCCTTCCTTGTAGGTCTTCCCGGAAGCGGTGACCGTCTTCTTTGCGTAGTCGATCTGCAACCCCGAGGCGCCGCAGATGCACACTTTCCCCATCTGCCGCGCAACGAGCGCGGCGTGCGAAGAGACGCCGCCTTTCGCGGTGAGAATGCCCTCGGCCGCGATCATGCCGCGGAGGTCTTCCGGGCTAGTTTCGTTGCGGACGAGCAGGGCTTTTTCGCCCCGCTCCGCCGCGGCCGCGGCGCGGTCGGCATTCAGGTAAATCTTACCGGACGCGGCGCCGGGACCGGCGGGCAGACCGGTCGCGATCGCCTTCGCTTTTTTCACTTCGGCCGGGTCAAAAATCGGCGCGAGGAGCTGGTCGAGCTGGTCGGCTGGATTGCGCATCACCGCGGTTTTCCAGTCGATCAATTTCTCCTTGTACATATCCATGGAGAACTTGAGCGCGGCCGCGGCGGTGCGTTTGCCGTTGCGCGTTTGAAGCATGAACAACTTCCGATCCTGGATCGTGAACTCCACGTCCTGCACGTCCTTGAAATGTTTCTCGAGTTTCGCGCGAACCTTGAGCAGCTCCGCGTAGGCTTTCGGCATGATCTGTTTCAGCTCGATTACCGGCTGCGGGGTACGCACGCCGGCGACGACGTCTTCGCCCTGGGCATTGATCAAAAACTCGCCGTAAAATTCATTCACGCCGTTCGCCGGATTGCGGGTAAAGGCGACGCCCGAGCCCGAGTTCGAGCCGGTGTTGCCATAGACCATCGCCTGCACATTCACGGCCGTGCCCCATTCCTGCGGGATGTTGTATTTCCGCCGATACACGATCGCGCGATCGTTCATCCACGAGCCGAAGACCGCGCTCGCGGCGCCGTTCAACTGATCCCAAGGATCGTTCGGGAACGCCTGGCCGGTGCGCTCTTTCACCAGCTTCTTGAAACGCGTCACGAGCTCCTGGTAATCGCTCGCGTCGAGCTTCGAATCGTCGAGGTCGTGCCGGCCGTGTTTCTCGTCTTTGTAATGCTCGATCACCGACTCAAACGGGTCGTGCTCCTCGCCCTCGCGTCTCTGCACGCCCATGACCACGTCGCCATACATCTGGATGAAACGACGGTAGCAATCCCACGCGAACCGCTCGTTTTTCGTCGCCGCGACCAGTGCTTCCACGGTCTGGTCGTTCAGCCCGAGATTCAGGATCGTGTCCATCATTCCCGGCATGGAATC
>JBBSUP010000067.1:0-20248 GCA_038234295.1 Chthoniobacterales bacterium
AAGATCGATCTGCCGAACGCCGACCTCCCGAGTGTGCATCGCCAGCTCGAGGAAATCCTCGCGATTCCCGCGGAGGAAGCGATCGATTGCAGCGCGAAGATGGGCATCGGGATTGAGGAGATTCTTGAAGCAGTGGTGCATCGCATCCCGCCGCCGCCGAAGCCGAAGGACGACATCCTGCGCGCGCTCGTTTTCGATTCGGTCTTCGATATTTACCGCGGCGTCGTCGCTTACGTGCGCGTGTTTTCCGGCAAGGTCACTGCCGATCAGCAGATCAAGGTGATGAGCACCGACACGCGCTATGAAGTGAAAGAGGTGGGCCTTTTCACCCCGAAGATGACGGCGCAACCGACGCTCAACGACGGCGACATCGGCTACATCATCGCGAACATCAAGACCACGTCGGAGCTGAAAATCGGCGACACGATTACCGATCTCCGGCATCCGTCGAAGGAGCCGCTGCCCGGTTTCCAAGAGATTCACCCGATGGTCTTCAGCGGAATTTACCCGATCAACACCGCCGATTTCGAGCACCTAAAAACCGCGATCGGGAAGCTGCGGATGAACGATTCCGCCTTCGTCTACCAACCCGAAAGCTCCGTCGCCCTCGGTTTTGGCTACCGCTGCGGCTTCCTTGGTTTGCTCCACATGGAGATCATCCAGGAACGGCTCCGGCGGGAGTACAACATGGATATCATCGCGACCTCGCCGAGCGTAATCTACGAAGTCGCGACCACGCGCGGCGAGGTTCTTCTCGTCGATAACCCGGCGCACTTGCCGGACGCGAGCGTGATCGAGGAAATCCGCGAGCCGATCGTGCGCGCCTACATCCTTTGCCCGAACGAATCGATCGGCGACATCCTCCAGCTCATCATGGACAAGCGCGGGACGATGGATCACACCGAGTCGCTCGACACGAAGCGCGTGATGCTCCATTGCGAGCTGCCGCTGAACGAAATTCTCGTCGATTTTAACGACAAAATTAAGAGCATCAGCCGCGGCTACGCCTCGATGGATTACGAGCACGCTGGTTATCGCGCGGCGAAACTGGTGAAGCTCGATATCCTGGTAAACGGCGAGCCGGTCGATGCCTTCTCGACCATCGTGCACCGCGATCGCGCCGAGCCGCGCGGCCGCCAACTCGCCTCGAAGTTAAAGGAAGTGATCCCGAGCCAGCTCTACCAAGTCGCGATCCAGGCGGCGATCGGCGGGAAAATCGTCGCGCGGGAATCGATCTCCGCGCTGCGCAAGAACGTGACCGCGAAATGCTACGGCGGCGACATCAGCCGGAAACGCAAGCTCCTCGAGAAGCAGAAGGAAGGGAAGAAGCGGATGAAGAGCATCGGGAAGATCAACATCCCGCAGGAAGCGTTCATCCAGGTGTTGCGGGCGCAGTAGCGGGACGGTGATCGGTAGCGTATCCGTCCTGGGTGCTGGTCACGAAGTTCCGGCGCGACGAACTTTCTTGGAAACACCCACCGGACCGATTCGGCGCCTGGCTTTAGACAGGATTAACAGGATTGACAGGATTTGAAGAAACGAGCGTCACCGGTTCGTCTTCGGAAATCCTGTTCATCCTGTCCTTCGCCTCGCTCCCACTGCAGGTGCTGGTCAGCCTGGCCTGGATCGCGGCAGCGTGCGGACCCTACGTCCCATCAAGGCACTGTGACTTGGACTTCGTTTGAGCAGGTGCCGGAGTCTGTCTCGCACACCTGGTAGGTGAATGTCCCGGTCGTTCCGCGCAGGTTGTCCTTGGTGCTGCCATCGTCTGCGGTCGTCTGAACGACAGTGCCATTGCGCAGGACATTGATATCGCCGCCGTCGGCCGGATCCCAGCGAAGCAAGACGGACGCCCTACCCGACTGGGTGCGCGCGCGCGCCGTCAGCGTGATTTCCCCGCCACCACCTGCATCGACTGCGGCCAGAATATCGACGCGGCCCCATCCGTAGACGTTGTTAGGCGGCCCCGCCGCACCGCATTGGGTGGACAAGATGACATGAGCCGTGTCATCCAAAAGTGTCCGGCTCGCATCGATTTGATGCTGGAGCTCGGGATGAGCCGACCAAAGCAGACCCATGGCCCCGGCGATATGCGGAGTCGCCATGGATGTGCCACTGGCCAGCGTATAGGCCGTATCCGAAGAGTTGCTGGCCGAGCGGGTATTTGTGCCCGGAGCAGTGATATCCGGTTTCGTCCGGTTACTGCCATCGACGGTGGCTGGGCCGCGGCTGCTGAAGGACGCAATGGTGTCGGTGCTCGTATTCAAGGCCCCGACCGTGTAAGACGCTGCATAGAACGACGGAGGATCGACCGTCGTGGAACAGTTCGATCCCGCGTTCCCCGCCGCGACCACCATCATGATGCCAGCAGCGGCCTGAGCTTCGACCGCGGATTGAAGAGTGGTCACTGAGCACCCTTCCGAGGTCGGGCAACCCCAGGAGTTAATCGTAATATCGGGTGCTTTGCTCGGGTCACCCGTTCCGCCGCCCACCGGAGTCGGCGCGAGGAAAAATTGCATGCACTCGATGTATCTGGCGGGTGTGCCTACGCCCTGGTCCATGTTCCGGCAGGCAATCCACTTTGCGCCCGGCGCCATCCCGATTTGGTTGCCGGCGCCATCGTCGCCGATCGCCGTGCCCGTGGTGTGGCTGCCATGGAAGAAATCATCGCAAGGCATGGGAGCGTTTGGTCCGCAAATGCCGCCGCCGGTGTGGATGCTGTCGTGCCAGTTATAATTATGATCTGCGGTCGCGCCGTTCCAGCCGCGGTAATGAGGCTTGAGCGCGTTATGCGTCCACCGCACACCGGTATCGGCGCTGGCAATCACGATATTCTGTCCGGTAAAGCCTTCCGCCCAGACGGCAGGCGCATTCGTGTAAACAATGCCCGGCTCGATCGTCGCCGGTGCATTTAGGTTGCACCGGGCTTTCCTCAGTCGGCCCCGGTTGGGGCAACGAATTCTTGATCTGTGGGTTGCCCTCGACCCGAGCCACGTCCGCGCGCGCCGCCAGCGTCTCCGCGATCTCCTGAGTGCCCTTCACCAAAATAGCATTCACGATATAGAAAGGCCGAAACTCGAGGCCGCGTTCCGCAGCCATTGCAAGATGGGGCCCTGCGTCGCCTCGCTTTTATTCCACAGGGCATCCTGCACATAGCGGCCCTTTTCGCTTTTCGTGCTCAGCGCCGCGGCGCCGCTCAGATCGGCTTGGTCCGCCAGCACCACCATGAACTCGGCCTGCTTGCCACCCGCGGTGTGTTCCGTCACCCACGGAGCGATCTTGCGCAGCGCGGCGGCCTGCTCCGGCCCGCTCGACTGGCTCACGGCGCGCGACGAAGCGACCGCCCCGAGCGCGGCCGCCACCGCGGCGGCGAAGAAAAGAGCACCAACGATATGCCGTAACTGCCCGGCTTTGGAGTGATTGCGTGTTTCCATGGAATGCTATCGTCATGGAGGTCACCGCTCGAGAGCAAGAAAAATCGCCTGCCGTAACTATTGGCTTGGGAACATCGCCTCAAAACGCTTTCCTCGGCGGGAGCGCACATGGGCGTCGAGTCGCCCAACGGCACCGCCGGGCATGTCTGCCTCCCCCTTCTCCAGCGGGCTCTCCGCTAATCGGCCCGCAGCGCTTTCTTCAATTAAGCCCGATACGTCGCCGCACCGAGCCTCCTACCCGAACACAGGACGCATCGCCAATCGTGGCGCCGTCAATGCTTGCCCGCGGGGAAGACGCCGACAAATTTCCTGATGTCTTCGTCGCTGCCGCAAATATAGACCGAGTCGCCATCGGCGAAGCGGAAGTCGCGGCCGAAATGGACGATCAATTCGCTGCCGCGCTCCACGGCCACCACCGAGCAGCCCGTGCGAGGCCGGATGCGCAGGTCGGATGGGTGTTGGCCGATGAGTTCCGGCGACGCAACCATGGAAACCCTGAGCGACTGGTCCAGCGCCAGGGATTGTTTGCCGAGGAGCTTGCGAGCCAGGATCTGGCCGGTGACCTGGCTGATCGACAGGGCGAAATCCGCGCCCGCCCCGTGGATGCGCTCGACGTTTTCCGGGCCGTTGACCCGCGCGATGACGGGCACATGCGGCGCGAGATCCTTGAGGATCACGGTGGCAAACAACGTCGTGGCATCTTCGCTCAAGGCCAGGATCACCGACTGCGCGTCTTTCACGCCTGCCCTTTCCAGCAGCTCGGGATTGAGCACGTTTCCCACCACATCCACCCCCTCGGCGGCGACCTCAGAGATGACGCAGGTTTTTTCGCCTGCGTCATGAAGCACCTCCGCAATCTTGCGGCCGACCTCGCCAAACCCGGCGATCATAAACGGACCGTCTCGGCGGCTCGCGCTAGATCCGCCACAAAGGTCAGTAAACCGTTCGGTGTTCTCGATGCTTCCCGCCACAATCAGGATCCCTCCGGGCTCGAGCCGCATGTCGGGCGCCGGCGGCGCGATCAGGTGGCCGCCCAGCCATTTTCCGATCACGGTCACGCCCAGCTCTTCCCCGATTCTCGCCTCCTCGAGCGTCTTCCCGGCCAGCGCGCTCTCGGGCGCGAGGAGCGTCTCGCTGACCTGCAGCTTGTGCCCCAGCTTCTGCGTGCCGGCCACGCTGGGGCTGACCTTGCGGCTGGCACGGGCGGCGAGCGCGGCGGCGAGGACATGCCGCGGGGTGTAGGCCGAGCTGGCGCCGGCGAGGATCGTTGGCTGGCGATGCAACGGGCTCTCGACCAGCGCGAGGATGCTGCCCTTGTAACCGAGCTGGCGCGCGGTGATCGCGGTGGCCGCATTGCGGTGGTCGCTGCCGTTGAGGATGAGCGCTCGGGCGGAGGCAAGGGCGACGCGCTGCATTACTTGTCCTTCCAGGCTTCCATGGACCACGCGGGTCCCGGTTTCCTGCACCCGGCGGGCCTCGGGTTCGTCCTCCTCGATAATCACGGGCGTCACTCCCGCCAATTTCAACTCCTCGACCAGCGAAGAGACAGCGGGACCGTTGCGAAAAATCAAGACGTGTTCGCGGGCATCCGCGCAGTCGCCGGGCAGGCGCGTTTCAAACCGTTCCTCGAGAAAGGGAATCAGATACATCGGGAAGATCAGGAAGACCAGGAAGACGCCGAGAAACTGCACCACCACCACCAGAGCAACCATCAACGGGTGCTGCCAACTACTGTCGAAACCGTATCCGGTGGTCGAGAGCGTTTCGGCAGCCCACTCGATCGACTGCCAGAAACTTCGCGGTTTGCCCTCCAACCGACTCATTCCCGCCATATAAAGCAACGCGGAGACAATCAGCACCGCGAACAGCGCCAGCACGAGTGCGAGAAGGCGCTTGCGGAGACGTGTCATCGGAGGGAAGAATTTCGACCCGGAGGCATCCTAACCCGAAGAGCCGCAAGAGAGCGAGCAGCGAGATCGCCTGAGCATTTTTCCGGGGTCAGTCCGCATTTTTCCGGTTTTTATGGGGTAAGTGAGCAAATCTGACAACCCTTTAACCTTAATCAATCTCTCGTTCCACGAATAACGGCAGCCTCTTCGGCAGATTCCCTCTAATCGGCTCGTTCCAGTCCGTGCGCCTGTCGCACCGCGACCCGACGAAAAGTCCGCGAGTTGGTGAGACCGAGGCCTTCTCCGCCAGTTTTACCATTCTCTCGGCGAAACTCTGGCTGCCACAGTACCATCTCCGCCGCCCAGTTCCCCTGCTCCCGGCTGGTTCTATACCGGCTCTTCCCGGGCGAAGTCTTTGTGTAAAGCGTGCTTGACATGTGTAAAGTATGCTTTACCATGGTCTTCATGAATATCGCGACCACAAACTCGGATCCGGAACAAAGCCACGCACGCTATGCCACGTGTAATCGCACCGTGGCCGGGATTCTCTGGCTGGCGGCGGCAACGCTTACTTATCTCATCTCGCTCTGGCTGTTGAAACATTACGCCGACTGGTCGCCGGGGACACGCGTCGCCATCGCGATGGCCCCGCTGCTGCCGGGCATCCTCTATCTGCGCACTTTGCTCAAGTCGTTCTGGCAGATGGATGAGCTGCAGCGTCGGATTCAAATCGAAGGGCTCGGTCTTGCCCTGGTCGGGACGCTCGTCGTGATGACGTCACTGAACATATTCACGGCGGAGGGTATCCGGCTGGTGAATTATCCGCAGGGCCTTGGCATCGGCGGAGTTTACCTGACCATGTTTATCCTCTGGAGCATCGGCGTTTCCATCTCGACTTTTCGCTACCGGTGAGAAATCAGCTACGCGAACTTCGCGCCACGCGGGAATGGTCGCAAAACGATCTCGCCGATAAAGTCCGCGTCTCTCGTCAGACCATCAATGCGCTCGAGACCGGGAAATACGATCCCAGCTTACCGCTGGCGTTCAAGATCGCCCGGCTCTTCAAACTCCCAATCGAGGAAGTCTTCTCCGACAAATGATCGGCCGGGCTGCGACACAAAAGCAATTACACCAGTTTGACAAAGCTCCTAGGATTTTTGGAGAGCTTGCCGGAGAGAAGCCGGAAAGTCCCGGAGTGCGGACTAGTTAGCTCTAGCGTGCTGCAAGTGTTCCTTGAATCAACGCCGGCAATCGCGCTTTGTGTGGCGACTGCTCCCGAGCGGCTCTGCGCTTTATACAAGCAAATATTCGAGATTAAGTCCCTGCGGAAATAGCTACGGGACAAATCTGCGCCAACTTCGGTCACCGCTTCGCTTGAAGCGCACGAACGCGAAATTGCGGGCAACGCCATAGACAAAATCGCTGACGACCTTCTTCGAGAATTCGCAAGAACGAAAGACTCCAACCGGCTAAATGAGCTTCGCAATGGCGTGCGTAGCGCACTTCGCTTTTTCGCCTCGCAAATTGACGCTGGAGTCGACATCGAGGTTCGGTCAGAGCCTCCGAAGGCCCGGGATGTAGCGAAAGCGAAGGCGAAACGGTTAAGAGTCCAAAAACTCAGCGCGCGTTGGCCGAGACTCGCAAGATGGTCGCTCGAATCCAGAAAGCAGGAATGGCTATGCGTGCACTCAATAGAGCAAACGAGCCGATCCTCGCACTGAACCCGCCCCGCAAAGAAACGAGTCAAGGTGCAACTAAGTCACCTCGTAGGTCAAAAACTGTCGGTGAAGGGCGACAGGACACGAAACCCGATTAAACACCAACATTCGCGCTGGGGTAGTGTCTCTGGATTTGACTGTGACCCTGTCGACGGCCTTTGGGGCGCCGCCGCGAGATCTAACATCGACCGAAAGGGTTGTTCACCTAATCGACGGCACCTACAACCTTTTCCGTTACCTCCACGGCCTGCGCCGGTTCAACCGCGTAAAAGGCTTCGCCTTACGCGGTCTCCTTGTTATATCCTGAGGGGTTGTGATCATCCACCTGATCGACGGTACCTACGAACTCTTCCGTCACTTCTACGGCTTGCGCCGGTTTACCAAAGGCAAAGACCGCCCCTACGGCGCGGTCGTTGGTGTGCTGCAGACCGTGCTCCAGATGCTGGAGAGCGGCGACCACGTAGATGGCTCGGCCTCACGTGGTCGGAGCGACACGCATCTCGGCGTCGCCACCGACCATGTGATCGAGTCGTTTCGCAATCGGCTTTGGGCGGACTACAAGACTGGCGCTGGCATCGAACCAGCGCTGCTCGCGCAATTCCATCCGCTCGAGGAGGCGCTCGTGGCGATGGGCGTGGTCGTCTGGCCGATGATCGAGCTCGAAGCCGATGATGCGCTCGCGTCGGCCGCGCATCTCGCCTCGAAGGACAAGAAGGTCGAGAAAGTCGCCATCTGGACGCCGGACAAAGACCTGGCGCAGTGCGTGCGCGATGCCCGCGTGGTGCAGATCGACGGCCGGCGCAAGATCATTCGCGATGCGGCGGGGATACGTGAGAAGTTTGGCGTCGATCCGCCGCTCATTCCGGACCTGCTCGCCCTCGTGGGCGATGCGGCCGACGGCTACCCCGGTATCCCCGGGATCGGCCCCAAGACCGCCGCCCAGCATTTGAACCGCTACGGCACGATCGAAAGCTTCCCGCCAAACGTTCTCGGCGCACAGCGCGAGCTCGCGTTGCTCTTCAAAAAACTCGCGACCCTGCGCACCGATGCGCCGCTCTTCAAGAATGTCGCAACGCTCCGCTGGCGTGGTCCGACGCCGGCCTTCGCGGGCTGGGCGGAGCGAATGGAGGCACCCCAGTTGCTCGAACGGTGCGACAAGGCTGCGGCCGGAATGGCGAGATAAGGTAACAACAGTTTTGCAAAACCGATTCCTCAGCTAGCGTCTCGGCTTCATGTTCGAGCCGCGTTATATCAAGCATAGTCAGCTTCTCGTTAGCCACGCGGAGAAGTTGGTGCGCTACCGGAGCGATGTCCTGCCCGCGAACACGCTCGGGGAGATGCGTCTCCAGATCGAGAAGGTGCGCGCGGCAATGAAAGCGCGCGACCGCGACGCCACGGTCGCGGAATCGGAAAAACTCGACGGCCTGCTCACGGAACATCTCCCGCCGCAGCGTAACGGCGTCTGGCGCGAGAATGTCGAAGTCATCCTCGTCGCGCTCGTGGTTGCGGTCGGAGTGCGCTCTTATTTTTTGCAGCCGTTTAAGATTCCGACCGGCTCGATGCAACCGACGCTCAACGGCATCATCGGTCACCCGATGACCACGCCGCTGCCGAACATTTTCCAGCGCGCCTTCGAGTTCGTCGCGCTTGGCCGTAACTACATCGACGTCGTCTCCCGCGAGGAAGATACGGTCCAGGCGGTCACCTCGCGGAAGTTCCTCTTCTTCTTCACCCTCTCGCAGATTCAATGTCTCCGGCAGTCCTTCACCGTTTACGCGCCGCCGGAGATTTTGCAGCAGGACTTCAAGGTTTACCCTGGGAACGTTTACCATCCCGGGGAAGCGATCGCGCGCGGGGCGGTCGACACGGGCGACCAGGTTTTCGTCGATAAGTTTTCCTACAACTTCATCCATCCGCCGCGCGGCGACGTCTTTGTTTTCCGGACGAATCACATCCTCGGGATCCGCGAGGATCCGGAAGCGGGCGCGCCGTATTTCATCAAGCGCCTCACCGGCACGCCCGGCGACGAGCTCCGGATCGACTCGCCGAATCTCTACGTGAACGGCGCGCTCGCGGAGAGCTACGGCATTCGCCGGGTAGCGTCGGCGCAACCGCCTTATCGCGGCTACAGCCAGGGCCAGGCGATGCTGGGGAAACCCGACCAGGCTTTTGTCATTCCGGCGCACGGCTACTTCGCGATGGGCGACAACAGCTACAACAGCTACGACAGCCGCTATTGGGGGCCGGTGCCGGAGGAGAACGTGGTCGGGCGCGGCGTTTTCGTTTACTGGCCGTTCAGCCGGCATTGGGGAATCATTCGTTAGGCGCGCGCCGGCATTTTGTCATGCTCGCCGCCCTCCCGCGCGTCTATCCGCTGCTCGGGATGCTCGCGGGTTATCTTCTGGTCGTGTTCACTTCGCCGGTGCGGTTCGCCTTCCGCGACGGCTTTCGTTGCGTGCTGCGTTACCCGCGGCTCTGGCTGGTTTTTGCGCTCTGCGCGCTCGCGTATTCCACTTTTCAATTCGTCGTCTTCACGCCGGTCGGCGTCACTTCCGATTGGCGGCTCGAGCAGTTCGCGTTTTGGAATTCCTGGCACTGGCCGGGTTTCGCGGAGGTCTGGCGGGAAAGCCTTCTCCACACCGCGGAAGCCGTCGCCGGGATTTTTGATGCCGCGGCGACCACTTATCCGCTTTCGGTCTGCGCGGCGGTTCTGCTGATCGCAAACTGGCGCGGGTTGCACAGCAGTCTGGTGCGCGCGTTGCGGAAGCAATTCGGCTGGGCCGGCTGGCTCATCTACGCCGGGGTGTTGCTTGGCGCGCTCGCGTCGCTGGTGAAGCCGCTGATTTACTGGCGTATCCCGGAATGGCTCCACTTCCTCGCGCCGGCGCGGACCCTGCAGACCTCCGCGCTGGTCGACACGGTTGCGTTCGTTTTCGAGTATCTCTGCGCGGTTTATTTGCAGGTCTATCTCATCACGCTGAGCCTCGCCTGGATCAAAGGCCTCCACTTCGGCGAGGAAGCGCTCCTCCGCTTCGCGATGCGGCGGTTTAGTTTTGTCCTGAAATGGATCGGGCTCGTGCTGCTCGCGGGCACCTTGCTCCTGCGCTTGCCGCTGCTCGTCGCTTACTTCCGCAACGTCCCCGGCGTGCTCGATTATCTGCCGCTCGGGCGTTGCCTCATGGCCGCGCTCATCCTTTCTTTCGGCACGATGCAAATCTCGCTCACCCTGCACAACGAAAGCCTGCGCGAAGCTTTCCGCGCGCATGGGCAATTTCTGCGCAAACATGGGATGCGCTTCGGGTGGTTTCTCCTCCTCGCGGGCGTGCACTACTGGTTCCTCGCGCTGGCTGACGCGACGATCCACGCCGCGGCGACGGAGCGGCCGCTCGCGCTGATTTTGTGGAAGCTCTGCTACGTCCTCGCGCGGGCGTTCGTCACCGGTTGGTTACTTGCGACGTGGGTTTGTCTTTATCGCCAGTGTGAAATTGGGCGGGTCAATCGAGAGACGTGGATTCGCTATTAGCGCGGTGTTTTCACTCCGGACTTTCATGCCTATAACAGCTGTCATCCCGAGCGGAGCGAGGGATCTCACAAGCGTTTCTCGGTTCGACATCGCAACTGGCGTAGAACTCTCGGGGACGCTTGGGAGATCCCTCGCCGCGCTCCGCCGGCTCAGATGACAACATAAGCTGCTGTGTCTCTATCTACTTCCTCACCGACCGCGCACGAGATCACGCGCGCGAGCAAATCCAACCTGGCGCTGGCCTTTGTCTCGTTAGGCAAAGAACGCCGTCGCGATATCACCGTCTTCTACGCTTTCTGCCGGTTGATCGACGACATCGCGGACGATCCCGGCCTGGCCGCGGCCGAGCGCGCCCAACAGCTCGCGACCTGGCGCACCGCCTTGCGCGCGCCCGCGCCTAACGAGTCGCCGATCGCTTCGCCGGTGCGCGCGCTGATCGCAAAATACCCGCTCACGCCCGCGATGTTCGACGAGATCATCGACGGCGTGGAGATGGACCTGACTATCTCCCGCTACGAAACCTTTGCGGAGCTGCGCACCTATTGCTACCGCGTGGCGAGCGCAGTGGGGCTCATCAGCATCGAGATTTTTGGTTACCAAAACCCCGCTTGTCGCGGCTATGCGATCGAGCTCGGGTTTGCGCTCCAACTCACCAATATTATCCGGGACGTCGGAAAGGATCTGGCGACCGATCGCGTTTATCTTCCGCAGGAAGATCTCGCCCGTTTCGGCTATTCCGAGCTGGACCTTCGCGCACGCACTTACGACGATCGATTCGTTAGGCTAATGCAGTTCGAGGCCGGGCGGGCGGAGAGTTACTTCACGCGTGCGGCGGCGCTGCTCCCGCGCGGGGACCGGCGGGCGATGATCGGCGCGGAGATCATGGCTTCGGTCTACCACGCGCTCCTGCGCCAGATCGTGCGCGACGGCTTTCACGTCTTCACGCGCAGCTATGGCCTCGGTAAGCTGGCGAAGTTATATTTTGTCGCCCGGCAATTTTTGCGGCGTGGTTGAATAGGCCGCGGGAGCATCCGTCTCATCCCCGTAGTTCGAATCTAAAAACAACATGAAGAAATATTTATTACCGGTGGTCTCGGCTGCCGTTCTCACCTCATTGGCTCTGAGCTCCTGCGAAACGCCAGTCGGCCAGGGCGCCGGCATCGGTGCGGCCAGCGGCGCTTTGATTGGCGCGGGCGCAGCCGGGGGGCGGGGCGCGGCCATCGGTGCCGGCGCGGGTTTGCTCGCGGGCGCGCTGGTCGGCGCAGCGATTGAGTCGGACCAGGAACGCAACTACCATGCGCCTCCCGGGGGCTATCGGCTGGCGCAGCGGACCGGGACTCCCGGCTACGTCTATAGCCCTTACGGAAATCACTCGGTGATCGACGTCCGCGGAGTGCCGCGCGGCGCGCTCGTGCGCGATCCGTCGACCGGCGGAGTCTTCCGCCGGCCGTAGAGGTTTTCAGAAACGGAATTTCGAGCGGGTTGATCGCGTGGAGGCGCGCTCACGACCACAGCACGATGGCGATCGCGACCGGCGCCGCGCCGGTTTCGACGTGCCGTCAAATATGGAGACCGGCTCCAGCTCTCTCGTCGTGATCGCCAACGGCATCGCCTCCGCGCCGAAAGCGGTCACCATTCAATAGCCAGACTGAGCGAGCCGGTAAGACTCGTCCCCGCTGCTTCCAGCCACGGCCGCCGCGGGCGGCGGCCGTGCTGCTGCCGTGGGAGGAACTCAGAGATCGTTCATGACACTTAGGATGACCTACCTACGCATTTATCACCCGCGCCGGAGTCATCCTGAGCGAAGCGCAGCGAAGTCAAAGGATCCCGTGGAGTTTCGTAGAAGCCCGGCTGCCGGAGCTTCCGGGAAAACCCGCGGGATCCCTCGACTCCGCCTTCGGCTTCGCTCGGGATGACAGATGAAACGATCCTCAAATAACTCCTAACTGCACACTCGCCTCACTATGAAAACACTAAAGCTCTTCGCGGCGATCCTAAGTCTAACTCTGGCAGCCTGCCCCGGCTCCGCCCAGGCCGAGGACGCGTGCGCGCGTTTTCCGCAGGGCAGTTTCGTGTAGCAGCCGGAGGACCTCTATTCGCAGAACGGCCTCCTCGCCGTCGATCTCACTTACCAGACCTCGCTCGGCGACGATGGCCGGCCGCGCTACTGCTTCATTAACTCCGACGGCGCGCAATCGCCCACGCTCCACGCGCGGCCGGGCGATACCCTGGTCCTCAACTTAACCAATCTCGTCCCTGAAGGCACTGCCCAGATGCCAGCGATGCCGGGCATGGATATGTCGCGCGCCGGTGAGGGCGGCTGCGGCGCGCTGAACATGACCGATGCCTCGGTGAACCTGCATTACCACGGCGCCAACGTCCCGCCGATCTGCCATCAGGACGAAGTCATCCGCACCATCATCAACACCGGTGAGCAGTTCCGCTACGAAGTCCATTTCCCAAAGAACGAACCGTCCGGCCTCTATTGGTATCACCCGCACATCCACGGGCTTTCCACCGCCGCGGTGCAGGCGGCGCTACGGGCGCGATCATCGTCGAGGGGATCGAGAACGTAAATCCCGTCGTCGCCGGCTTGCCGCAGCGCGTGATCGTCGTGCGGGATAACCCGCCCACGAACCCGCCGCCGCGCCCGCTCGACAGCGATCCCTCCGCTGATCTCTCCGTCAATTACATCCCGGTCGGCGGCCCCGCCTTTATCCCGGCAAAGTTCGGGATGAAGCCGGGCGAGAAGCAATTCTGGCGCGTCTTGAACTCGTCCGCGGTCACCATTCTCGACCTCGAGCTGCAGTTCGACAGCGTCCCGCAACCGCTCGAAGTCGTCGCGCTCGACGGCGTCGCGCTCGGCTCGCAGGATGGCGCGGGGCGGGGGACTAGCCGCGTCTTTTCTCATCTCCTCGTGCCGACCGCGGGGCGCGCGGAATTTATCGTCACCGGGCCCGCGCGCGGCGTGGCCGTGGCTCGGCTGGTCACGCGCGCGGTCGATACCGGCCCGGCCGGCGACCCCGATCCGTTGCGCCCGCTGCTCGTGATCAAGCCGCCACCTGCCGGAGACAACTCCGCGGTCGCGCGCCGTCTCCCGGCCGTCTCGGGCCTGCCGCCGGCTCCGCGCTTCGCCGGTCTCGGCGCGGCCAAGCCGGCGAAAAGCCGCAACCTCTTCTTCTCCGAGGACGACACCTTTTTCTACATCACCGTCGCCGGGCAAACGACGAAGCCCTATTCCACGGACGATCCGCCGGCGATCGTCACCACGCAGGGCTCGACGGAAGATTGGAAGGTCGAGAACCGCACGGAAGAGAACCACGAGTTCCACATCCACCAGATCCATTTCAAGCTGCTCGCGCGGAACGGCAAAACGCTCGCGGCCGAAGACCAGGAGATTCTCGACACGGTCGACGTGCCCTATTGGTCGGGGACGGGTCCTTTATCCGAGTGTGAAAGTGCGGATGGATTTCCGCGGGCCGGACATCGGGGATTTCGTTTATCACTGCCACATCCTCGACCACGAGGACGCCGGGATGATGGCGATCATCCGGGTCCTGCCGCGGCCTGCCGGCGACAAGAAGTAGCGTCAGAGCGCGACGCTCTGTCTTGTCTGTTTTGCGGGAAAGAACCCGCGATCACCGAGGATCGCGGTCCATCAAGTCTTCGGCGCGCCGCGTCGCGTTTTGAAGTCGACGCCGTTGCTGACCTCTGCTCTAATTGCCTGTCGGCGCGCCCGATCTCTGATGCACCCGCCCTTACCCTCCCGGAATAGCTTCCTTCTTCTTGTTCTCTGGTCTGCCGCGTCGCTCCGATTGGCGTCCGGTTTCGTGACCGAGGGGCCGGTTTGGCCGAATAAGTCTACGGCCACGATGCAACTGCAGCTCGGAGCCACCAACGCCGTCCTGGAAGACGGTTTCGCCACCTGGGATGCGACCGCCGCGGATGCGCTCGCGCTCTGGAACGTGCCGATGGATGCGTTTCAATTCGCGAGCCTCCCTGAGGCCGCCACCTCCAAAGCTTCCGATGACGGTTACAACTCGGTCTTCTTTTCCAGCTCGGTCTTCGGTGAGAGCTTCGGCGACGGCGTGCTCGCGGTCACCATTTTGCTCTACGACGTCAATGGGTTCTTCGTCAGCCGGGAAGCCGACGTCGTCGTCAACCAATCCTATAACTATAACTCCTACCGCGGACCGCTGAAGGCGGGAGCTCCCGACAGCCGCGTCTACGATATCCATCGGATCCTGCTGCATGAATTCGGGCACGTCCTTGGTTTGGCTCATCCCGATACGGCCGGCCGAAATGTCGTCGCGATCATGAACTCGGTGATCGGCAACCTGGCCACGCTCGCGACCGATGACATCGACGGTGCGATTGATCTCTACGGCCTCCGCATCACCAGTCCCGGTGAATTTGATGCGCAGGTCGGAAAGACCTCGACCTTCAAAGTCACCACGAACGCGGAAGTATCCTCCTTCTCCGCGACCGGCTTGCCGGCTGGCCTCACGATCAACTCCGCGACCGGAGTTATCTCAGGAAAGGTAAATGTCACCGGTGGTTTTACGGCGCAAGTCACGGCGCATGGCAAGAAAGACGTTGCCGCGCCGCTTTTCATCTATGTGACCTCCGCGACCGCAGTGGGCGACTTGAGGCAGCTCTGGGGATTAAAGGTCAACCGCCTCATCACCGACCCGCTCCGGAATCGGGTCTACGCTTCGTTGTCCGAGGCTAAGTCTGTGGCGGTGATCGATGCCGCTACACTTACTCTGCTCAAGGCTATCCCGGTTGCCAGTGAGCCGGATGGGATGGCCATCTCGCTCGACGGGAATACGATCTTTGTCGCGGAGAAGGGAACCGATAATCCCGTCATCGGGGTGATCGATCTACAAACGCTGGCCGCGCTGCCGAGTTTACCTGCACCATTTGCGACCGCGGACGTCGCGACCGGTCTGGAAAACCGGCTTTTTGTGACGGCCTGGAACCGCCGGCTCACCAACATCGAACAGATCGATAGCTCCACCGGCAAACTGCTCGCAGCCTTCCCATCCGCATTGCCGAATGGCTTGCTCCAGGTCAGCCCGGATCGCAAGACCCTCTATCTCGCTGCATCCGATGTGACTCCGTCGACCTTGTATAAGTTCGATGTAAGCTCTGAGACTCCGGTCAAGACCGGCGAGACCCCTCGCGATAGAATCTCAGGCTTGCTGGAAGACTTTAAGCTAAGTCATGATGCCTCGATCCTTTGTGCCGCGGATGGCGGGGCCTTCACGCTCCTGCGAATTCCCGCCGCTAACCTGAGCACCACCGACGGCGGATACCTTCTCCCGCACGCGGGATTAACCAGAGGGGCGATTGCCTTTTCGAATGATGATCAGACGATGTTGGTGACCAATCAAAGTGATGTGGCGCAAGGGATCGATCTTTTTGACGTCGCGACGCAGACTTACCAGCGCACGATCCTGACCGACTACTTCACCCCGCGCTCGATGGCGATCGACACCCTCGGGCAATACGTCTTTGTCGGCTCACCGGAGATGGCTGAGTTACGCGTCTATGCGTTGGGCTCGAAAGGGCTCTCTGGCCACCAGCCTTTGGCGAAGAGTCTGTTGAATGTCTCCACGCGCTTGAACACCCAGCCGGGTGTGCAGGCTCTGATTGCGGGATTTATCATCACGGGCGACGCGCCGAAGAACGTCCTTGTGCGCGGGCTCGGACCGTCGCTTCCGGTTGAGGGTGCCTTGTACGACCCGGAGCTCTTTCTCTACGATGCGGGGGGCAAGCTGATCGCCAGTTGCTTGTACTGGGGGAACTCGAATAAAACGCCGATTCTTCTCACTGGCTTAGCCCCTGCCGAGGATAACGAAACAGCCCTCTATGTTACCCTGTTCCCAGGAAGCTACACCGTAAAATTAACCGACATCGGAGAAATTTCCGGGGTCGGTCTCGTCGAGGTTTATGACCTTAGTGGTGACGCGGACTCGAAGATCGCCAACATCTCTACCCGCGGCGAAGTAGGAACCGGCGACAACGTAATGGTTGGCGGGTTCATTGTGAGTGAAGACGAACCGACCAAAGTCCTCATCCGCGCGATCGGTCCTTCGCTCGCCGACGCCGGCGTCACGGGCGCGTTGCAAAACCCGACGCTGGAGTTACACAGCGCCAACGGCGATCTCATCGCGTCCAACGACGACTGGCGGACGACGCAAAAGGCTGACATTCTCGCCACCACCATCCCGCCTACGGACGATCGGGAATCGGCCATCGTCGCGACCTTGCCGCCTGCCGCCTACACGGCGGTCGTGCGAGGTAAGAACAACACTTCCGGCGTCGCCCTGGTGGAGATCTACAATCTCGACTCTACCGCCGCCGACGAATAGGGATCGCTCGATCCCCGAGTCGCCGCTCGACCGGGCGAGGCGGGCCGCTTAAGAGTCTGGCGCACATGCTTCTGAGTCATGAGTGATATCGATATCCGGTGCGACGGCCTGCTGACCTTTCTCGTCGCGGCCGGGCTGGGAAGCGTTTTACTGCTCGCCGCCGCCGGGTGCTTCCTGCGCGGTTGGGGGAAAACGAAGCGTCTCTCGGCAAGCTTCGCTTCGCCCAACCTCTGCGGGATGCTGCTCAGCGCGACGGGTTTCGCCGCCACTGCCCTTGTCATTCTGATGCGCGACGGCGGAGCTGACTCGCACACCCTCGAGCGCTGGCTGAATCGATGGGTCGTGGCCTGGGGTGTGGCAGTGCTCCTGGTCTGGCCGCTAACCAGTTATCTTTCCCGGCGGAGCGGCGCGACCTGACGACGTAGCTGCGGTTTTCCAGCTCTGAAAGCGCCGGAGCTTTCACTGTAGACGCCTCCCTCTGGGGAGGCGCGGGTATCGACTCGATCGCTCCTCCCGGCGCCGAGCCGCACCCTCGCGCTTCGCAGAGCGAAGCGTCGACAGCGGCGCAACAAAACCGGCGCGCCCCTCGCGGTGCTACGTAGTTCCCGTGCCCGGCTTGGCATAGGCGCGGCTTATTATAGACACACCGAAGATTCGGAAGGCGGGTTGCCACCGCGTTTGAACCGGGCTCGCAACCTCGAACGCGAGAAATTATCTACATGAACAAGAGTTTCGATTCGGACGCGGCCTTGGAACCGTTTCCTGCTGCGCTCAGGGTGATGCCTGGGGTCGCTGCGGCTTTCGCGACCGCGGTCAGCGTTCTTGCTCTGATTGGCTGGCTCACCGCGACGGAGGTGCTGAAGCGTGTTTTCCCCGGATTGATCGCGATGAATCCGGTGACGGCCGTCAGCTTTATCGTGACCGCGGCGGCGCTCATGTTGCTGCGGGAGCCGGTTCGTTCCCCCGCATGCTTGCGAGGCGCTCGAGCTCTGGCGTCGTTGGTTGTCCTGATCGGGAGTCTGAAGCTCCTGGCGGCGGGAGCGCACTGGCCCACCAATGTCGATCTGCTGCTCTTCCCGACCCAGGTGGTGGGTAATGCAATGGCGCCGAATACGGCGCTTAGCTTTGTCCTCATCGGCTTGTCGTTGCTTTTGACCGAAGTGCCGGCAAGGCGCTTCTCCCTCAGTCACTCTTTCGCGGTGCTGGCTGGGCTGTTGGCCTTACTCGCTTTGACTGGCTACCTTTACGGCGTTCGACATTTCTATGGCTTGGCGTCGTTCGTCCCCATGGCTGTTCATACGGCCGCGACTTTTCTTGTGCTGATTGTGGGGGTGCTCTGCTTGCGCTTGAGGACGCCTTTGGGTGAGATCCTGGCGTCCGCGGATTCCCGAGGAATTATGGTGCGCAGATTACTTCCGTCGGCCATCGTTCTCAGTATCCTGGTGGAGTGGTTCTGCCTCCGGGGAGAAAGGCTTGAATGGTATGACGGTCGATTCGGGAGCGCACTTGTGGCCATCACAAACGCGGTCATCCTTAGCCTGCTGATTCGATGGACGGTTTCCAAGGTGGCGCGAACGGAGGCAGATAAGCGGACGGCGCAAATGGAGCGCGAGGCCGCGGAGAAAGCCGCGAGCCAAAGCCTGCGCGTGGCCGAAGAGAAGGCGAATGGATCGCTCCAGGAAAGTGAGAAGCGCTATCGGAGCCTCTTTGAAGCGAATCCGCTGCCTATGTGGATTTATGATCTCGAAACCCTCGCGTTTCTTGAGATCAATGACGCGGCCATATCGCACTACGGCTACAAGCGCGAAGAATTCCTCTTGATGACGATCGCCGATATCCGCCCACAAGCGGACAAGGATGCATTGCTGGCGAATGTAGCTCATGTCGCCGACCACGCGGTAAACCATGCGGGGGTGTGGCGGCACCAGAAGAAGGACAGTTCAATGATCGATGTGGAGATTACGTCTCACGCCCTCGATCACAGGGGGCGACGGGCGAAGCTTGTCTTAGCTCTTGACGTCACGCAGCGCCAGCGGGCGGACGCGGAACGCCAGGTCATCTCTGAAATAGTCCAAGGCGTGCTCACGACGAGCAACCTCGATGAGTTTCTCGACCTCGCACACCGTTCCATTGGCAAATTCCTTTACGCGAAGAACTGCTTCGTCGCTCTCCACGACCCGACAACCGACCTGCTGCACTTCGAGTTTTGGGTCGATAAGCTTGATCCAATCCCACCACCGCTTCCCATCGGCGAAGGCTTCAGCAGTTATGTGCTGCGCACGGGCCAACCCCTTCTGCTAACCCAAGAGCTAAAGGCGCGAATGTACGAGCAAGGCAAGTTCACCAAGAGTGGATCAGATTCCCCTTCGTGGCTGGGCGTGCCCCTGCGGACTCCTACGCGTACCATCGGCGTCCTGGCGGTGCAGCATTATCACGAGAAAGACGCTTACAGTCAGCGCGACCTGGAGTTCCTCTCCACCGTGGGAGATCAGATCGCTCTGGCCATCGAGCGCAAGAGGGCTCAGGAAGAACTCAAACAGAGCGAAGAGGACTTCCGCGCCATGGCGAATAATATTTCACAACTCGCGTGGATGGCCGATGCGAAAGGCTACATTTTCTGGTACAACCAACGCTGGTTCGATTACTCCGGGACCACGCTCGAAGAGATGGCCGGCTGGGGTTGGCAAAAGATTCACCATCCGGACCATCTGCAGTTGGTGATCGATAAGATCACCCGCTGTTTCGAGAGCGGCGAGGCCTGGGACCAAACGTTTCCTCTGCGCGGCCGGGATGGCACCTATCGCTGGTTTCTCGCGCGCGCCTTTCCCATTCGTGATGCGGAGGGGAATGTGCTGCGCTGGTTCGGCACGAATACGGATATCACCGAGAACAAGACCCTGGAAGCGGAACTGGCCGTCGCTCGTGACGAGGCGCTCACGTCGGCGCGAATGAAATCGGAGTTCCTGGCGAACATGAGTCACGAAATTCGGACGCCGATGAATGGCGTGATCGGTATGACCGGTTTGTTAATGGACACTCCCTTGAACGAGGAGCAGCGCGAGTTTGCGGAGACGATCCAAACCAGCGGCGAAGCGCTGCTCTCGATCATCAACGACATTCTCGATTTCTCGAAAATTGAAGCAGGCAAATTGGAGCTGGAAGCGGTGGACATCGACGTGGCGCATGTCCTTCGAGGCACTATTTCGCTGCTGCAAACTCAGGCCAAAGCAAAAGGCCTCGAACTGCGCGCGTCCATCGAGCCGGATGTGCCCACCCTTTTGCGCGGGGACGCCGGCCGGCTCCGCCA
>JBBSUP010000068.1:0-20101 GCA_038234295.1 Chthoniobacterales bacterium
CGGCTATCCGCCCGCGGCCGACCGAACGAACTGCGCTTTTCTACCTCCAAGCTGGGGCCGAAGAGTTTCCACTGCTCATCAGATATAAACATGCCTAACGATAAGCATCTTTATAGTTACAGAAAAGACTTTTCGGACAGCCTCTAGGTACTGCCGGGCATCTTCAGCAAGCGTATAACCCGCTCTTTCGCAAAGGTGGTTGAAAATGTCCGCTAACTCGGAAGGCAGATAGTCTGGGAAGTGAATGAACCGTGTAAATCTCGACTGTAGGCCGGGGTTCGCGGCAAGAAATTGTTGCATCGGGGCGGTGTAACCAGCGGCAATGACGACGAGCTGATCGCGGTTGTCCTCCATCGCTTTAAGCAGAGTATCGATTGCCTCTTGCCCGTACGCGTCTCCGCTGGCACTGCCCTGTTCGCTTCGCGTCAGTGTGTATGCTTCATCAATGAACAAGACGCCACCAAGCGCTTTCTTCACCATCTCTGATGTCTTGATGGCAGTCTGGCCAAGGTATCCAGCAACGAGGCTACTCCGCTCGGCTTCGACTAGCTGCCCGTCTTGAAGAAACCCGGTGGCTTGATACATTTTCGAAAGCAGCCGCGCAACAGTTGTCTTACCGGTTCCGGGATTACCTGTGAATACAAGGTGAGTCGTAACTTGTCCGGTGGGAAGACCTCGTTCGAGACGCAAACTCTGCACTCGCAAGTAGTTGATTAGGCTGCGCACCTCTGCCTTCACCGCTGCCAATCCCGTGAGTGCTTCAAGCTCGCTTAGCGACGACTGGAGACTTTCGGTAGCAGGACCACTACTGCTCGTCGGCGGCGCCCAACGTGCAGTCGGTGCGACGCGGGTCTCTTTTTCGTCGTCCTTCGCTTTCGAACGGTCGTCACTGCTTGCAGACTTTAACTTCTTTGCACCCGCGTGGTCGTCAAGGATTCGACTTGCCGCCTCGAGATCAAGGTCACTCTCAAAGACAAAATATTGGTTTTTTCCTGTAGCTCGCTGAATAACAAGGGCTCTCCCGTCACTCGAAGTGCGCGCCAAATTGGAATATCGCGTCGTTTTCGTGGCTGACGCTCCGGCGAATAGGACACGCCGGTCAGTTATATACAGTGGACCACGATCGATATCCTGAAGCTCGTCGTAACTCACACCACGAAACCGCCTCTTCCTCTGCTCTTGCAGGATCGAGAATGCACCAAAATTACAAACTTCCCCCTCTGCAAGCAATACTTCGACTTCTTGCATTGGTAGGGTCCCTTTGTCGAGGAGTTTGAGATGCCAGCAGCGCACCAAAGCGTTGGCGTGACCAGGTTCGAAGACGAGGTCGTATTCGTCCTTGAAAGCAATGATTGCGTTCACGACCTCCGCTTCGACACGTCGCTCGTCAATCCAGTACTGTACGATCGAGTTGAGCGCGCCTTGCGCGAGCTTCTTCAAAAGCGATTTTTGCGCGTCGGGTGTTATCCGCAGTTGCCGTGCAAGCCGACTTATCTCCGCTTTGGTCTCCTCGCTTGTCACATCCGCCCGGCTCATTAGCGGACGCGCTCGATCAGTGAAAGTCTCACTGAGGATTCCGTTCAACTCGGTGGTCGCGGTTGCCTCCGGAACACCTAAGATGTTTCCAAGATGTTGGAGGTACGACGCTTCGGCTCCATCAAGCGTTGCATCTGTGGCTACAAAACTTTGCGCAGCACGTTGCCAAATACGCAGCACAAGTGATTTCGCGGCATCACCTTTAACCCCATAACGCTGGAGGCACTCATGCACATCAGCGGTGCTCACAGCCGCCAATCCTTTGGCAGCCAGCATGTTTTCTACAGCAGCTGCCGCTTCATTTGGCTGCGGTGTTCGGAACAGGCGGGTGACGAATGAAGGTTCCCGCGTGTTTTGGACGCGAAATGGTTGTGGGTCGGCTGCTTCCGGATAGTCCTGTGCCATAATTCTTAATTGGTCCTAACTGATATTCGCAGACTTCGAGCCGGCGAGGAAGACTTGGTCGATTCGTGGCAGTCTTCGAAGCTGCGCTTCTCTTTCGTCTCGCCCCAAAAGACTTCATAGTTGCGGTTCGAGCTGAAGGGCGGGTCGATGTAAACCAGATCGACGCATTCCGCCGGCAGCTTTTGCAACTGCTCCAGATTATCGCCGCAGTAGATAACGCGGGTGTCGAGGAGGGTGGAGGGTTTGGCGGGCATTCCTCTGCTAATTAGAGATTGGCGTCGTTCTTGGCAAATCTCAATCAGGCCTTGGAAAAGGGAGGATTTGGTTGGCGTTGACGGAGATAAGAGACGCTCCGGCGAAGATTTCCCTCGCCATCTGGTTGTCACAGCCTCTATCGTCCCGTTTTCGTTTCATGATTCAACGCGACTATCTCATCATTGGCAGCGGCGTCGGCGGCGGCAGCGTCTGCGAAGGCATTCGGCAATACGACAAGAAAGGCTCGGTCACGCTCGTCGGGGGCGAGACTTTCCATCCCTACAAACGCTGGATGCTTTCGAAGCACTTCCTCCGGGATAAAACGCCCGCGATGAAGAAGCTCCCGGTGATGGACGAGAAATGGTACGCGGCGAACAAGATCGAGACGCGCCTCGGGACGGTCGTGACGCAGTTCAATATCGATCGCCGCCTCGCCGTGCTCGGGAATGGCGAGACGATCGAGTTTAAGAAAGCCTGCCTCGCGATGGGCAGCCGGCCGTTTCGGCCACAGGTCGCGGGCATCGGGCTCGGAAATGTGATTTATCTGCGCACGATCCGCGACGCGCTCGCGCTCCGCGAGATGTCGCAGTCGGAGAAAGGGATCGTCGTGGTCGGCGGCGGTCTGCTCGCCTGCGAGACGGCGGCGAGCCTGCGCCAGAGCAAGCTCAAGGTCGCGCTCATGCACCGGCACCAGTCGCTTCTGAACCGTTATCTCGACCCGGAGACCGCGGCCTGGGTAACGGAGCAATTTTCGAAACATGGCGTGACCCTTCTGCTCGGCTCGAGCTTGAATGGCTTCGAAGGCAAAACCGTCCTGCGCAATATCCAGACGAAGAGCGGCGAACGCGTGCAGGCTGGGGTGGCGGTCGTGGCCTGCGGCTCGGAACCGAATCTCGATATCGTGCGCAACACGCCGCTTTCCAGCCCGCTCGGTTCACCGGTGACCGATTATCTCGAGACGGAAGAGAAGGGGATCTACGCGGTGGGCGATCTCGCGTTTTATCCCGATCGCCTGATGGGCGGGATGCGGCGGCAGACGCATTGGGAAAATGCGCGCGAACAGGGTTTGATCGCGGGCGCCAACATCACCGGGAAGAAGCGGCAGCGTTACGAGCAGATTCCGTATTTTTGGACGGAGATGTTCGACCTGCGCTTGGACTTCGTGGGCGATTTCAATGTCGCGCCGACGCGGGTGCAGCTGAGCGGCAGCTACGCGAAGTCGCGGTTCGTGGCCCGTTATTTCCAGGGTGAAAAGCTGCGTGGGATTGTGCTTTGCCATCACAGTCCGGGCGATGTCGAAGCGGCCAAGACCGAGCTGCGGCAGGCGCTCGGGAAGTAGCCGCCTAACGAGGGGCGGCGTCCACAGCAACCGCGCCGATCTCCAGCGACACCTCGGTCATCCCGAGCGCAGCGCAGCGAAGTCGAGGGATCCCGCCGGGTTTCTGGAAAGCGCCGCCGCGCACTCTCTTCCACAAGGCCGCCAGCGCACGTCTCGGCCCAGAAACTCCACGGGATCCCTCGACTTCGCCCCGCGGGCGCGGGGGCTCCGCTCGGGATGACACAACGAAGGGCCGCTCAGAACTCTCCGCCCGGAATCTCCAGCGACTCGTTCGCCATCCGCACTAATTTCCAATCCCATGGCTTCCAGCTTTCTCGCCGCCAGCTCAACACAAACGGCGTCGTTAGGCTGTTCACCCGCGAAGTGACCTCCGCGGCTGCTTCCCCGCGGCCTGCCATCTGGATGCGCGCTTTCCAGATTCCGTTAGGCACGTTCACCTGCGCCCGCGCTTCCGAGATGGTGATCGTGAGGTCGAAGAAAAACCGCCCGACCAACCGCAGCCGCGTCAACAACCGCGCGCGATCGTCGCCCCAGTCATCGTGATAGTCGGCCGCGATGAAATTCCCCACCGCGCTCCAGTTCCGCCGCTCCACCTGATGCACGAGATGTTCGCTGTGCAGCCGCACCTGGTTTTCCGCGCCCCAGAGTTGCACGAGCCAGATGCCGATGACGAAGGCGACGAGCAGACCCGCCCAAAAACCGTTCCGAAAAGTCGAGCGCACGGCGCACTTTCCACCCTCCCGCCCGAGGGAGACAAATCATTTGACGATGAGCGCCATCTTAGGCATGAAACGTGCGCACTTTCCGAATCGTCAAATACCTATGCTCACCATCAGCTCTTTTCTTTTACTTTCGTGCGGTCTGGCCGGTTGTATTTGGTGGGCCTGTCTCGAAGACGGCAACGAAACCTGATTCGTGGAAATGCTCGATCACGACGATTTGAAGTGGATCACTGCGACCGTGACCGATCTGAATCGGCGGTTGCAACAGATCACGCGACTCTCCGAGCAGGCGCAAGAGGAGCAGGAAGAAAGCGCGACGCTGCAGCGCCTCGGCGTCGAGAGCGAGCTGGCCGCGAAGAGTTCGCAGGCACTTTTCGATCACGTCACGGCGCGGGTACTCGGGAACGGTTCGTGCCCGCCAGATGAGGAGCGGAACTTCACCGTTCTGCCGCCCACCCGCGAGGTGGCGAAGGCGCCGGCCCGGTCAAAGAGACAGCATCCCGTGGGCGAACTCGCGCTCGTGCCGAAAGCCGAGGGTAGCGCCACGGTGCGCAACCCCGACGGCAAGCGGCAACTCATCCTCGTGGTCGATGACGAACCCGGAGTCCTCGAATTCGCGGGCAGTACGCTGGTGCAGGAAGATTATCGGGTGCTCGTCGCCCAGGATGGCTTCGAAGCGCTGGAGATTTATCGCTCGATGGCGGACAAAATCTCGCTGGTGATTCTCGATTTTTTCCTGCCGGTGATGGATGGCGAAGCGATCTTCGATGAATTGCAAGCGATCCGCCCGCGCGTGCAGGTTGTGCTCAGCAGCGGCTTCCGCGAACAGACGAAACTCGGCGGCATGCTCGCGCGCGGCCTCTGCGGTTTCATCCCGAAACCGTACACGGGGCAGAAGCTGCTCGACCAGGTCCGGTCGATGATCGCGGCCTAACGACGCGCTGCGCCCTGTAGACGCTTCGCTCTGCGAAGCGCGAGGGTGGCGCCGCTCGCAGGGCGGCTCAGATGCAGCCGACGCCGATCCCGCGTTTCCCAGAGGGAGACGTCTACAGCTGCTGCCGCGACGCACGAACAAATTCGCCGCGCGGTGGCACCAGAATAGCTACTCCAAGAGTTATCTCTCATGGCTCGGATCGACGCTTTCTTTAAATTAATGTCCGAGGAAAAAGCCTCGGACCTTCACCTCTCCACCGGCAACCCCCCGATGTTGCGCATCAACGGCGAACTCGTGCGGGTCGATTATCCGCCGCTCGTTTGCGACGAGCTCAAAGCGATGGTTTACGAAATCGCGCCAGAAGGAAAAATTAAAGTCTTCGAGGAAACTTCCGATGTCGACTTCGGTTACGAAGTGCCCGGCATCGCGCGTTACCGCGCAAATTTCTTCCAGCAAAAAGCCGGCATTTCCGCCGTGTTCCGTTTGATCCCTTCGAAGATCCTCACGGTCGAAGAGCTCGGCCTGCCGTCGGTTTTGAAGAAGTTCCCGTTGCTAAAAAAAGGCCTCGTCCTCGTGACCGGCCCGACCGGTTCCGGCAAGTCGACCACGCTCGCCGCGATGATGGATTTCGCGAACCTGCATCGGCACGACCACATCATCACGGTGGAGGATCCGATCGAATTTGTGCATCGCAGCCAGAACTGCCTCGTGCACCATCGTGAGGTCGGCGTGCACACGCGCTCTTTCGGCTCGGCTCTGCGCGGCGCCCTCCGGGAAGATCCGGACATTCTGCTCGTCGGTGAAATGCGCGATCTGGAGACGATCGAACTCGCGCTCACCGCCGCGGCGACCGGTCACCTCGTCTTCGGCACGCTTCATACTTCGAGCGCCTCGAAGGCGGTCGATCGCGTGATCGACGTCTTCCCGACCGATCAGCAAAACCAGATCCGCGCGACCCTATCCGAGTCGCTCAAAGGCGTCGTGGCGCAGAACCTTTTCAAGCGGATCGACAAACCCGGCCGCGTCGCCGCACTCGAGATCCTCGTCGTCGACACCGCGATCGCGAATCTTGTGCGCGAGGCGAAGACGCACCAGATCCCGGGCATGATCCAGGTCGGCAAGAAGAAGGGCAACCAGCCGCTCGACGACGCGATCATGGATCACCTGCGGAACGTGCGCATCTCGCCCGAGGAAGCTTACGACAAGTGCATCGACAAAAAGAAATTCCGGCCCTTCCTGAAGTCGCCGCCCGCGGACGAAATCGAAGAAGCCATCTGACCATCGCCTGATTCATGAGAGGACCCGACCTGGATCGCATCCTGTCTGCGATGCTGAACACGTATGACGGTATCTCGGATCTGAATTTTACCGTCGGGCGCCCTTTGCAGGTGGAAGATTTCGGCGAGCTCAAGACCGTCCATATCCATCCGCCGATGGAGTGTCTCACGCCGTTCCAGACCGAGCAGATCGCGCTCGCGATCATGCAGGGAAATCGCCGGCTGATGCGCGAATACCTGCTCGCGGGTTCCTGCGATTGCAGCTACGCGCTCTCCGACGAGGCGCGCTTCCGCGTGAATATTTTCCGGCAACAGGGGCACTTTTCGGTCGTGATGCGGAAACTTCAGGCCGTCATCCCGTCGCTCGAATCGCTCGAGTTATCCGGCGTCTTCCGCGAGATCGCGCGCGAGAAAACCGGGCTGGTGCTCATCACCGGCTCGACCGGCAGCGGCAAGACGACGACGATGGCCGCGCTCCTGCACGAAATTAACCAGACCCAGGCCGTGCATGTGGTGACGCTCGAGGATCCGATCGAGTTCGTGCACCACGCCCGGCTCGCCACCTTTAACCAGCGCGAGCTCGGGCATGATTTCGACAACTACCCGAACGGTCTCCGCGCGGCCCTGCGCCAGGCGCCAAAAGTGATTTTCGTCGGCGAAATGCGCGATCGCGCAACCGCGGAAGTCGCGCTCATGGCCGCGGAAACCGGCCATCTCGTCCTGAGCACCCTGCACACGGTCGATGCCGGGCAGGCGATCCACCGCATCCTCGGCCTCTTTTCGTTAGGCGAAGAAACGCAGCTCCGGCTCCGGCTCATGGATGTGCTGCGATACATCGTGAGCCAGCGGCTCGTGCCTAAAATCGGCGGCGGCCGCCAGCTCATCAACGAAATCATGGGCCACAACCTCCGGACCGCGGAGACGATCGCACTCGGCGAGGGCGACCATCGGAGCTTCTACGAAATCATCGAGGCCAGCGCGCACCTCGGCTGGACCACTTTCGATCAGTCGATCCTGAAAGCCTACGAGGCCGGCGCGATCAGCGAAGACACGGCGCGGCAGTATTCCGCGAAGTCCGGCCGGGTCCAGCGCGGGATCGAACTGTTTCACAAACTCCAGGGGATCGATCACAGCGAGGTCGCCGGCCTGCGGCTCGATCACGCTTCTCGTTAGGTAAAAAATGAATCTCGATTCCGATCACATCGTCTTCGACCTCGGCGATCGCACCGCGCTCGTCTGCGTCGGCTCGTCGCCCGCCCAGCGCACCGTCTCGGCGCAACTGCTCGAACTCGACTACAAGGTGCACCTCGGGCTTTTTGAAGAAGACATCCTCCTCAAGCTCGCCACCTACAGCTACGACGTGGTCGTGATCGATGAGAGTTTTGGCCGGAGTCAACCGAGCGAAAACCCCATCCTGCGCGAGATGACCCGGCGCTCCGGCGCCGCCCGGCGCGGGCATTTCGTGGTCCTGCTCAGCCGCCATCACGCGACGAACGACGCCACCAGCGCCTTCGTCTTGAGCGTCGATCAGATCGTCAACTTCGAGGATCTCGTCAACTTCAAGCCGGTCCTGCGCCGTGGCATCACGCAACATCGCGACCTTTACCTGCCCTTCCTCGAGACGATCACGCAGGCGCAGGCGATCTAGGTTTTTCGCCGATCTTTCGCGCGCCCGCGCGAATTTACGAAAGCGCGGTTGCGGCGGCTGGAATCTCCGTGGTAATTTCGTCTCCGCCATTCATGAAGCTTGTTCACTGGGTTCGTTTCAATTGGGATTTGGAAAAGCTTCCGGCACCCGGAAGCGCCCTGCCGGCACATTATCATTTTGCCCCCGCGGGCGAGGACGATGCGAACGAAGTGCGGACGGTTATCACGCGATCCTTCGCGCACGATTCCTCGTGGGGCGAAGCGATCCACGAGGTGAACGGACTCCTTGATGGCTGGCTTGAGCGGGTCTTTCGCGAGGAAAATCCGAGCGGACAATGCGTCACGCTGCGCCACGGGTTGCGGATCATCGGGGCGTCGATTCTGATGCCGGATTCGCCGGTGGCAGATCACTTCTCCCCCGGGCCCTGCGTGCTCATGGAATATCGGAACCGCGGTCTCGGGGGCGCGCTCCTCGGCGAGTCGCTTCGGCTCCTGCGCGAGGCCGGGTTGGCGCGGGCGAGCGCGCGCGCCAAGCGCAATTCGCCGGTCGCGAAATTTCTTTACCCGAAGTTCAACGGCACGTCGGCTCCCGACGACAAGCCGATGCTCGCGGCTTGATCGTTAGGCGACCGCTCCGGCGCGGTGGTCGGGCCAGCGCCAGTAGCTCGTCATCCTGAGCGAAGCGCAGCGCAGTCGAAGGATCCCGTGGAGCTGCCGTGAACCTTCGAACACACGCTTCCCCAAACTCCGCGGATCCCTCGACTTCCCTCCGCTGCGCTCGGGATGACCGTTTTGCCTTACCGAATGATCCCGCGTTCGCTCACCTCGATGAAGGCGATGATCGCCTGCACTTCGTCGCTCTCGCCCAACTTCTCCCGCATCGTTTCCACCGCCTGCCGCGTGTTCATTTTTCCCCGGTAGACGATCCGGAACGCTTCCTTGATCGCTTTGATCTTTTCCGGCGCAATACCCGCCCGCTCGAGTCCGATCTGGTTGATCCCGCGCACCTCGGCCGGGTTGCCGTCGGCGATCATGAATGGCGGCACGTCCTGCACGATTTTCGAGCAGCCGCCGGTGATCGCGAAACGGCCGATCCGGCAAAATTGGTGCACCGCCGTGAGCCCGCCGACGACGACGTGATCGCCGACCTGCACATGCCCGGCGAGGGTGCCGTTGTTCGAGAAAATAACGGCATCACCGACCGTGCAATCGTGCCCGATGTGCGAGTAAGCGAGGAAGTTTCCGCCGCTGCCAACGCGCGTTTTGCCCTCGCCGGTGGTGCTGCGATTCACGGTGCAAAATTCGCGGAAGCAGTTGTCGTCGCCGATCTCGAGGTAGGTCGGTTCGCCGCGATATTTCAGGTCCTGCGTTTGCTGGCCGATGGAGCAGTAAGCGTAAAACTTGTTCCCGTTCCCGGCCGTGAGCGGACCCGCAAGCGTGACGTGATTCTGCAGCGTGCAATTTTCGCCTAACGACACCGCCGGCCCGATCACGCAGTAGGGACCGACCTCCGTCCCCGCGCCAAGCTGCGCCGCCGGATCGACGATGGCAGTTGGATGAATCTTGAGGCTCACTTGTCGAGGAAGGTAAACATGAGTTCGCCTTCCGAGACGACCGCGTCATTCACGACGCACTTGCAGGTCGCCTTCGCGAGGCGGTTGCCGCGCGACTTCGTCAGCTCCGCGTGAATGTAAAGCGTGTCCCCCGGGAAAACCGGCTTCCGGAATTTAACGGCATCGGCACTCATGAAATAGCCGACGCGACTCGCGCTCTTGCTGATCCGCATCATGAGCACGCTCGCGACCTGCGCCATCGCTTCGACCTGAAGCACGCCCGGCATCACCGGGTGCCCCGGGAAGTGTCCCTGGAAAAACGGCTCGTTGATCGTGACCGATTTGATCCCGAGGCACTTCGTCTCCCCCTCGAACGAAAGGATGCGGTCGACCATGAGAAAGGGGTAACGATGCGGCAGGATGTCCATGACCGCGTTGATATCGAGCCCACCTTCGCCCGGCGGGAAGTTGCGCTTCGGGAGGACGGCGTCGGCTGCCGCGCGCAATTTTGCGAGGGCGCGCGCGAGGTCGGTGTTGATGCCGTGTCCCGGCTTAACCGCGACGACGTGCCCGCGAATCGGGCGACCGACGAGCGCGAGGTCGCCGATGATGTCGAGGATTTTGTGCCTAACGAACTCGTCGGGGAAACGGAGCGGTTCCTTGCTCAGAACCGAGTCGCCGCGCACGACGATGGCGTTCTCGAGGCTGCCGCCTTTGATGAGATTTTTCTCCATCAACTGCTGGACGTCCTCGTAGTAAACAAAGGTGCGCGCCGGCGCGATTTCCTTCTCGTAAAGCGACGGCGTCACCACCGTGGACATGAACTGGGTGAAGCGCCCTTCCGGGCCGGCCTGGGTGCAGGAGATGCGGAATTCTTCGTCGGGCAGGAGGATGAGGAGCGAGCCGTTTTTCGATTCGACCGACATCGGCTCGCGCACGTGGAGAAATTGGCGAGGCGCTTCCTGCGCCGTCACGCCGGCTTTCTTGATTGCCTCGACATAGGCGAGCGCGCTGCCGTCACCGATTGGCGGCTCGTTCGCGTCCATCTCGATGACCGCATTGTCGACCCCGAAAGCGGAGAGCGCAGAGAGGATGTGCTCCACGGTGTGCACACGCATGGAACCTTCGCCGATCGTGGTCGCGCGCTCGACCGTTTTCACATTCGCGACGAGGGCATCAATCGTCGGCTCGTCCTGGAGGTCGACGCGCTTGAATTTGATCCCGGAGTTCGGCGCGGCCGGCTGGAGTTTCAGCGAGACCTTCGCACCGGTGTGCAGGGAAGTGCCGTTGATGGTGGCGGCTTTGGCGAGGGTGTGCTGGAACTCGACGACAGGCATGGAGCGCTACCTAACAGAAATTCCCGCGGCGCACCAGACGCGCGCGCAATTTCGTGAAAGTGACCTAGCCTCTGCGCGTGAGAAAACTCGCGCTTCTCTTCACCCTCCTGCTCGGTCTCCGGGTGCAGGGCGCGGAGTTGACGGTGCATGCGGCCGCCAGCCTGACCGATGCGATGAAGGAAATCGCGGCGAGTTACGACCGGCAGAGCGCGGAGAAGGTGCGCTTGAACTTTGACGCTTCCAGCATTCTCGCGCGGCAGATTGAGGAGGGGGCGCCCGCCGATATTTTCCTCTCCGCGGATGAGGCCAAGATGGATGAGCTCGAACGAAAAAACCTGCTCGCTGCGGGAACGCGCCAGTCGCTCTTGCGGAACACGCTCGCGATCGTGGTGCCGGCGGACAGCAGACTCGCGCTTACTTCTGCGCGCGACCTCGCCCAGGAAAGTGCGATCAAGAAAATCGCGATCGCGCAGCCAAGCAGTGTACCTGCCGGGATTTATGCAAAGGAGTATCTCGTCAAGCTCGGGCTTTGGGATCAGCTCTCTGCCAGGATGGTGCCGACCCAGAATGTGCGCGCGGCGCTCGCCGCGGTCGCGAGCGGGAATGTCGAAGTCGGGTGGGTCTATAAGACTGATGCACTTATTTCCCGGGAAGTAAAAATCGCCTGCGAGATACCCGCTGCCCAAGGCCCGAAGATCAGTTACTCGGTAGCTGCCCTCGGCGGCTCGAATCACTTGGCGGCGGCGAAGAAATTTCTCGTCTATCTCGAAAGCGAGCCCGCGCTCGCGGTCTTTCGGAAATACGGCTTCTCGACCGCGAAGTAGCGTGAAGCCGAGGCCCAGTTAGGCTGGGCCGGCTCGATCTATTTCTCGCTCGCCTTGATCATGGGAGTCCACGGCTCGTTGCGTTCTCGGAGCGTGGAACGGGCGAGGCAACAGACGGCGCAAATCACGGCGAAGGCGGGGTGAGCCTCGACTACGGCCGGTTTCGTGCTACTAAAGGGGCATGTTCGGTAAGCTCCTTCTCGCGCTCGCCATCGGCCTTGCCCTCGTGCAGGCGCCGGTGAACGCCGCGAACTTGCGTTGCTGCGCCGAGCCGGCCGCGCACCAAGCTTCCCTGATCGACGGCTGCTGCGCCGCCATGGGCTGCTGCATCATTTCGGGTAACGCCGCCCAACATTCTTCCACCCCGACGGCGGTGGCGAGCGCGCCTGCCACCATTCCTCCTCCCAGCCAGTTCGTTAGTCCAATCGTTTTCCCCACGGCACCTCCCGTCGCGCTGCAGTCGCGACCGTTTCTCGTTGCCCATTCGCCACCGCCCCTCGCGGTGACCGGCATCTTCCTCATCTGATTCAAGGGCGCTAGCCAGCGCAGTCTGCCGTTCTCACGGCACTCCTTTCGTCCGTGTCAGCGGCACGAATTCCTTGAATCTTATGAAACGAACCATCTTATTTTTTAGTCTCTTACTCTCCATCTCCGTCCACGCGGAGCCACTCGACCGGCTCGTGCGCGAGGTCTTGGATAAAAACCCGTCGCTCAATTCGGCCCGTTTAAAATGGGAGGCGATGAAGGAACGGCCTCGCATCGCGGGGAGTTTGCCCGATCCGATGCTCAGCTACGGCTACTTCTTCGATAACGTCGAGACGCGGGTCGGCGCGCAAAACCAGAAGGTCGGGCTTTCGCAGAAAATTCCTTTTCCGGGGAAACTCTCGCTAGCCGCGAAGCGTTCGCGGCAGGAAGCGCTCCAATCCTTTTGGCAATATCAGACCATGGCGCGCGAGCTGATCATGCGCGCGAAAATCGGTTACTACGATCTGTATCGGGTGGACGAGACGCGCCGGATCTTGCGCGAGCAGATTGATCTTTATCAGCAGACCTTCGAATCGGCGCGCTCCAAATACGAAGCCGGCGCGGTGCAACAACAGGACGTGCTCAAGGCGCAGCTTTCCTCCGCGGAGATCGAGAAGCGACTGCTCGAATTGGTGCAGTTACGCGAGACGGCGCAGGCGCGGCTGAATGCACTGCGCGGCGTGCCGGCCGTGACGCCGATCGAGGCATCGCAGAATCTCGATGTCGCTCGGCCGCTCACTCTCGATCGCGCCACCGCGCTTGCGGTGCAGTACCGGCAGGATTTACAGGAAGCGAATGTCGCGATCGAGCGTAACGAGACCTCGCTCGCGCTGGCGCGGAAAGATCGGCTGCCGGATTTCACTCTGGGCGTCGATTACACGCAGGTTAACCCAAATATCTTCCAGAACCAGCCAGACAACGGCCATGACGCGGTTCTGGGATCGATCAGCGTCAACGTGCCGATCTGGTTTGGGAAGCTCAATGCTGAGGAGCGCGAAGCGCGCAAGAACCTGGCCGCCAGCCGCGAGGCGCAGCAGAACATGGCCAACAATGTGGAAGCCGATGTGCGCGACGCGTGGTTTCAGGTTACCACCGCCCGCGATCAGATCGAGCTTTACCGGCAGAACCTTTTGCCCCAGGCGCAGCAGACTTATGACGCTTCGCGCGCTGGCTATGAATCGGCCAAGACCAGCCTGATCGACTTTCTCGATACGGAGCGTTCGCTCCTCAATTTCCGTCTCGGCTTGATCACGAGCGAAACCGATTTCGCCAAAGCGCTGGCGATGTTGGAGCGCGCCATCGGACTCGATTTGCGCGCCGCGCAGCGAGTTCAAGTCACGAAAGAACAGAGGGTCTCGAAATGAATTCATCTTCTCGTCAGCTATTCCTCGCCGGCCTCTGCGTTTTTACCGCCGTAGCCATTGCCGGTTGCGGCAAAAAGGAAAAAGCACCGATGGCACAAGAGGCGCAAAGCGGTCACACGCATGCCGCCGAAGCGGCTGGCAAACAGCTTTACCAATGCTCGATGCATCCGAACATCATTTCGGATAAGCCGGGGAACTGCCCTATCTGCGGAATGGACCTGCAGCCGGTCCGCAAAGTCAATGCCGCTGGCATTCCAGGACGCGGTGCGGTCGATCTCACCGATCAACAACGGCAACTCATTAACATCCGCACCGTGGCGGTGAAAGAAAAGGATGTGGATCGTTCCGTTCGCGCGGTCGGAGTAGTTACCTACGACCAAAGCAAGGTGGCAGACCTGAACAGCCGCGTCATGGGCTGGGTGGAAAAGCTTTTTGTCGATACCCCGGGCGCACACGTCGAGGCCGGTCAGCCGTTGATGGAGCTTTACAGTCCCGATCTTTACTCGGCGAAACAGGATTATCTGCTCGCCTGGCGCAGCGCACGCAAGGCCAAAGGCGCTCGCGGAGAATACGGCGCAGCACGGGCAAGCGGGGCCGAATCCGTGCTCGAGTCGGCGCGCAAACGTCTTGAGCTATTCGGGATTGCCGACGAGCAAATCAACGCTCTGCAAACCTCCGGCACGGCGAAGCCAACCATGGAAATCGTGGCGCCCTTCGCCGGCACCGTCCTGCAAAAAGAAGTCGTCGCGGGCAAGATGATTCAACCCACGGCGATGCTTTATCGGATTGCCGATCTCTCCCGCGTCTGGGTCGAGGCGGAGATTTACGAATACGAACTGCCGCTGGTGAAAGTCGGTCAGCAGGCTCAAGTAACTCTAACGGCTTATCCCGACCGGACGTTCACGGGCAAGGTCGATTTCATTTATCCCTATCTCCAAGGCCAGACCCGCACCGCGAAGATCCGGGTCGTGCTCGATAACCCTGACGGCGTGCTCAAGCCGGATATGTATGCCAACGTCGAGCTAAAGGCGGATCTCGGACATGAGATGGTCATTCCCGCTTCGGCGCTCTTCGATACGGGCAAGCACCAATACGTCTTCGTCCAGCAGGAGGAAGGATTATTTGTGCCGAAGGAAATCCAACTCGGTCCAAGGGTTGGCGATGACTTCGTGGTTCGAAAAGGACTCGCAACCGGAGAAAAGGTCGTGGTCAATGGCAACTTCCTGCTCGACAGCGAGAGTCAGCTCAAAGCGGCGGCCAGTGGAGAGCCTCACGCGGAGATCGCGGAGGTCGCGAAGGGAAAAGGACAGTGATCATGACCGAAAACGAAATCGGGAAGTGCGTGCTTGATGCGGCTTACAAGGTGCATACCTCGCTTGGCCCAGGATTGCTGGAGACAGTTTACGAAGTGGTTCTCGCGCATGAGATCGGGGTCTGCGGCCTAACGGTCGAGCGACAAAAACCGATTCCCATTCATTACGGGGGCAAAGTTTTTCTCGAAGGATTTCGTGCCGACCTACTGGTGGACGATAAAGTCATTGTAGAACCGAAGTCCTGTGAAGCGCTTCTCCCAGTCCATGGAAAACAGCTCCTAACTCAACTCCGGCTAAGCGAAAGAAAGCTCGGCTTTCTGATTAACTTCGGCACCGTTCATCTACGTCACGGAATCAAGCGCGTTGTGAATGGCCTTAAGGAAGAAGAGACCTCACGCGAAGGTCGCCAAGGTCGCGAAGGAGGGGAAGAGGTTGAGCTTTAAACTTCCTCTCTTATTCCTTGGCGTTCCTTTGCGACCGTGGCGTGAGGCAAAACACTCATGATCGAACGCCTCATAAGCTGGTGTGCGCGCAACGCTTTTCTCGTCGTCATCGCCACCCTTTTCCTGATCCTGGGAGGCGTCGTTGCCCTACGCAATGTGAAGCTGGACGCGATCCCTGATCTCTCCGATGTCCAGGTAGTCGTCTTTACCGAGTGGCCAGGACGCGCGCCGACGCTGGTCGAAGATCAGGTGACGTATCCGATCGTGAGTGCGCTCGCCGCCGCGCCGAAGGTGAAATACGCCCGGGGCCAGACCTTCTTCGGTCTTTCATTCGTGAGCGTGATTTTCGAGGACGGCACCGACATGTATTGGGCGCGGTCGCGGGTGCTGGAATACATGAACCAAGTCCGCAACCAACTGCCGGATGGAGTCAATCCCGTGCTAGGACCGGATGCTACCGGGGTTGGCTGGGTCTATGAGTATGCGTTGGTCGATAAGACGGGGCAGAACAGTCTGGCCGACCTGCGCTCGTTCCAGGATTGGACGCTCCGCTATTACCTGCAAAACACGCCGGGCGTCGCGGAGGTTGCAAGCATCGGCGGCTACGTCAATCAGTACCAGGTCGAGATCGATCCGAACAAGCTCCTCGGTTACAACATTCCGCTGAGCAAAGTCATCTCCGCGATCCACAACTCGAACAACGATGTGGGCGGGCGCGTAATCGAGTTCGGCGAGCACGAATACATGGTGCGCGGTCAGGGTTACATTAAGAACCTCGACGACATTCGCAAGATTGTCGTCGGCATGGGCAAGGATGGCGTGCCCATCACGATCAACGATGTCGCCAAGGTGCATCGCGGCCCCGACATCCGGCGCGGGGCGCTCGATGTGAACGGGCAAGGCGAAACCGTCGGCGGGATCGTGGTCATGCGTTACGGCGAAAATGCCCTAACGACCATCGACGCGGTCAAGAAGAAACTCCAGGATATCAAGCCATCGCTCCCGCCCGGGGTTGAGATCGTGACCGGCTACGATCGCTCCGATTTGATTCTTCGTGCGGTCGACACCCTGCGGAGCAAGCTGATCGAAGAAACCATCGTCGTCAGTCTCATCTGCATCCTCTTCCTCTTTCACATTCGCAGCGCGCTCGTCGCGATCATTACCCTCCCGATCGCGATTCTGCTCGCCTTCATCCCGATGACGGCGCTGGGCGTCTCTTCCAACATTATGTCGTTAGGCGGAATCGCCATCGCGATTGGCGCGATGGTCGATGCCGCGATTGTCATGATCGAGAACGCACACAAGTGGCTCGAACGCTGGAATCATGCCCGCGAAAAGCGAGAGCAGGAGGGCGAAGCCGCGCTGGACGGTACCGAACGCGAGACCGCAAGTATGTCGCGTCTCGAGGTCATGATCAAAGCCGCGCAGCAGGTCGGGAGACCGCTTTTCTTTTCCCTCCTCATCATCACGGTTTCGTTCGTGCCGGTCTTTGCGCTGACAGCGCAGTCCGGCCGGCTCTTCAAGCCGCTCGCTTTCACGAAGACCTTTTCCATGTTCTTCGCCGCGCTTCTCTCGATCACCCTCGTGCCGCTGCTCATGACCTGGTTCATTCGCGGAAAAATCCCGGCCGAATCGAAAAACCCCATTAATCGATTCCTCATCTGGGCCTATCGACCGTTGGTAGAATTCGTTCTGCGCTTTCGAAAGCTGACGCTTCTCATCGCCGGCCTCATTCTCCTGCTGACCTGGATCCCGTATTCGAAGATCGGTTCCGAGTTCATGCCGCCCTTGAACGAAGGCTCGCTCCTGTATATGCCGACCGCGCCGCCCGGCGTGGCGATCAGTCAAGCGAAGGACATCCTGCAACGGCAGGACGCGATCATCGCGAAATTTCCTGAGGTGCAAACCGTCTTTGGCAAGGTCGGCCGCTCCCGGAGCGCAACCGATCCGGCTCCGCTCTCGATGGTTGAGACCATCATCACGCTTAAGCCGGAGGAGGAATGGCGCGCCGGTATGACCTTCGACAAAATAAAAGAGCAGTTAACAAAAGAGCTGCCATTTCCGGGCATGCCGGCGATCTGGTGGATGCCCATCCAAACGCGCATCGAGATGATGGCGACCGGCATCCGCAGCCAGATCGGAATCAAGGTGCTGGGAAAAGACCTGGCGGTGATCGAGAGGATAGGGGTCCAAATCGAGCGCCTGCTCAAAACGGCGCCGCACACCGCCTCCGCTTTCGCGGAGCGCGTGACCGGGGGTTACTACGTCGATTTCAAAGTCAACCGGGACGCCATCGCGCGTTATGGCTTGACCGTCGCCGACGTGGAGAACGTGATCGAATCAGCCATTGGGGGGAAGAACATCGAGACCACGGTGGAAGGCCGCGAACGCTATCCGATCAACGTCCGCTATGCGCGAGACTTCCGGACCGATCTTCCTGCGCTGAAGCGCGTCCTTGTCGCCACTCCCTCCGGCGCGCAAGTTCCGCTCGAACAGGTTGCTGATATCAGCAAAACCACCGGCCCGCCCAGCATTCGCGATGAGAACGGATCGCTCGCCGGGTTTGTCTTTGTCGATACTTACGGCGTCGATCTTGGGAGCTATGTCGAGAATGCAAAGAAGCTGATCGCCGAAAATATCAAGCTGCCGCCCGGTTACTACATCGAATGGGGCGGACAGTATCAATATCTCCTCAAAGCGAAGGAAAAACTAAAGCTGATCGTCCCGATCACACTCGTCCTCATCTTCGTTCTGCTCTACCTGAATTTCGGCAACGTCGCCGAGACCTTCATCGTCATTCTGAGCATTCCCTTCGCACTCGTCGGCGGTGTCTGGCTTCTCTATTTGCTAGGGTATAACTATAGCGTCGCTGTCGCTGTAGGATTTATCGCTCTGGCCGGAGTTGCGGCGGAGACTGGCGTCGTCATGATTGTCTACCTCGACGAAGCCTGGCGACATTTGAAGCAAACTAATCCAGCTCCGAAGGCGAGCGATCTCTACCACGCGGTCATGGAAGGCGCTGTGCAACGAGTGCGGCCCAAGATGATGACAGTGAGTGCAATCATCGCCGGGTTGTTGCCAATCATGTGGGGCCACGGCGCCGGGGCCGACACGATGAAGCGCATCGCGGCCCCGATGGTGGGAGGGATGCTTAGCTCAACGATCCTAACCCTGCTGATCATTCCGGCGATCTACTATTTGTGGCGCAGCCGTGAAGTGGAGCGCGCCCCAGCCACTCCTTCGCCGCGGCGGAAGCTCGTCTGGGTGGGAATCGCAGTCGCGGTAATTCTCGCAGTGAGTGCCTGGTGGTTGTGGCCGGTTCAGCGCACTGGCGGTGGCAACCTCTCGGAGGCGATCCAGACCGAGACCGTGGGAGATTACCAGTTCGAGATCTTGGGGAAGAAATCCGAACTTCATGTGGGTCAAAATCCGGTGGAAATAAAAGTCACACGTGATGGCGCTCCCATCGACGTGGGCAATGTTTCCTTTGAACTGCGGATGGACATGCCCGGCATGCCAATGCGTGCGAACGCTCCCCTCGAGAAAACAGCGAAACCGGGAATCTACTCAGGCACGATGAAAATCGATATGCAGGGTGAATACACAGGTCAGGCTGGTTATACCGGCCCCAAAGGCGAGGCGCAGAAGACCTTTACCGTGCGCGTAGCGCAATGAGTTAACGCCCCTCCGCGACCACAGAAAAGAAGCAGCAACCGACCGAGAAATGGAGCAATGAACTGATGAACAACGGAATGATGCAAGGTATGGGCGGGATGATGATTCTGGGCGGAGCGATCGGGATTCTAATCGTCGTCCTCTTGATCGTGGTGATCGTGAAGCTGCTGAAAAAATGAACCGGCCGCCCGACTCGTGAGCGTCAGCCGGGCGCACTCCTTGAAGAAGCTTTTCAAATATTCGACGCTCACCGGAGCTGCGCTGGTCCTTCTGAGCGGTGTCCTCCTGATTGCGGTGAGATTCTACGCGCGGCGGGAGACGGAGGCTCGGATCAGGATCACCTCACCTAACGGGATTCATGCGATCGAGCGAATCCAGCTAGGTGGCGTCGAGCAATGGATTCAAGTGCGCGGCGAAGACCGCACCAGACCGATTCTGCTCTTCCTGCATGGCGGGCCCGGTTTTCCGCAGATGCCGTTTGCTCATCTCAACGCCGAGTTGGAAAAACACTTTGTCGTCGTGCAGTGGGATCAGCGCGGCGCTGGGAAATCTTACTCGTGGTCGATCCGGGATGACTCGATGCGGGTCGAACAGTTCGTTAGCGATACCCATGACCTCGTGCAGATGCTTTTGCAGCGATTTCAGCAGCCGAAATGTTATCTCGTCGCACACTCCTGGGGCACGGTTTTCGGAACGCTCGTGGTGGCGCGCGATCCGCAACTCTTCTGCGCTTACGTCAGCATTGGCCAGGTGGCCGATTTTCCGGAATCGCAACAGGTGCGTTATCAATTCGCGCTCGACGGGGCGCGCCGGGATCAGAACGAGAAAGCGCTCGCGACTCTGCGCCGGATCGGTCGTCCGCCTTATCCAAACTATGACCAAAGCGATCTCTTGGAAAAATGGGTGAGCCACTACGCCGACCGCACTTATCCCAATATCAGCCCCTGGCGGA
>JBBSUP010000069.1:0-19856 GCA_038234295.1 Chthoniobacterales bacterium
GCGCTCCAGCATTACTCCGAGACGTTAAAGACCGAGCCGAAAAACAAAGAGGCGCAGGAGAACTACGACTACGTCAAAAAGAAGATCGAAGACCTGAAAAAGAAGCAGGAGCAAACGCCGACGCCGACCCCCACTCCGAGCCCTTCACCAAAAGACGACAAGAAGAAGGACGAACAGAACAAGGATCAGCAAAAGAACGATCAGCAGAAGCAGGATCAACAAAACAAGGACCAGGAACAGCAGGGCCAAAACGGCCAGGGTTCCGGCCAAGGTCAGCCGCAGCCGAATCAATCTCCCGGCGCGACGCCAACGCCGACGGCTACTCCCACACCAAGTCCAACGCCGGGGACGAGCCCTTCGCCCGGGGAAAATTCTCCAAGTCCGACGCCGACGCCGAGCCCTTCGCCGGGCGAGAGCCCGGGCAGCACGCCTACCCCGACTCCCGGCGACGAAGCCGGCAGTTCGCCTTCCCCTTCACCCGGTGAAGGCGGAAGCCCCTCGCCCACTCCGGGCAGTGAAGGTTCTCCCACGCCCACTCCGGGCCAGGGCGACGAAGGCAAAGGCGATGGTCAGCAGCCAGGTCCCTCGCCCGGCGGAACACCGGCGAAGCCGTTAACCGGCGACGTCAAAGGCGCGGGCGATCAGCAACCAAAGGAAAGCCCGAGCCCGGCCGAAGTCGCCGAAGCCGAGCCGGAGAAGGAAGGCGAGATGAGCCCGAAACAAGCCGCGCGCCTGCTCGAATCGATGAAGGACGAAGAGCGGAAGGTCCTGCTCGATGAACACAAGGCAACGCGTCGTGTCTATAAGGACTGGTAGACGGCAGGCGGCTTACGGTTGATGAAATTGGCAATGTTCCGACGTGTATTTTTGGTGGTGGCGCTCGCCCTCGCCGCGGCGGCGCGCGCGCAGGCGGAGGCGCCGACCGCGACCGCTGTGCTCAACACTTCCGAGACCGAAGTCGATCGGCCGGTGCAGTTGCAGATCAAGGTGACAAGCGACCCGCAAGCGACGCCGCCGAGTGAGATCTCGGTCGATGGCCTCGACATCCGTTATTCCGGCCAGTCGCAACTGATCGAGACCCGCAACTTCCATTTCAGCTACAGCGTCGTTTTCAGTTACACGATTCTCCCGCTCAAGGCCGGCACCTACACGATCCCGGCGCAGACCGTGCAATCGAAAGGGATCGACCTGAAAACCGAGGAGCTGACCCTGAACGTCGCGCCGAACAATGGCAGCAGCACCACGAATCGCCGGGGCCGCAGCAGCAACCGTGGCGGCGGTGCGATCGACGAACGGAAGCTCGTCTTCGCGGAATTGATCGTGCCGAAAACCTCCGCCTATGTCGGCGAGATCGTCCCGGTGGTGATCCGGCTCGGCTTCAATACCCGCGTGCGCCCGCGCCTCGCGGAAGGCCCGAACCTGACCGGTCAGGGCTTCACCACCCAGCGTATGCCGGAGCCGCAGGAAAGCATCGCGACGATCGACGGCATCAACTATAGCGTCGTCACCTTCAAGACCGCGATCGCCGCCGCGAAAAGCGGGAAATTCGAGATCGGTCCGGTGGAAGCGAAGGCCCTCGTGCAGGTGCCGCGGCGCGGCGGCGGACGCGGCCGATCGCCCTTCGATATCTTCGGGATGGACGACCCCTTCAACGATCCATTTTTCAACGACCCGTTCGGCGGCGTGCTCGAGCAGCGCCAGATCGAAATGAAAAGCCAGACGGCCACCCTCGAAGTGAAGCCGCTCCCGCCGAATCCGCCGGCCAGCTTCGGCGGCGCCGTTGGCACTTTTAATCTCACCACCGAAGTGAAACCAACGACCGCGCAGGTCGGCGATCCGCTCACCGTGACTGCGGAGATTTCCGGCCGCGGAAATTTCGATCGCGTGACTGCGCCAACGCTGGAGAACGATCGCGGCTGGCACAGCTATCCGCCGAGCGCGAAATTTAAGGCGGATGACGACGTCGGCTTGAGCGGAACGAAGAGCTTCGAGATCGTGCTCACGCCGAACGAGAACAAGACGGCGGTGCCGCCGCTCGTCTTCAGCTACTTCGATCCGCTGAAGGAAAAATACGTCACAGTGACGAGCGATCCGATTCCGATCGTCGTCGAAGGCGGCGCGGCACCGGCGCCGAGCGCGGCGTTCGCAACTACCTCAGCGACGCCGCCGCCGTCCGCGAAGCCGACGCCTTCCGCGCAAGCTGACGATATTCTCTATCAGCTCACCGACCAGCCGCGCTGGGTGCAAAGCTTCACACCGATCTTTTTGCGCCCGACTTTCTGGGCGGCGCAGGCGCTACCGTTGCTCGCGTTGCTTGGTTTTTTGGGCTGGAAATCGCGGGGCCGCCGGCTCGCGAATCGCGAGGGCTTGCGCCGGACCGCGTGGGAACAGGAAAGCGCGGAGCTGCAGAAAAAGTTGCGGCGCGGCGAGGAAGCGCCGGACGAATATTTCGCCGGAGCCCAGCGCGTGGTGCAGCTGAAGACTGCGCTCGCCCGCCGGGTCGATCCAAACACGGTAGATGCCGAAACCGCGGTCGCCTCCTTTTCGCTCGACGACGAAAAGCGCGAGCGGCTGCGCGAACTTTTCCGGCGTGGTGACGAGCTGCGCTACAGCGGCCGCCAGAACGGCCACGGCGCCGTTAACGAACAAACCCGCCGCGAAGTCCTCGCTCTCCTCGACCAGCTTTCCTGATGCGCGCGCGCCTGCTTCTTTTACTTCTCGCCGCGGCTCTTTGCCTAACGACTGCGCCGCGCGCCCGCGCCGATGCCGCGTCGACTTTTGCAGCAGCTAATTCCGCCCATGCCGCGGGGAATTTCGCGGAAGCGATCAAGGGCTACGAGACGCTGGTAGAGGGACACCATTGGAGCGCGAGCATTTTTTACGATCTGGGGAACGCCTATTTCCGCGCGGGCGATCCCGGACGCGCGATCCTGAACTACGAGCGCGCGCTCGCGCTCAACCCCGCGCAGCCGGAAGCGCAGGCGAATCTGCGCCTCGTCCGCGACCAGGCACGTGCGCTCGAGCTCGCGCCGACCTGGCCGGAGACGCATCTCGATTTTCTCAGCGGGAATCAGTTCGCCATCCTTGCCGCGGTGGCGCTCTGGGGCGCCGCCTTTCTCTTCGCGGCGATTATGTTTTCGCGGAGTCGCCCGGTCGTGTGGGTCTTCGGTTTCATCCTCCTGCTCGCGATCGGCGGCGGCTCGGTCTTTGCGATCGCCGCTTTCGAAACCGGGAAAAATGGCAGCGACCTCGCGATCATAACTGTCTCAAAAATCCAGGCCCGGCTCGCGACGGCGGAGAACGCCGGCACCGTCCTCGTCCTGCCGCCCGGGAGCGAGATCAAAATCCTGAGCACGCGCGGGCAATGGAGCTACGCCGCGTTGCCTAACGATCTCCGCGGCTGGATCCCAGCGAACGCCGCCGAGCGGGTGCGGCTGTAACAAGGAATCCGCGAACAAGGAGCCCGCCTCCGCTCGCCGTGTTGTCATCCCGAGCCGGCAGAGCGCGGCGAGGGACCTCTCCGCGGCTCGAGAACGCTTCCGCCGCGTGCGGGGGGAACCCAGCCGGACGGTTCTCGGAAAAAGATCGGAACGGAGAGGACGCTTGGGAGGTCCCTCGCCGCGCTCCGCCGGCTCGGGATGACAAGTGCGACGCACGGCGAGGCATCCGACAATTGAACGCAGGGCGAGGCATCCGGTTTGCCGCTCAGGGCGAATCTTCTGTGTGTCCAAACTGAAAGCTGGCGACAAGGTCACCTGGAAGACGTCGCAGGGAAAAACTTCCGGCGTGGTGAAGAAGAAGCTGACGAGCAAAACGAAGATCAAAACCCACGTCGTTGCCGCCTCGAAAAAGAATCCCGAATACCTTGTCGAAAGCTCCAAGACCGGCGTGCGCGCCGCGCACAAGCCCTCCGCGCTCAAGAAAAAATAAGTCCGCCGTGCGGACCGAAAAGGCGTCCAACGAGCCGCCGCTCCGGCTCGGTTTTGCCGTCAAAGTCCTCGGCGCCGAGGGCCTGAAAAGCAACGACAGCCGGCGCTGGCAACAGTCGCCGCACCTCCGGGTTTCGATCGAGTACCTGCACCGCATTTTCGATCATCTCGCACGGCACCAGATCGGGATGTATCGCATTTCCTCGGACATCGCGCCCTACGTGACGCATCCGGAGATGCCGCAATTCCATCGCCAGATTCGCGAAAGCCGCGCGGAGTTGCGCGCGCTTGGCCGGCGGGCGCGCGAGCTTGATTTGCGGCTCTCGTTTCATCCCTCGCAGTTCATCGTGCTGAATAGTCCCGACCCGGAATTGGTCCGCCGAAGCGTGGCCGATCTCGTGGCGCAGGCGGAGATGCTCGACCGGATGGAGCTCGGGCCTGAGGCGGTGATGATCGTGCACGCCGGCGGGACTTATGGCGACGTCGGGCGCGGCTGCGCGGATTGGATTGCGACTTACGAGACGCTCTCGCCGGAAATTCGGCGCCGGCTGGTTTTGGAGAATGACGATCTGCGCTACTGCGCGGCAAATGTTTGGAAAATCCACGGTGCCACTGGTGTGCCGCTGGTGTTCGATCATCAACATTTTCACTGCCTCAAACCTGAAGGCTGGGAGCTGCGGCCAACGGTCGAAAAGTTCCTGAGCACGTGGCCGGCGGGCGTGCGGCCGAAGCTGCACTTTTCGTCGCCGCGCACGGAGATGCGCGAATTGAAAATCAAGAATCGCAAGACCGGTAAGCGGGAGACGGTGTTGCAGCCACCGGTTTGGACGGGGCATGCCGATTTCTGTCAGCCGTTTGAATTCAGCGGGATGATGCGGGCGCTCGCGGGCTTGGAGTTCGACGTGATGTTGGAAGCGAAAGCGAAGGATCTGGCGCTCCTCCGGCTGCGGCAGGATTTGGTTCGTTATGCGCCCGAGGTGGCGGCGCGGTTTGGATTGGTGAAGCAGTTGTCATCCTGAGCGGATCCCGCGAAAGCGGGAGCAGTCGAAGGATCCCGTGGGGTTTCTGGGAAGCTCCGTCTGCAGGGCTCTGGCAAGGCGGGCTTCACGGCTGCTCCACGGGATCCCTCGACTGCGCTGCGCTGCGCTCGGGATGACCTGGTTGCTCGATCGGTCGCGCGCACGTTTGCTCTCGCGCGGAAAGCTTCCCATCTTGGAAACGATGAATGCGGAGATGGATATCGGAACGAACAAGAAGGCGTTCCAGATCAACCTCGACAAACAAAAGTATGGCACTTTCGCCGAGATCGGGGCGGGACAGGAAGTGGCGCGCCGCTTTTTCCACGTCGGCGGCGCCGCGGGCACGATCGCGAAAACGATGTCCGCCTATGACATGCAGTTCAGCGACGCGATCTACGGGCCGGCCGATCGCTACGTCAGCCGGGCCCGGCTCCAGACGATGCTCGAACACGAATATGCGCTGCTCCTCGAGCGGCTTGATCAGAAGATCGGCGGGAACTGCAATTTCTTCGTCTTCGCCGATACGGTCGCGGCGCGCAGTTTCAAGGAGCATAACGAGTCGCACGGCTGGCTCGGGGTGCGTTTTCAATCGGAGAACCGCGGCGAACCGAGCCAGATCATCATCCACGTGCGGATGCTCGATGAGGAGAATGTCGATCAGCAGGAAGCGCTCGGCGTCATTGGCGTGAACCTGATTTACGGCGCGTTTTATTATCACGAGCCGGAGAAGTTAATCGCCTCGCTCCACGAAAATCTCGCGCCCGGGCGGATGCAGGTGGACATGATTAAATTCTCCGGGCCGGCCTACGGGGAGGTCGATAACCGCCTCATGAGTCTGCAACTGGTGAGCCAGGGACTGACGAATGCGGTTATGTTCAACGCCGCAGGCGACTCCGTGCAGCCGGCCGAGATTTTCTATAAGAAAGCGATCATCGTCGAGCGCGGGAATTTCCGCCCCGTGACTTTCGCGACGAACGACATGCTCAACGGCGCGCGTGACGAAGTGCTCCGGCAAGCCGGTGCGACCGAGGAAGAGCTCGTCGTGGTGATGGAGATGACGCTGGAGAATCTGCTCTCCGAAGGGCAGCTTAACCACGCCGATTTCCTCGAGCGGGTCGATATTCTCGGTTCGTTAGGCCGGACCGTGCTGGTCTCGAAGTTCGGCGAGTACTACCGCCTGGCCGCTTATCTTTCGCGTTACACGAATAAGATGATCGCGCTGGTCATGGGCGTGCCGAGCCTGCACGAAATCTTCGACGAGAAATACTATCTCAATCTCGAAGGCGGCATCCTCGAGGCGCTCGGGCGGATGTTTAAGAGCGGGCTAAAACTCTTCGTTTATCCGATGGAGGACGAAAAGACCGGCGAGCTGATCACGGCAACCCAGCTCGAAGTCGCGCCGAATTTGCGCCATCTCTATCAGTACCTGCTCGAGAACTGCTGCATCCAGGAGATCACGGAATATCACCGCGAATACCTGCGGATTTACCCGCCGGACGTGCTCGCGAAGATGCGGTCGGGCGACGCCGGTTGGGAAAAAATGGTGCCGCCGGAAGTGGCGCGGATCATCAAGGAGCGAGAGTTTTTCGGGTATCGGCGCTCGGCGGCTTAGGGCCGGAAAGTTAACCGCAGAGGTCGCAGAGAGCGCAGAGGAAGAAAAGAATTTCTGGAGCTTAGGTTTCCTCTCTTCCTCTGCGCTCTCTGCGCTCTCTGCGCTCTCTGCGCTCTCTGCGCTCTCTGCGCTCTCTGCGCTCTCTGCGCTCTCTGCGCTCTCTGCGCTCTCTGCGCTCTCTGCGCTCTCTGCGGTTAACCCAGATCCCTTCCATGCCTTCCAAGGGATTTTCCAAAAGCAGCGCGGCACGGTTTTCGCTTTAGCAGAGCGCAACCATGGCCAAGCCCGCAAACTCCGTTATCGGCATCGATCTCGGCAAACACTCCTTCAAGAGCGTCCTGCTGCAACGCAAAGGGGACCAGCGTTACGTCCTCACCAACTACGCCTCGCGCGTCGTGCCCGAGGGCGCAGCCACCGCCGAGAGCCTCGCTCACGAGGTCAAAGCGCTCCTCAAGGAGATGGGCGGCAGCGCCAAGTGCTGTGCGATCGCGGCCTCCGATCCCGGGGCGCTTCTGCGCATCATCGAGCAGCCGACCACGCCCGTGGAGCTGCTCCGCAGCGCCCTGAAGTTGAACGGCCTCGCCGTGCTCAACCAGGACACGAAAGATTTTGTCCTCGATTGCGCGCCGGTGTCCGCCGTCAACCTCGCTCCAGTCACGCCCGACGGCGCGCCGGTCGAAGGCGCGGCGGTGCGTAGTGGAAAAACGCGTTACCTCGTCGGCGGCATGCTCCGCCCGGCGGTGAAACAAATTACCGAGGCGATGGCGAAGACGAAACGCCAGATCAACGTCCTCCAGCTCGCGCCGGTTTGTTCCTTCAACGCATTCGAACTCGCCTACCCTGAGGTCTTCGCGAACGAAGCCTTTCTCCTCCTCGATATGGGACACGAGCAGAGCACCGTGCTCATCGGCAACCAGTCCGAGCTCGTCCTCGTCCGCAGCATTGATTACGGCGGCAAACAATTTGGCGAAGACGTGACTGCGGACGGCGCGGTCGAGAGCGCTGCCGCGCGTGTCCTGATCCAGGAAGGCGACGCCGGCATGGTCGAGTCCTGCCGCAATTCTCTCCTCCGCCTCGCGATGGAAGTGCGAAATTCGATCGGATTTTTCGAGGGACAAAGCGAGGAAAGCATCCACCGGATTTTCGTCTCCGGCGGCATGGCCAAGACCGAGATGACGCTGCAAATCCTGAGCGACGAGCTCGGTTTGCCCTGTGAAATCTGGGACCCGCTCGAGACCTGCGAGGTCGCGCTCCCGCCCGCGAAGCGCCAGGCGCTCGCGAACGAATTTGTCTCACTCAACGTCGCCTGCGGTGCGGCCATCTCCTTCCTCCGCGCCGCCTAAAGCCTAACGAAAAGCCACCTACTCCCATGGCCCTGCAACTCAATCTTCTCCACGAGGAAATCACCCAACACCGTGAGCGGCAGCGCGATCCACTGAAGCTCGGCATCTACGCGATCGTCCTCTTCGCCGCGATCCTCTTCCTTTATTACGGCTGGAACGCCTACCAAACGATGCAGATCAAGAGCCAGCTCAACGCGGTCGAGGCCGAGTGGGGCAAGGTCGAACCGAAAGTCACCGCTGCGCAAAAACGCGCCGAGGAACTGCACCGGATCATCGACAGCACCACCGTGCTCGACGGCCTGATCGAGAGCCGCTTCTACTGGGCGCCCTTCCTTTCCAAAATCGCCGGCTGTGTTTCGCCGAATATTCAGCTACTCGGCCTGGATGCCTCGACTAACGGCAACGGCGGCTCCGTTTCCGCCACCCTCGAGGGCATCAGCGCCGCGCAGGAACCGCGCCACGCCGCGGAGGAATTCCGCCAGCTGCTCGCCGAGGAGTTCGAGAAAAAATACGGCGAGGTGAAGGTGGAATTCCGCAATCTCGAGGATCTCGATACGGTCGTGAACCTCGTTGGAACGCCGACCGCCACCGCCCGTTTCGTCGTCAGCGTTTCCTTCAATCCCACCGCACCCGTGCCGGCCACCCCGGCCGCCGCTACCCCCGAGGCCAGCAAGTAATGCCTAAAAAACTGAACAAGGATCAGATCCAGAAAATCATTCTCAGCTCGCTCGGCTTCATCGGGCTGCTCTATTGCTACTTCACTTTTTTCCTCGGGCCGCTGAACAGAAGTCGCGAGTCGATGACGCAGACCATCGTCGAGACGCAGGCGAAGACCGCCTCTTCCAAGACTGAGGTGAAAAAGACCGCGAACCTCGAGGTCCAGGCGGCGGAAGCGCTGAGCCGCTACACGGCACTCAAGGCCACCACCAGCCAAGGGGCGCCGATCGCGTGGTTCCCGCCGAAGATGCGCAACTTCTTCGAGAATAACGACATCGAGAAAGCAGGCGTGCGCCTCGAGAGCAGCAACAGCTTCGCCGAGCCACAGCTCTCCGATTGGATCAAGAACACCTGGGCGATCGATCTGCCCAGCGCCGGCTTCGACGCCCTCGGCAAGGCCCTGGCCGAGCTCGAGAACAGCGAGCCGCTCCTCGCAGTGCAGAAAATTTCGATTCACGCCGTGCCGGAAGACCCGCAATTCCAGCAGGCCAGCCTGAACGTCCAGACCTCTTTTTACGCCAAATGAAACGCTTCCTCTTTGCCTTTTGCCTAACGACTGCGCTGGTGAGCGCCGCGCGTGCGAGCGAGAACACGCCCGCGGCCGATCCAGCGCCGGCGACGATCAAACTCGCCCACATGTCTTCTTTCACCGCGAGTAACACGCGCAATCCCTTCTGGCCCATCGGCTGGACGAAACCGAATCCGACAAATCCGAACGCGACGGAAGTGGCGCCGTTGATCACGCCGGCCGCGTTCTCGCTCACCTCGGTCGCGACCGGCGCCACCGAACGCTTCGCGATCCTGAACGGCAAGGTGGTGCAGGAAGGCGGGCAATTTGCACTCGCGATCGGCTCGCAAAGCTATCAGATGACCGTGCAGGCGATCGAGGACGGCCAGGTGATCCTCGCCTACTCGGGCGGCCAGGTCGTGGTGCCGCTGCGGCGCCGCTAGCGCGGCGGCCTCACGAGCCAACCAGGGAGCAGTCGAAAAACACCGTCATCCCGAGCGGAGCCCCGCGGAGGCGGGACGCAGTCGAGGGATCCCGTTGGGCTGCCGTGAAGATCTCGAGCGGAAGCTTCCCAGCAATTCCACGGGATCCCTCGGCTCCATTGCGCTTCGCTCCATTCCGCTCGGGATGACGTATTCCGCCGGCGCCGTCGCCTAACGAATCGCCGCGCCGACTTCCGCCAGCGGCACGAACGGGCTTTCGTGTAGCTGCACCGGCTTCGTCCCGCGCAGAAGCCTCCACCATTCCCACGCACAGCCGGTCACAATCAAAAACACAAGCACGAGAAAAGCCGCCGCGACGAGCGCATTTAACCGGTAGATCCCCGCTTGCCGCGCGAAATCGGTGTTCGCGACCTGCGCGAGGACTTTTGCGTCCAGCGCACGCGCTCCGCTCAAAAATCCGATCCGCGGGTCCACCGAGAAAATCTTCAGGTAACCCGCCGAGAAGGTCACGCCGATCATGAACACGAGCGGCGCCAGCGTCGTCCAGAGATAGCGCGCTTTGCCCATCTTGATCAGGATCGTCGTGCCGAGACAAAGCGCGATGACCGAGAGGAGTTGATTCGCCAAACCAAAGAGCGGCCAGAGGCTGTTAATCCCGCCTAACGGATCGAGCACCCCTTGATAAAGGAACCAGCCCCACGCGCTCACGAGCAGAACGCTCGCGAAAAGATTCGCGCCTAACGAGCGCGTGTCGCCGAGCGGCCGCCAGATTTGGCCGAGGAAATCCTGGAGCAGAAAGCGCCCGACGCGCGTCCCAGCGTCGATCGTGGTGAGGATGAAAAGCGCCTCAAACATGATCGCAAAGTGATACCAAAGCGCGAGCGCGGTCGGGTTCGTCGTGAGGCGCGAAAACATGTGCGCCATCCCGACCGCGAAGGTCGGAGCGCCGCCGGCGCGGTTAAACATCGTCGTCTCGCCGAGGTCGCTCGCGAGCTTTTGCATCGACGCTTCGGTCACGGGGAAACCGGCCGCGGAGACTTTCGCGACCACTTCACTCGGCGTGCCCTTGGCGTTGATCGCGAAATATTCCCCCGGCTGGAGCACGCAAGCCGCGATCAGCGCCATCAGCGCAACCATCATTTCGGTGATCATCGCGCCGTAGCCGATGCTGCGAATCCGCGACTCGCGCTCGAGCATTTTCGGGGTCGTGCCGGAAGCGATGAGCGAGTGAAAACCAGAGACCGCGCCGCAGGCGATCGTGATGCACACGAAAGGGAAAACCGGCCCCGCAAAGACGAGGCCGCTGCCATCGATGAAGCGCGAGAGCGCGGGCATTTCCAGGCTTGGATGGATCACGAGCACCGCGACCGCGAGCGCGGCGACGGCGCCAAGTTTGAGGAAGGTGCTGAGGTAATCGCGCGGCGTCAGGAGCAGCCAGACCGGCAGCGCGGACGCCGCGAGCCCGTAAAGCATGACCGCCCAGGCGAGCCATTTTTGATCGTGCTGAAACCAGCTTTCGATCGCCGGATAGCTGTGCAAAAACTGCCCACCCCAGACCGCGCCGAGCAAGCCGATCAATCCGAAAACGGTCATCGCCCCAACGCCGACGCGGCCGGAGCGAAGCCCGAGCCCCATGATGAGCGCGACGGGAATCGTCGTCGCCATGGTGAAAACGCCCCACGGGCTTTTCGCGAGAGCCTGGACCACGACGAGCGCGAGCACGGCGAGCAGGATGACCATGATCGCGAGGACGCTAATCATCGCGAGCGCGCCGACCGCGCTGCCGATTTCCTCTTTCACCATCTGGCCGAGCGTCTTCCCGCGCCGCCGGACGGAAGCGAAGAGCACAATCATGTCGTGCACGCCGCCGCCTAACGTTGCTCCGATGAGGATCCACAATGTCCCCGGCAGATAACCAAACTGCGCCGCCAGCACCGGCCCAACGAGCGGCCCCGGCCCGGCGATCGCGGCGAAGTGATGACCGAAAACCATCCAGCGATTCGTGGGAACGAAATCTTTTCCGTCATTGACCACGAGCGCGGGCGTGGCGCGGGAGTCATCGAGCACGAGGACTTTGGCCGCGAGCCATTTACTGTAGAAGCGGTAGCTGATCGCGGTCGCGCAGAGCCCGGCGGTCACGATCCAAAGCGCGTTCACCGGCTCGCCACGGGCAAACGCGAGAACGGCAACTGCCCCAGCGCCGAGCAGACCGATGGCGAACCAGAAGAGAAGTGTGAGCAGCCGTCTCATCGCGCGTCGGCGAGTATACCGCGCGCGGCGTGTGAGCGGCAATCTCCAAGGCCGCTGAGGAAACGAAACCCGTGTCATCCCGAGCGAAGCGCAGCGCAGCCGAGGGATCCCGTCGAACTGCCGTGAAGATTTGCCGCAGAGCGTTCCAGATACCCGGCGGGATCCCTCGACTCCGCTGCGCTCCGCTCGGGATGACGACTTCGCCTTTACCCTAACGAGTCGCGCATCTGCTGGAACTGCGCGAGGCGCTCGTTGAAATCCGCCTGGCGCTGGCGATGCTCGGCTACGACCGCGGCGGGCGCGTTCGCGACGAAGTTTTCGATCGCGAGTTTTTTCCCGACGGTCACCAGCTCCGCTTCGATCTTCGCGATTTCCTTGCCGAGCCGCGCTCGCTCCGCTTCGACGTCGACCAAACCTTCGAGCGGCAAATAAAGCGCACCGAGAGGCGTGAGCGCGGTCGGCGTGCCTTTGACGGCATCGTAGCTCTCCGGCAAATCGAACGGCTCCGCGTTGAGCAGAATCTTCAGCACGGCCGCTTCTTCCTCCGGCAACGGCGCCGAGGGCACGAGCACAAAGGCGACCCGCTTGTTCGAGGCGATGTTGAAATCGCGCCGCAGCCCGCGGCCCGCGAGCACGGTTTCGTATTTCGCATTCGCCTGCGCTTCGTCTTCGGCGGTGAGGCGGTAGTGAGCCTTGAAGTCGTTGTCGAGCGGATCCGGCCAGCGCGCGAACTGGATCGTGCGCCCACCCTGATCGTCCGGCAGATCGGTGTTGAAGCCGAGCCCGTGCCACAACTCCTCGGTGAGAAAAGGCAGGAACGGATGAAACAAACGCAGTGTGTGCCCGAGAATGAAATCGATCACCGCGAGCGTATTCACCTTCCGCGGCGTCATCTCGCCTTCGCCGGGGAAACCGAGCGCAGCCTTACTCGCCTCGAGATACCAGTCGCAATATTCGCTCCAGAAAAAGCGGTAAAGCGCCTGCGCGGCTTCGCTAAAATTGTAATCCTCGAGCGCGACCGTGACCGCGCGGATCGCGTGATCGAGTCGAAGCAAAATCCATTTGTCGTCGCTCGTGAGGAGCGCGGGATTGATCTCGCCTTCCGTCTCGCCGCCGTGCAGCTGGCGAAACCGGGTCGCGTTGTAGAGCTTGTTCGCGAAGTTGCGGCCTTCCTCGACCTGCTTCTCGTCGAAGCGAATATCCTGCCCGGTCGGCGCGATCCGCATGAGGCCGAAGCGCACGCCATCGGCGCCGTATTTGCCGATTAGATCGAGCGGATCGGGCGAGTTGCCTAACGACTTGCTCATCTTCCGTCCGGAGGCGTCGCGGATGAGGCCGGTGAAAAAAATATCGCGGAACGGCGCCTCGCCGGTCCACTCGAGGCCGGCCATGATCATGCGCGCGACCCAAAAGAAAATGATGTCGGGTGCCGTGACGAGATCGCTGGTCGGATAAAACTTTGCGCGCGTTTCCGCGTCCATGGTTTCAAACGGCCAGAGCCAGCTCGAGAACCAGGTATCGAGCACGTCGGGATCCTGCGTCCAGCCGTCGCCGGGAGAGTCGACCTGCACGAGTCGGAGGATTTCGTCCTGATTGACACCCTCCAAGAGGTCAGCCATTCTGATGACGCGCGAGCCCGATGTAGGCCGCGAGGCCAACGTCTCCTCCGGGAGATGCGCCTCCGGAGACTTTTTACCGTCGGGCTCGTTGCTTTTTATCTGGACGGTCTGGGAATCGTAGAGTTTTGTGCCGTCGAGCAATTCTTTGACCGTGAGCTTCACCCGATAAAGCCGCGGCCCAAATTGGAAAGCAGCGAAGAAAAGGTGGACGTAACGAATGTCCACCGAATAGGGAATATGCGGAACGGTGCACACCCGAATCGCGTGCCGAAGCAACGCAGGGATCGAGGCCACTAACCTTACGTTGGCCGTCCCGAAATTCGAAAAGCCGTGTTGCAGACTCGACTTCTGGACCAAGATGCTGAAGCCGGTGTGGAGATTGAGGTAAGTCTGACCGAGGATGCCGTTTTCCCGCGCGTATTGCCAGGCGGCCGCGCGAAGCTCCCGGATGTTTCGACCGGTTATATCGTCGGGGTTGCCCTCGACAATTTTTGTCGTCGCTTCAATCCAGTCACGATCGTCCCAAGACCAAACCGGGATGCGATGGCCCCACCAAAGCTGCCGGCTGATGCACCAATCCTGAATATTTTCGAGCCAGTGCTGATAGACGTTCTCCCAGCGCTCGGGACGGAAACGAATCGCCCCTTTCTCACCCACGGCCGCGCGCGCTTCGGGGACTTGTGGATATTTGAGAAACCATTGTTCGCTCAGTCGCGGCTCGATCGGCACGCCGGCGCGCTCGCTGAAACCAACCGTACTTTCGTGCGGCTCTTCTTTCGCGAGCAGGCCGAGGTCGCTCAGCATTTCCGCGGCTTTTTTGCGCGCGACGAAACGGTCGAGGCCGTCGAGCTCCGGGACGCTGGGGCTGTTAATTTTCCCGTTCGGATGGAGGACGTCGATGACCGGCAGTTGATGCCGCTGTCCGATCTCGAAATCGACCTTGTCGTGCGCCGGCGTCACTTTCAAAACCCCGGTGCCGAACTCCGGATCGATCGCGTCGTCACCGACAATCGGCAGCTCCGCGCGATCAAGCGGGCGCCAGACTTTCTTGCCTAACAACGCGCGGTAACGCTCGTCGTTAGGCTGCACCGCCAGGGCAACGTCGGCCATGATTGTTTCCGGCCGCGTCGTCGCAACCTCGAGGTAACGTCCCGGCTCATCGACGAGCTCGTAGCGCACGTAATAGAGCGCGCTCTTTTGCGGCGTGGGGATCACTTCTTCATCCGACAAAGCCGTGAGCGCGACCGGGTCCCAATTCACCATCCGGAGGCCGCGATAGATGAAGCCCTTCGCGTAAAGATCGACGAAAACCTGCTGCACGGCGCGGGAGTAATCGGCGTCCATGGTGAAGCGTTCGCGCGACCAATCGCAGGAGCAGCCGAGCCGTTTCAGTTGTTCGATGATGATGCCGCCGTGTTTTTCCTTCCAAGCCCAGATTCGCCTAACGAATTCCTCGCGACCGAGATCGTGCCGCGTCTGGCCTTCTTCCTTGCGCAGTTTTCGCTCGACCACGGTCTGGGTGGCGATGCCGGCATGATCGAGCCCGGGCAGCCAGAGAACTTCGTGGCCGGTCATGCGCGCGCGGCGGGCGAGGATGTCCTGGATGGTGTTGTTGAGGACGTGGCCGAGGGTGAGGACGCCGGTCACGTTCGGCGGCGGCATCACGATGGAGTAGGCCGGCTTCGCGGAGGCGGGATCGGCCTGAAAAAAACCGGCCTCCAGCCAGTGGGCATACCACTTCGCCTCCACTGCCTGTGGCTCATACGCCTTCGGGATTTCCGCCATGGGGAGAGAATCATCGGAGACGACCGCACGATTGCAAACCGCCGGCGGCGTGGGAGGAAGCATGCGCCATCAAACGCTGTCATCCCGAGCGGAGCGTAGCGGAGTCGAAGGATCCCGCGGGTCTGCGTGAAGATTGCCGTGCAAAAGGACATCGCGGCGGATCTTCACCGCAGCTCCACGGGATCCCTCGACTGCGCCTTCGGCTTCGCTCGGGATGACGCTGACGACAGCGACCGCTCTAGCTCGATGCATGCTACTTTCGCAGCGATGGAAAAGGTAAATCTCTCCGAAAAGTTTGCGGCGTTTGCGGAGCATTGGCGCCCGAAAATCGTCGGCGAGCTCAATCGCCAGGAAGTGAAAGTGGTGAAGTTCGAGGGCGTTTTCCCATGGCACAGTCACGAGCGGGAGGATGAGCTTTTCCTCGTCTGGCGCGGGACCATGCGGATCGAGTTTCGCGATCGCGTAGTGGTCTTAAACGCGGGCGAATTTCTCATCGTTCCGCACGGCGTGGAGCATCGCACCGCCGCCGACGAGGAAGCGGAAGTCGTCCTCTTCGAACCCGCCGCGACTCGCAACACCGGCGACGCCGCGGCTTCCGATTTCACCGCGCCCGGTGACGTCCGAATTTAGCGTCTTCGCTCTTCGGCAGGGCGCGGGTTTTCTGTCGGCGATTGGCCCGGGATTTGCATCCCGAGAGGGAGCTTGATTCACTTAATGACGGACAAGGTCTCCCTCACGGGCAGGCCGCTTTATTTTCGGGCGGCGGCGGGACGCTACCTGGCGGCGCTCGGCGCGGTCTGCGTGTTCGCCGGTGGCGTCTACTGGTTTGGGATCGAGCGCGAGGGTCTCATCCCCGGTCTCGCGCTGGTCATCGCGGTGCTCACGGTCGCGGCGCTGGCGCGGTTGAGTGGAATTCTGCGCGTGGAGAAAATCACCGCGGGCCTGCGCGTCGCCGAACTCGAGGAAGCGGTGGAAGCGCAGCGCGAAAGCGAGGCGCGGTATCGCGAGATCATCAACACTTCGCCCGATGCCGTGCTCGTGCTGCGCGACTTCGAAATCATCTTCGCAAATCCCGCGAGCCTGAGACTCTTCCGCGCGCAAGAGGCCGCCGAGCTCATCGGCAAGACGACGACCGACCTGGTCCATCCCGCCGAGCGCGACGCGGTCGAACAACGCGCCCGGGAGGCCGGCGAAGGCAAACACCCGCTCATCGCGGAACGCCGGATGTTGCGGCTCGATGGGACCGAGGTGGAAGTCGAGTCTCGCGTCTCTCCCTTCCTCTACGAGGGAAAAGCGGCGGTCCAGGTGATCCTGCGCGACATCACGCAGCGGCGCGCGGCGGAGCGCAAATTGCAGGAGGCGGAGCAGAAGTTCCGCTCGATCTTCGACAACGCGCTCGAAGGCATTTTTCAGAACACGCCGGAAGGCGCCTACCTTTCCGCCAACCCCGCGCTCGCGCGCATGCTCGGGTTTTCCAGCCCGGAGGAATTGATCCGCGAGCGGAACGATCTCGCGCACCAGAGCTACGCGCAGCCGGCGCAACGCGCGGAGTTCCAGCGCCTGCTCGAGCAGGAAGGCGTGATCAATAATTTCGAGTATCAGGTGAAACGCCGCGACGGCCGCAAAATCTGGGTCTCCGAGAACGTCCGCATGGTGCGCGATGCTGCCGGCCAGCCGCTCTACTACGAGGGCAGCGTGCAGGACATCACGCAGCGCAAACATTCCGAGGAAGCGCTCCGGCGGAGCGTCGAGCGCTTTCGTTCCTTCACCGAGGCGACCGCGCTCATCGTCTGGCAAACCGATCCGGCCGGCAACGTGCTCGGCGATCTTCCGAGCTGGCGCGCCTACACCGGGCAGACGGTGGCGGAGCTGCTCGGGCTCGGCTGGTCCGAAGCGCTGCATCCGCAGGATCGGGCGCGGACTTTGCAGCGCTGGACCGAGTGTCGCGCGGAAAAGAATACCTTCGAGCTGGAGTATCGGTTGCTCGGCGCGGACGGCACTTACCGGCTCTTCGCGGTCCGGGGCGTGCCGGTCTTGGAAGCCGACGGCACCATCCGGGAATGGGTCGGCTCGAATGCCGACATCACGGAACGCCAGCGCGCCGAGGAAGTGCTGCGCGAGAGCGAACAGCGTTTCCGTTTCCTGAATGCCCTGAGCGAAGCGAGCCGCGCGCTCACCCGGCCGGCGGAAATCCTGAAGACGGTCGTGAACCTGCTCGGCGAACATCTCGCGGTCTCGCGTTGCACCTATGCGGAAATGGATGCGGACGGCGATCATTTCGTGATCCCGCACGATTTCGCCTCCGGCTGCGCGAGCATGGTCGGGCGTTTTTGCCTCTCGGAATTCGGGGCTTACACGCGCCAGCAGTTGATCGTCGGTCACACCATGGTGATCCCGCGCGTCGCCACCGAGCAGGAGTTGGCGGGCCAGGCCGGGCCTTTCGCCAAGCTCCAAATCGAGTCGTTCATCGCCTGTCCGCTCCTCCGCAGAGGCCGTCTCCTCGCGATCATGATGGTGCAACAAACCGCGCCGCGCCGTTGGAGCGGCGCCGAGGTCGCGCTGGTGAAGGAGGTCGCCGGCCGTTGCCGCGCGGTCGTGGAACGCGCGAGTGCCGAGCTCATCCTGCGCGAGAGCGAACAACATCTCCGACTCGTCATCGCAGCGTCCAATGATGGCATCTGGGAGCGCGATTTTAAGAACGGCGCGCTCAGTTGCTCCGCGCGGATGCATGAGATGCTCGGGCTTAACCCGGAGACTTTTACGCCCACGGTCGATAGCCTCGCCGGCTTCGTGCACCCGGAGGATCGGCAGGCGTTTCTCGGCGCGATCGGGGGACCGGAGGAAGCCGGAGGCCGTTCCGAGGCATACCTGCGCATTCGGCGACCCGGGGGCAGCTACGGGCATTTCCTTTTCCGCGGCCTCTCCGTGCTCGATGGCGACGGCCAGCCGCTGCGCGTCGTCGGCTCCATCGCCGACCTCACCAAGACGCTCCAGGCAAAGCGCAAACTCGTCGAGCAGGCGAACCTCCTGAACCTCGCGCACGACGCCATTGTGGTCCGCGACATGGGGGGGCGGATCGAATTTTGGAATCACGGTGCGGAAGTCCTCTACGGGTGGACCGCCCAGGAAGCGCAGGGTCACCTGAGTAGCGATTGCTTCGAAAGGGGCGACCCGGAGACGTTGCGCGACGCACAGAAAATTCTGATCGAGGCCGGCACGTGGTCCGGCGAATGCCAGCACGCCACCAAAGCGGGCGAACAGGTGGTGGTCCGCAGCCGTTGGAGTCTGGTGCGCGACGAAGACGGCAAACCGAAGTCGACCCTCGTGATCAACACCGACATCACCGAGCAGAAGAAAATCGAGCGCCAGTTCCTGCGCGCGCAACGGCTCGAAAGCCTCGGCACGCTCGCGAGCGGCGTCGCGCACGACCTGAACAATGTCCTCCTCCCGATCATGATGGCCGCGCCCGTCCTCCGCAATGAGGAGAACCCGGTGGAGCGCGATCGGTTTCTCGAGATTGTGGAAAGCAGCGCGCGGCGCGGGTCGGAAATCATCAAGCAAGTGCTCACATTTGCGCGCGGCGCGGAGGGCGATCGGATCCTGCTCCAGCCGATCTACCTGCTCGACGAAGTCATGAAGATCGCGAGCCAAACCTTCCCGAAATTGATCGCGCTCCGGCACACCTACGGGCAGGACATCCGGCCGATCGAGGCCGATGCGACCCAACTGCATCAGGTGCTCCTGAACTTGTGCATCAACGCGCGCGACGCGATGCCGGACGGCGGCGTGCTCAGTCTCGCGCTCGAGAATTTCGACGTCGACGCGCAGTTCGCCCGCACCAACCCCGGCGCCCTCCCGGGGCCGCACGTCGTCTTTCAGATCGCCGATACCGGGCAGGGCATTCCGGCCGACGTGATCGACAAAATTTTCGATCCCTTTTTCACCACGAAAAAAGTCGGCACCGGCACCGGGCTCGGGCTTTCCACGACCGCGGGGATCGTCCGCAGCCATGGCGGATTCATCACCGTCGAGAGCGCGCCGGGGGAGACGCGTTTCCGGATTTATATGCCGGCGAAGGAAGCGGCCGACACCGAGAATCCGCTCCAGACCGACGCGATCATTCCCCTCGGCCGCGGCCAAACCGTGCTCGTCGTCGACGACGAACCGATCATCCGTGAAGTCGCGGAAGTGATCCTGAGAAACCACGGTTACCGCGTTTACACCGCTGAAGACGGCCCGGATGCGCTGGCGATTTTCGCGCAACAAATCGGGCAGATCGACGCGGTCGTCGTCGATCTGGTGATGCCGCTGATGAGCGGTTGCGCCCTCGTGCGCGCGCTTCGCCGGATCGATCCGCAGGTAAAGATCATGCTCTCGACCGGGCGCGCGGAAGACCTGGAGGTGAGCGAAGTCGAAGCGCTCGGCGTGGAAGGATTACTCCGCAAGCCCTACACGACGCGGCATCTGCTGCTCAAGCTTGGCCACGTCCTGCGCGGTCTGCCGGCCGCTGCCTAACGACCCGCGCGGCGGTTGTAGCCGGGGGCGGTGACCCCGGCATCGGTCCGGGTCCCGGCTGTTTGGTAAATAAAAACCGCGCCCTTCGCTGGCCGGGGTCACCGCCCCCGGCTACA
>JBBSUP010000070.1:0-19746 GCA_038234295.1 Chthoniobacterales bacterium
CGACGCCGACACCGACGCCGACACCGACGCCGACACCGACCCCGACCCCGACGCCGACGCCGACCCCGACGCCGACCCCGACCCCGACGCCGACCCCGACACCGACCCCGACCCCGACACCGACCCCGACGCCAACACCGACTCCGACACCAACCCCGACACCGACGCCAACCCCGACGCCGACGCCAACCCCGACGCCAACACCAACACCGCCAGCAATAAGCGGGTTGACCTACAACGGAGGAACGCCGTTTGTTAATGGAACGGCTTTGATTAAGGGGACGAGCTATACGTTAACGGCGCAGGCAAACTCGAGCACAAAAAGCGTGGTTTTTAGTAGGGATGGCAGCGTGGTAAAGACGGACTCAGCTACCCCATTTGATTACACCTGGACTCCGAGCTCAACAGGAACCCACACCTATATCTTCACACCGTGGAGTGGCACGGGTGCGACCGGAAGCAGTGGTGCCTCGACCACTGTGACCTTCACCGTTGTTGCAGCACCAACACCAACACCAACACCAACACCAACACCAACACCAACTCCGACTCCGACCAGTGTCACCGCGACCTGGAATCCCAACACCGAGAAGGGCATACTCGGCTATCATCTTCTCTACGGGACCACGAGCGGGTCTTACCCCAACACGATCAACGTTACCACCGGGACCTCCACCGCGATCATCGGGCTTTCCCAGGGAACCAAATATTTCTTCGCGGTCACTGCCTACACCGCGAACACAGAGAGCGCTCGCTCCGCGGAAGTGAGCTTCACCATTCCGGTCCCGCCCCCGGGGTCAACACCGACGCCGACTACGACTCCGACGCCAACCCCGAAACCAACACAAACCCCAACTGCAACCCCGACACCGACTCCGCGACAGGCTTCGACGCCGAAGCCGACCGCGACGCCGAGTCCGACGCCGTTGCCTCCGAGCAACACCCTGCTCAATGTCTCCACCCGCGTGCAGGTGCAAAGCGGCGATAGCGTCCTAATCGGGGGATTCATCGTCTCCGGCGACCAGCCTAAAAAACTGATCCTGCGGGCAATCGGACCTTCCCTCGCGGCGGCCGGCGTTCGCGGAGCCCTCACGGATCCTGCGCTCGAGCTTTATGACTCGACCGGAGCGCCCGTCGACTCGAACGATAACTGGACTTCACTCCCCGACGGCAGCATCCCGGCCGGCCTCGAGCCGACCGATCCACGCGAATCCTTGATCGCCGCCACTCTCGCGCCCGGCAGCTACACTGCAGTCCTGCGCGGCGCGAATGGGGCCACGGGTGTCGGCCTTTTCGAGCTCTACGATATCGACTCGGAGAATTCCCGGGTCGCAAACATCTCCACTCGCGGCGTCGTCGAGGCGGGCGAGGGCGCGATGATCGCCGGATTCATCATCGGCGGTGAAGACCCGACGAAGGTGATCGTCCGGGCGATTGGCCCGTCGCTCGGGACTAGTGGGGTGGCGGGCGCGCTCCTCGATCCGATGCTGGAGCTGTACGACGCCGAAGGCTCGCTCATTTTTTCGAATGACAACTGGCGGGCGGTCCAGGAGAAACAAATCATTTCCTCCACGATCCCGCCGGCGAACAACAAGGAAGCTGCCATCATCGCGACCCTGAGCCCGGGGAATTACACGGCGGCGGTGCGCGGGGTGAACGGTACCACCGGCGTGGCGCTGGTGGAGGTTTATAACTTGGAGAACCCATAGGGCGGGTCGCTCGTGAAGTCTGACGTGCTCCCGCGCTTCGCAGAGCGAAGCGTCTACAGATTCGCTCGGGCTGGTGGAACGGCCATGCGGCGGAGCGGTCGCTGGCGTTGGTGAAGGGCGCAGCCCTAAGGCTTACGGCGTTCTTCACGGAGCCCCCGATGGTAGACGCTTCGCTCTGCGAAGCGCGGGCACGGAGGCCGACCGCTCTACGGTCTTTCCCGGAAGCGCGGGCGGTGGCGCGGTGGATCCTCTGGAAGCTTTAACGGAAATCGAGAAAAAGTTCGCGCCCCCGCCGAATCGCGGCACACGCGATGCTATGGGGATTATAACATCTATGAAATCCATAAGCTCTTCCCTCAGCTTCTCCACCGCCTTTTCCCTCCTTCTCCTAGCCCTGGTCGCCCCGTTGGCGCACGCCAGCGACAGCGTCACCCTTTACTGGGATAAGAGCGCCGAGACGGATATCACCGGTTACCGTGTTCACTTCGGGCCGATTTCCAATCCGTTCTCCTCTACGGTCGATGTGCAGTCGAACTCGGCGAACGTTACCGGCCTCGTTACCGGCACGACTTACCTGATGGCGGTCTCCGCCTACACCGCAACCGGCGCGGAGAGCAGCTATTCCGCGCCGATCACCTACACCGCCGACAACCTTCCCGTGGGCGGGCAACAGGTCACCCTCGACAATATCTCCAGCCGCGTCTTTGTGCAGACGGGCAACGACGTGATGATCGGCGGTTTCATCGTTCAGGGAACCGCTCCGAAAACGCTTGTCCTTCGCGCCATCGGACCTTCGCTCGCGGCGGCCGGCGTGGTCGGGGCATTGCCCGATCCCGTGCTCGACGTGCGGGACGCCACTGGCGCTCTGATTGCGACCAATGACACCTGGAATCAAGCCGACGCCCAAGCGTTGCTCGCTCTCGGCCTCGCGCCTTTGGATGGACGGGAAGCGGCGCTCGTTCTCACGCTGCCGGCCGGTTCCTACAGCGCCATCGTGCATGGCAAAGGCTCCAACAATCGCGGCGTCGCGCTCTTTGAACTCTACAACCTCGACCGCACCACCGGCAGCGTCGCCAACATCTCGACCCGTGGAAAAGTCGAGACCGGCGATGACGTGATGATCGGCGGTTTCATCGTCGGCGGCAGCACCCCGGCAAAGTTGATCGTCCGGGCGATCGGGCCTTCGCTCGTCAGCCAGGGGATCCCGGATGCGCTACTCGATCCGACGCTGGAACTTTACGACTCCGACGGTGCACTCGTCGCCTCGAACGACAGCTGGCGCTCGACCCAGGAGACCGCCATCATCGGCACGACCATCCCGCCGACGGATAACCGGGAAGCAGCCATCGTCCGGACGCTCGCGCCCGGCGGCTACTCCGCGGTGATCCGCGGCCAGAATGATTCGACCGGCGTGGCTTTGTTCGAGGTTTACGGCCTCGGTCAATAGCGCGGGAACGTGAGGAAGCGTGCCCACCCGGAGAGGACCTCGCAGGCGTCCTCTCAGTCGGATAGCGTCAGTGCAGGACGAACGGACGCTTGCGGCGAGGTCATTCAGAGCGCTCCGCCGCCTCAGGATGACAGGAGAAATCGTCTAACGACCGCAATAACCCCCGCCTGCATGCAACGCTTAACGCCTCGGACGGCCGCCGATTTCCGAAGTCGAGAGCGCGCGGTGATCGACGTCGGGGCTGTCCCCCACCGAGCCCCGGTTTTGTTCGTTGTAGCCCGCGGAAATAAGGACCGTGCCGTCCAACAGCAACGTCCCCCGATGGGCGGAGCGCGCGCCGATGAGATTGCCGGCGTAACTCCAGGTGCCGGTGCTCGGGTTGTAAAGCTCTGTCGTCGGGGTGGGGCCGCCTTCTCCGCCAGTCACGAGCACTTTGCCATTGGAGAGCAGGTTCGCAGTATGCTGTGCGCGGGCCGTTTCAAGGCTGCCGGTGACCGGCCAGGTGTCCGTTGCCGGTCGTAGATTTCCACCGTGGTCAGGATGCGCAGCGCCGTGTCCAATCCGCCGGCGACCAGCACTTTTCCGTTCGGCAGGACCGTTTCACTTTCGCGAAAGCGTTCAAAATTTAGGTCGGCTGCCGGCGTCCATTCGCCGCTGGCCGGGTCGTAGAGTTCTGCGCTCGTCGTCGCGCCGGTGGTGGTCTTGCCGCCGACTGCGAGCACCCTGCCATCGGGCAGCACCGTTGAGTTATGTCGAATGCGCGCGACCGCCATGCTGCCGGTGGGCGTCCACGTCCCGGTGGCAGGATCGTAAAGTTCCGCGCTGGCGAGAGGCGTGCTGTCCGTCCCGCCGCCTTCGACCAGGACGAGTCCGTTCGGGAGGATGGTGGAATCGTGCGTCCCGCGCGCATCAGTCATGCTCCCAGTAGGGTGAAGACGCCGGTGGCCGGATCGTACACTTCCGCGGTCGCGAGCGCGACGGAAGCAGATGAATTAAGGCCACCCGAAATGAGCACCTGGCCATCGGGAAGCATGGCGGCGGAGTGACGAAGGCGTCGCGTGGACATGCTCCCGGTGTAGGACCAGGTCCGGGTCGCGGGGTCGTAGATTTCCGCGCTGGAGTAAGTCTGCAGACCATTCGAACCGCCCGTCACGAGGACGCGACCATCGAGCAGCAAGGTTTCGGTGTGATAAGCGCGGCCGGTCGAGAGATTACCGGTGCTGGTGAAAGTAAGTTGAGGTTGAGCGCCGCGACTGGACGGGATCAAAGTTGCGCCTGCCGCGAGCAGAAGAAGCAGGGCAGTTCGTGAAAGAAGAGAAGACCTCTTCGGAAGGCGGGGAATTTGGACAGAGGTGTGGGTCTTGATCATGAGTCTGGAGTCCGCTGCTTGGATTAGCTCGAGCCATCCGCGGAAGACGGCTGAAGCGTGGTGGACCTCCGTTAACTCAAAAAAAACCGCCTTAAAACAAGGCAAAAATAATGTCTTCGTCTCCCGGAGTTCCGCGTGAATTCCGTAAAAACCACGCCGATGCTCTAGGAGAAGTTCGCGATCGCCGCTTCGTAGGCAGTCACCGCTTCCTCCGGGTGACTCGTGGTCACCTGGAGGTCGCGCAGGAAACCGTCGGATAATCCGTAGACCCAGCCATGCACGGCTAACTGCTGCCCGCGCTCCCAGGCGTCGCGCGCGATCGTCGTCTGGCAAACATTCACGACCTGCTCGATCACGTTCAGTTCACAGAGAAGGTTACATGCTTCAGAATCCGTCCCGGCGCGCGCCACGATGCGCTCGTGCTTCTGCCGGACATCCTGCACGTGGCGCAGCCAGTTATCACTTAGCCCCAACCGATCTCCACGTAAAGCCGCCTGCACGCCGCTACAGCCGTAGTGACCGCAGACGATGATGTGTTGCACCTTCAGGAGATCGACAGCGAACTGCATCACGGAGAGACAGTTCAAATCCGTATGCACGACCAGGTTCGCGATGTTGCGATGGACGAATAACTCTCCCGGCAGGAGACCGACGATCTGATTTGCCGGCACCCGGCTATCCGAGCAGCCAATCCAGAGATAGGTCGGAGCCTGCTGGCGCGATAACTCGGTAAAGAAATCCGGCTCCATCTGCCGGATCCGTTCCGACCAGGCTTTGTTATTCTCGAAGAGCTGTTGCAGCATGGCCGGCGGTGCTATTGCGTAAAAGGGCGTCTTGAGAGTCGTGTCATCCCGAGCGGAGCCCCGCGGCCGCGGGGCGGAGTCGAGGGATCCCGTGGCGAAAGCTTTAAGCTCACTCCACGGGATTCCTCGACTGCGCTACGCTCCGTTCGGAATGACCTAGTTTTTTGAGGTCCTCTAAGGGCGCTCCCGGTCTTCCTTCTCACTAACCGCGCGTCGTCGCGATCGACGCGGCGGTCGACATTCAGATCGGCGCGGAAGTTGGAGCTATCGGTCGTTTCTCCCAGGAAATTGTGAATGGTCCGGACGTCCGTGTCATCAACCAGGCCATCGCCCGTCACGTCGCCCAGGAGGAGACCCACCGTCACAGAGGCGGCCGCGAGCGTGTGGCCGTGACCGTCCGTAAGATTATAAATAGTCATGGTGACGTTCTCGCCATTGCACCTTTCACTCTTGTAAGTCGCCAGCACGTGGGTGGGATCGGTCGGGTCGTTGCGCACGTCGTCGAACGAGCCACAGCTGGTTGTGCCGATGGGGTCCACCGCCGCGATCCCTTGGTCGAAAGTAAAGACGATAGTCAGGGGCCGGCGTCGGCTGGCGATCCGACTTTCTATTCCCGGCGTGCCGCTCAGTGGAAGGTCGATTTCAAATGGTCCTTTGCGCGAAGCCGCGCTGAGTAACTTCAGGTTACCTTCTTCTCCGCCGTCGGTGGTGCGCAGGATCGTCCCGGCCTCGCCTACGGCTAAGCCAGTCAGGCTATCGCTCGCAAAACTGACGTCGAGAAGGTCCACGGAAGTGCCGCTGGTCTGCGCGGTGAAAGTCACTCCCGCGTCATTAGACTTCAGGATAGTCCCACCAAATCCTACAACCCAGCCGGTGTTAGGAGCGGGAAAATCGATGCCTTGGAGGGCGAGCGGAAAGATGGTCGAGTTCCAATCGAGCGCGCCGTTCGTCGTGCGGGCGATCGCGCCGGTGGAATCGAAAAGCGCCGCCGAGGTCATTCCGGTGGAAGAGTCGAAAAAGAAAACGTCGTTACAGCTTCCTTCGTTCCCGTTGAAGTAGAACGAATGGAAGTCCCAAGTCACGCCGCCATCGACGGTCACACCGACAAGTGCCTGAAAGATCGAGTTCTGTCCGGCCACAAAACCGAGCGTCGGACTTAGCATCTGCGCGCCGAAGAAGCCGCCGCCAAAGAACCCTTTTTGTGAGACTCGCCAGGTCGCGCCGGAGTCAGTCGAATAAAGAATATCCTGCGAGGTGCCGCCGCAGATTCCGTTGGCGCCACTGAACGAGACGGCCCGCAAGCTATCGCGCACCCCGCTGGGCACGCTCAGCCAAGTCAGTCCGCCGTCCAGCGTGCGCAGGATCAGGCCGCTATCCCCGACTGCGACGGCCTCGTTGTCGTTGAGAAGATAGACCGCGTAAAAGTTCTGGGTGGTCCCGGAGTTTTGAGTTGTCCAGGTGGCTCCGAAATCCACTGTCTTTAGGATGGTCCCGGCGTCGCCGACCGCAAGACCGGCTCCCGAATCCAGCAGCTTTACGCCGTGGAGATTGTGCGTCGTTCCGGAAGCAGCCGGCGACCATTGCGCCCGCGCCGACGCGAGGGTGAAGAACAGGAACAGGATTTGCGCGAGAAATTTTGGCTTCATCGTCTGCGTCAACGCCGCAATCCTGCACGCGCGGGCTTTGCTCCTGCAAGTGAAATCATGTGGCTGAATGAGAACGCGCGTGCCAAAGCACCGCTCCAGCCCAAATCGCCAAAACCGCCGCGATCGCGCTGATCCCCATAAAAGCGGATCGTGCACCAGCTCCGACTTTCCCAAATATTCCGCCAAAAATGCGCCAGGGTGAGGAGCGCAAAGACGACTCCGGTGGTGACGACGTAGGCCTTCATGGCTGCTCTTTTGCGGCGGCGAGGCAATTCCTGCCAAGAGAAATATTGAGGTTCCACTTCGCAGTCGGGCCGCTAGTCTCCCGCTCATGAGCACTCGTATTTTTCTCATTCGCCACGGCGTTACCGTCCTGACCGCCGAGGATCGTTTCGCCGGCGCGACCGATGTCGAGCTGTCCGATGGAGGTCGCGAACAGGCGCGTCTGCTCGGTGAACGTCTGCGCACGGAAAAGATCGCCGCGGTTTACGCGTCGCCGCTTGGCCGCACCGTGGAGACGGCCGGCCTGATTGCGAAACCGCACGGATTGGAGGTGCAACAGCGCGATGGGCTGCGCGAGATTTCGCACGGGCGCTGGGAACAGATGACGCGGCGCGAAGTGGACGAGAAATTTCCCGAGGAAGCGGCCGCGTGGGAGGAAGATCCCTACACCTTCGCGCCGGTCGGCGGCGAGAGCGGCCTCGCGGTGACCGCGCGTTCGTTGCCGGTGTTGCTCGAGATCGTGCGCTCACATCCCGGGGAAGCGGCGATCATCGTCTCGCACAAGGCGACGATTCGGTTGCTCCTCAGCTCGCTCCTCGGGTTCGATCCGCGACGTTATCGCGACAACCTCGATCAAAGCCCGGCCGCGCTAAACATCGTCGACTTCAAAGACGCGGCGCACGCGCGCCTGACGCTCTTTAATTCCACCTCGCACTACAGCACCGCCGAGACGTCGGTGCCGTCGGTCCCGAAAGCGCGCCTCTCGAAATGGTGGGACGAGCGCGACGGTGTTTGAATACATACATTGCCTTGCGATCATACATATATGCACCGCACGACGATGCTGCTCCCCGAAGCATTGCGCCAGGAAGCCGAAAACGTCGCTCGCGCCCAAGGAATCACTCTGAGCGAACTATTTCGCCGGAAGCTGGCCGGAGCGGTTTCCGCCCGCCGGTCGGAAAAGCGGAAGCACGATCCACTTTTCCAGCCTGCCCACCTGATGAAGAACGAGGGACCAGGCGACGTCTCCACCCGGCACGACGACTATCTTGATGGCCCAAAATTCCGTTTCCCCGCGATTGCTCATTGATACCGGCGCGTTCTACGCGCAGCGCGGTCCGGGGGATCAATATCACGCCCGGGGCGACGGCGGCCATCGCCCACCTCGGAGAAATTCACGGCACTATTTTTTCAGCGAACATATTCTCGACGAGACCCTGACTCTTCTCGCCCGGCGCGAGAGCTATGCCTACGCGGCCGCGGCGAGCGCGGAATTACTCTCCAGTCGCGATTGCCTCTCCTTCTGATGAAGCGGGAAAGAATCAGGCATGTCTTCGGTTTTGACCGTCATTTCGAGGCTGCCGAATTTCGGCTCTGGCCGGGACCTTAGGGGGCGTCTAAAAAGTCGTGTCATCCCGAGTGGAGCCGGAGGCGGAGTCGAGGGATCCCGTGGCGGAATCTTTAAGCTCACTCCACGGGATTCCTCGACTGCGCTACGCTCCGCTCGGAATGACGCAGTTTTTAGACGTCCTCTTAGCGGAGAAGCAGCGTTATGGCGTGACACTCGTTAGGCAATGAAGGCTTCGGAGGAGCGCGGCCAGCTCGCGCGTCAGCTCGGGCTGTTCGGCACCACCATGGCGGTGATGGGCGGCATCATCGGCGCGGGGATTTTCATCAATCCCTACATCGTCGCGCAACGCGTTCACACCGCGCCGCTCATCCTGGGCGCGTGGATCGCGGGCGGGCTGATCGCGCTCGTCGGCGGATTTATTTATGCGGAATTGGCGGCGCGCCTGCCGGTGGTGGGTGGGCAATACGCCTACCTGCGCGAGGCGCTGCATCCGGCGGTCGCGTTCGTCTATGGCTGGGTGCTGTTGCTCGTGATCCAGACCGGCGGGATGGCGGCGGTCGCGGTGACTTTTGCGCGTTATTTTGTGGAATTGACGGGCTGGCCGGTGCCGGATTCCCTCGTCGCGGCGGGCGCGCTCGGGTTGCTCGTGATCATTAACTGCCTCGGCGTTCGCGCCGGCAGCCGGTTGCAATCGGCGCTCACGCTGACTGCGATCGCCGCTGTCGCGCTGCTCGAGGCGGCGAGTTTTTGGCGCGGCGGCGCTTCGCAATTTGTGCTCCGTCCGTTGCTCGACGAGCCGACTTCCCTGTCGCTCGTGCTCGCGTTCGGCGCGGCGATGACGCCGGTGCTCTTCGCCTACGGCGGCTGGCAGACCGCGAGTTTTCTCGGGGGCGAAGTGCGCGAGGCGCAGCGGGTTTTGCCGCGCGGTTTGATCCTCGGCGTTCTCGGCGTGATCGCGGTTTATGTTTCGGTTAATTTCGTTTACCTGCGCGCGCTCGGGCCGACGGGTTTGGCGCAGTCGACCGCGCCGGCTTCGGCGGTGATGCGCGGTTTGTTCGGCGCGCGCGGCGGACAACTGATCGCCGCCGGCGTCGCCTTTTCCGCTTTCGGATTCCTCGCGCAATCGATGCTGACCGCGCCGCGCGTATACTTCGCGATGGCGCAGGACGGCGTCTTTTTTAAGAGCGTCGCGCAGGTGCATCCGCGAACCCGCGCCCCGATCGTCGCGATCGTGCTGCAGGGCGGCTGGGCGATCGTGATCGCGCTCGCCGGGACTTATGCGCAGGTGGTGAATTACGTCGTCGCGATGGATTGCCTTTTCTTCGGGCTGACCGCCGTGTGCCTCTTCGTGCTCCGCCGCCGGGCGAGCGCGCCGGCGACGTTCCGCGTGCCGGGACATCCGTGGACGACGCTCTTTTTCATCGCCGCCCAATGGCTGGTGGTCGCGAGCACCTTCGCGAACGATCCGCTCCGGGCGAGCATCGGACTGGTGATCGCGCTCGCGGGTTTGCCGCTCTACTTTTTCTGGCGATGAACAGCGTCCCGGAAAACAAACGCTCGCGTTACATGGAATGGGTGAAGCGCTCGTCCGGCGCGCGCTTCAACCTCGCGGCGAGCGGCATCCCGAATGTGACCACGGCCGAGTTCCCGCTTCGGCTCGAGGAGATCGAGGTGAACGGGCCGGGCGGATACGGCTTTCCGCCGTTGCTCGAGCGGATCGCGCAGCACACCGGCGCGCCGACCGATTGCATCGTGACCGCGGCCGGCACGTCGATGGCGAATCACCTCGCGATGGCGACGCTGCTCTCGCCCGGCGATGAGGTGGTGATCGAGGAACCGGCGTACGGTCCTCTCCTTGATGTCGCTAATTATCTGGGCGCGCGGGTGCGGCGCGTGGTGCGGCGCTTCGAGAACGATTTCGCGATTTCGTTGGGCGACATGGAAGCGGCGATCACGCCAACGACGCGTTTGGTCGTGCTGAGCAATCTTCACAACCCAACCGGCGCGCTCATTCCGCAGCAAACGATGGCCGCGATCGGAGAAATGGCGCGGCGCGTCGGCGCGTATGTGCTCGTGGATGAGGTTTATCTCGATCTGCTTTTCGATGCTGCCGTGCCGGGCGCCTTTTCGTTAGGCGAAAATATCGTGGTCACGAACAGCCTCACAAAAACCTACGGCCTGAGCAGCCTGCGTTGCGGCTGGATCATAGCTTCCGCAGCGATTGCGCGCCGGATGTGGCTGCTGAACGATCTCTTCGCAGCGACGCCAGCGCATCCGGCGGAACGTCTCGCAGTGGTCGCCTTCGATCATCTCGCGACGTTCCGCGAGCGTGCGCAGCAGTTGCTGGAAACGAATCGCGCGCTGCTGGACAACTTCCTCGAGGGGCGCAGTGACCTCGAGTGTTTCCGCCCGCCCGCGGGCACAATCGTCTTCCCGCGCCTAACGAGAAGCGATCCCGCAGTTTTCTTTCCGCTCCTGCGCGAGAAATACGAAACGTCGGTGGTGCCCGGCGAATTTTTCGAAATGCCGGAGCATTTCCGGCTCGGAATTTCGCTCCAAACCGAAACGCTGCACGCCGGGCTCGAACGCCTCGGCGCCGCGCTCGATGAGTCCCCCTAACGAACTCAGAAATCGCGGGCATTGCCAACGCGCGGCGCTGGCCGTAATAGGAATGCACGCGCGCGACCGCTCCTGGTCGCGATCTGATTCAGCCGAAAGAGGACCGTGGTAAATAACAACAGCAAGGATTTCCAGCGCCGCCTCGGCCGCGTGGAAGAATTGATCGCGGCGCTCGAGGCCGCCCCCGACCCCCGCGTGCGCGAGCAGACGCGCGAACTCATCCAGACGCTGCTCGAACTCCACGCGACCAGTCTTGAGCGCATTCTCGAGTCGGTGCATCTCACCGGCGTGCCTGGCGCTAAGGTGATCGACGAGCTGGCACGCGACGAGCTGGTCTCCGGAGTGTTACTGCTGCACGGATTGCATCCGCTCGACCTCGCGACCCGCGTGCGCGAGGCGCTTGAAATCGTGAGTCCGCGGCTCGGTTTGCACGGCGGCGCGGTCGAGCTCGTGAGCGTGTCGCCCGACGGCGCGGTGCGGATCAAGCTCGAGGGGAATTGCAGCGGTTGTCCTTCCTCGCGGATCACTTTGCACACGACGATCGAGGAAGAACTTTATCGGGCCGCGCCGGACATCACTTCGCTCGAAGTGGACGGCGCGACCGAACCCCTGGCGCCGCTCGACCCGGCGCGCACACCAGCTTTCACCGAATGCCCGGATCCGTCCGCGGCGCAACCAAAACAGGAAGCAAAGCTATGAGCAAACCACCACAACCGGTCCACGTCGCCGGCAACGGCAAAGGCGAAGAAGTCGTCCTCACGCGAGGATACGAACCCGGGCGCGACCCGGATCGGAAGCAATATCGAAGCGCGCGCGACTCCACCGGAATCAACTCCAGTGCGGAGAATCCGATTCATCCGGACATGCCGAATATTCCGCCGGCCTAACGAACAACTGTCTCCGCCATTTGTGACGCCTGAAGGATCGATCGGAGGATCGAAGCGGAGTTCTTTTGCCGCGCTGCGCCGGTTCAGCCAGACGGCGGGGACGAATGGTGCGAGCGCGCCGGCCGCCGCCCCGGCCGCGCCGCCGCCGCAGGAGATCGAGCAGTGCGAGCTCTGTAATATCCGGCTCACGCCGGAGCATCGCCACATGCTCGAGATGGCGACGCGCAAAATCCTCTGCTCCTGCGACGCCTGTACGATGACGTTTGTGCCCGTGTTGGAGGGACGCTTCAAGGTCGTCCCGCGGGATGCGCGCGCTCTGCCTGATTTCCAAATCTCCGACGCCGATTGGGAAAATCTCGCGCTCCCGATCAGCCTCGCGTTTTTCTTTTTCGACACACCGACGAAGAAAATGACCGCGCTCTATCCGAGCCCGGCCGGCGCGACGGAATCGCTCCTGCCGTTGACGGCATGGGAAGCACTCGTCAGGCAAAATCCGAAGCTGGAAAATCTGCAACCCGACGTGGAGGCGCTGCTCGTGAATCGAGCGAACGAGGCGCGCGACTACTACATCGCGCCGATCGACAAATGCTTCGAACTCGTCGGCCTGATCCGGATGCACTGGCGCGGGTTTTCCGGCGGCGAAAAAGTCTGGACGGAGATCGGCACCTTCTTCGAAACGCTGAAGGCAACGGCACGGGACTCATGACGATGTGGCCCTCGTCATCCCGAGCGCAGCGCAGCGAAGCCGAGGGATCCCGCCGGGTTTCTGGGAAGCTTGCGAGCGAAAGATTTCCCAGCGGGGCTTCACGGCAGCGCCACGGGATCCCTCGACTGCGTTCCGCTGCGCTTCACTCCGCTCGGGATGACAGACCATTGCGGGCTGACAGATCTTTGCGCGCTCGCTTGCAGCAGTTTTCAAAATCTTCCGCCTGATGCCTGATCTCGATTTCGAAGTTCTCGGGATCGACCCGGCGGTGCGCGGGTTGGTGCCGTTGCTGCATTTCCAGCTCCGGATTACGAACACGCCGCCGGAGCAAACGATCCAGTCCGTCATCCTCCAGGCGCAGATTCAGATCCAGGCGCCGCAGCGGTCCTACAACGAGGGCGAACGGGCAAAACTCTTCGAGCTTTTCGGGCCGCCGGAGCAGTGGGGCCAGACGTTGCGCGGGAAACTCTGGACGCATTCGAACACGACCGTGCGCACATTTTCCGGAACGACCGAGACGATTCTGCCCGTGCCGTGCAGCTACGATCTCAACCTCGCGGCGACGAAGTTCTTTCACGGGATCGAGGAAGGCGAAGTGCCGCTGCTCTTCCTTTTTAGCGGGACGATTTTCTACGCGGGCGACGATGGGCGCCTGCAGGTGCAGCAGATTTCCTGGAATAAGGAGTGCACCTACCGGCTGCCGGCGGAGACGTGGAAAGCGCTGATGAAACATCATTATCCGAACAGCGCTTTTCTTTATCTGGACCACGAGGTTTTCGAGCGCCTTTGCGCTTACAAACGGACCGGTGGCTTCACGAGTTGGGAACAGGCGATTGAGAAGCTGCTTGGGGAGAATGACGAAATCCGAAATCCGAAACCCGAAACAATGTCGAATGACGAAAGTTCGAGTGACGCGGATGACGAGAGTTTTTGGGGCGACTCTAGCGCGATCATTAGAGAGGAGCCGCCGCGGCGGGTTTTTGATCTCGAGGAACGCACGGCGCGCTTTGGCGAAGCGATTATTGAGTTTGCCAAACAGATCCCGCACAGCCCGATCAACGATCGGTTGATCGCTCAGTTGGTGGGGTGTGGAACCAGCGTCGGCGCGAACTACTGCGAGGCCGATGATGCGGTCTCGCGCAAGGAATTTTTTCTGCGGGCGGGCACATGTCGGAAAGAGTCGCGGGAAGCGAAACATTTTCTGCGAATGGTGGCGTGCGCGCACCCAGGAATGAAGGAAGCGGCCAGACCGCTTTGGCAGGAAGCAAAAGAGCTGAACCTGATCTTCGGAAAGATTTGCCGCGGCAAAGAAGAACCAAAGAAATGACAACGTGCAAAGCGCGGCGCCGCCCTTCTCATCATTCTGCTTTCGTCATTAATTCGAGCTTCGGATTTCGGTTTCCGTCATTTCCCCAATGAATCGCGCGCTCATCGATAAGGTCGTCAACGCGGTTCTTTACGAGGGCTACATCCTTTATCCCTACCGGCCGTCGTCGAAAAAAAACCAGGTCGGCCGCTTCACGTTTGGGCGAGTTTACCCCGAGGTTTACGCCGCGGCGCAGGGTGGTCGCGAGCCGTGCGTGATGCAGACGGAATTTCTCGTGCGCAATGAATCGAAGGACGCGGTCGCGCATCTCAGCGTGCGTTTTTTGCAACCGCTCGCGCGCGACGTCAGCGGGCCGAACCGTGAGGTCGTGCCGCGGTTGCTTGTGGATGACAAACTTTACCAGACCTGGCTGGAAGCGATCGAACGCGAGGTGACGCTGCCGCCGCTGAATCTGAACGCGGCGCTGAAACTGAAGCATCGTTTCGCGTTCGCTGAATCACGCACCGAGGAACCGATCACGGCGATCGACGGCTCGGCCGCAGGTTTCATGGTCAGGCGTGAAGCCGCGGTCGCTGGCGTGGTGGCGATCGAGCTCGAATTAGTCGAGCCCGCGGCAGCTAAAATCCGCGTCCGCATCCTCAACCAAAGCCCGGTGCCTAACGAACTCCTCGAGAATCAGGAAGCGGTCACGCTTCGCACTTTTGCTTCCACCCATACCATCCTCCACGTCGAGGGCGGCCAATGCATCTCGCTCCTCGATCCCGAGGGCGAATACATCGAGGCCGCGAAAGCCTGCAAACAAATCGGTACTTGGCCGGTGCTCGTGGGCGAAGAGGAAAAAGGCGAGCGCGACGCGATGCTTTCGTCGCCGATCATCCTCTACGATTACCCAAAGATCTCCGCGGAAAGTCCGGGCGATCTCTTCGATGGCGCCGAGATCGATGAGATCCTCACGCTCCGCATCCAGACGATGACGGACGACGAAAAATCTGAGATGCGGCAGGTGGATGAACACGCGCGCCGGATTCTCGAGCGCACGGAAAATCTCGCCGAGGCCGATCTCCTAAAAATGCACGGCGTGATGCGCAGTTCGCGCACGACCGCGGCGAATGAGGAGTTCTTCAACCCCGCGCAACCGCTCGCGGAGGTCCGCGTCGGCGAGCACTTGCTGAAGGTGGGCGATCGGGTGCGGATTCATCCGAAACGGCGCGCCGACGTCATGGATATCGCGCTCAACGGCAAGATCGCGATCATCGAATCGGTGATGCAGGACGTGGAGGACGAAGTGCAATTCGCGCTCGTGCTCGAGGACGATCCGGGCCGTGACCTCGGAATGATGCGCCAGCCGGGCCACCGTTTTTTTTACGGCGCCGACGAAGTGGAGCCGATGGCGAAATGATGGAGTGGATTGATCTGTGGGGACGGATGCCGTAGCTACTTCAGCGTAGTGCGGAGGCATTTAAGATGAAAATTGCAATTGCAGGCAAAGGCGGCAGCGGGAAAACGACCATCGCAGGAATTTTGACTCGGCTGCTCGCGGAACGCGGGCAGGACGTCTGGGCGATCGATGCCGATAGCAACCCGAACTTCGGGGTGACGCTTGGGATGTCGCCCGAGAAAATGAAGCAGGGTAAAGCGATGCCCGCTTCCATCCTGGAGGAAGTAAAGGGAGCAGACGGCAAAAGTACGGTTCAACTCGCCATGCCGCCGCGCCAGGTCGCAGAGAATTTTGGATTGCCGGTCTCGGACCGAATTCGGCTTCTCGGGATGCACACAATCGAGCACGCCGGGGCCGGCTGTGCCTGTGGCGGGCACGCGCGCGTGCGGCATTTGCTCAGCGGGATTTTGAAGGAAGAAGGCGTCGTGACCGTGGTCGACATGGAGGCGGGGCTGGAGCATTTGAGTCGCGGGACCGATCGGCATGTCGATCTGTTGCTGGTCGTGACGGAGCCTTATTTCAAGGCCTTGGAAACGGCGCGCCGCTGCACGGAACTGGCGCGCGAACTCGGCATCCCGAAGATCGTAGCGGTGGCGAATAAATACCGTAGCGAAGACGAGCTGACGGCGATCCGTAATTACGCCGAGAAACACGGCCTCGAGCTGGTCGGGGAAATTCCCTACGACGAAGAAATTCAGCGCTCGGATGTGGCGGCGAAAGCACCCCGGCTCGATGGCGATGATGCCGCGGTAAACGCGGTGCGTGTGATGGCGGATCGGCTCGAGATTTAGTTGCCACCCTGACCCGGCCTTGACGCCTGGCAGTTTTCCAGAGAAGCTGGCCAAGTCGCTTGGTTGATCGGACCTTCCTATGAATAAAGTCTTCGCCGCTCTCTTCGTCGGGCTCACCACTCTTCCGCTCAGCAGTTTTGCCTGTGGCGGCGGCGATTGTAGCGGAATGGAATTGCCGCCCCCGCCGGTGCCGGTTCCCGGTCCGATGGAAAACCTGCTCGGGGTCCTTTCGAATCATGCCGGCTTGATGGCGGGCCTTGGCCTCGCGGCGTTGATCGCAGCGCTGCTCGCGCGGACGCGGAAACTTGAAGGCGCCCAGCCCGCGGCGCCGACGTTTGCCGGGAACGCTTCCTAGCCTTCCGGCTCCCGGGTTATGTGTCTCGCTATCCCGGGGAAAATCCTCGAGACGCACCACGAGCACTCGATGCGGATGGCGAAGGTGCAGTTTGGCGGCATCAGCAAACGGATTTGTCTGGAGTACGTTCCGGAAGCGCAGATTGGCGATTACGTTTTAGTCCACGTCGGCTTCGCTCTCGCCCGGATCGATGAAGAGGAAGCGAAGCGGGTTTTCGAATTGCTCCAGACGATCGGCGGCCTCGAGGAACTCGATGACCCCGCCGAAGCCCCGCCGCTCTATCGCAGGATAGAACCGAGTGCCGCCGCTTAGCGGCACCGGTTTTCCTTCAAAAACTGCGCGAACGAACGTCTGACGGCGGTTCCCCGCCACGGCGACACATTTTCGTTTGACCTTGGACCTGAGTCCAAGCCTTAAGGTGAGGCGAACAGACGAAAGGAGGTGAGATCAGATGGCTTTTAAAGAAGGAGATAAATATCGGTGTCCCGACCCGGAATGCGGCTGCGAAATAGAGGTGACCAAAGGCGCCGCGACCGGCAAAGGTGGCGATGAAAGTCCGCGCTGCTGTTGCGGTAAGGAAATGGTGGAGGTGTAATCCTTATCCAAGACCTTGGGCAGCGTGCGCTCCGTGGCGAGCGTGGCGCTGCCGACGGGCCGTTGGCACTGGGGTCACGCCTCGCCGCGCTCTCGGACGCTCGACTTGATATCGATGACCGGCGTGCCGTCAATCGCTTCCAGCGGCGCGACCCTTAATTTGCTTCCCGCAATTTCGAGCACGGTGACGCGATGCAAACCGATCGGGTTTGGACGAACCGGCGAGCGCGTCGCGAAGACCCCGGTGAGCGGGCGGCTGGTATCGCCGCGCGGATGGATCTGCAATTTGTCGCGACGAGAGAGATGCAGCCAGGTCAGGACGATGATCTCCGCGCCCACCTCGATGCCCTGCAATCCGTCGGCCACGTCCTCATTCATCTCCAGCCATGCATCCGGCGCACCCTCATCGCCAAAGGCAGGCGCTTCTCCGCGATCCTTTAAGACGGAGCGGACGATCCCGATGCAATCGACTGAGTATTCGTTCATCAGGAACACGGCCTGGTCATCAGCTCTCTTCGATCAACCGGCAGAAGTCGGCAGCGCATTCTGTGTTTCTGCCCAGCTCGCACTGCCAGAGATTTAAAGTTTTTCGGAGACCGGTCGCGAAACGGCGCATCTCGCGCAATTTCCGCTCCGTTTCTTCCAGGGTCGCCTCGGCCATGGAGACGACGGAGCGGCAGCAATCGCTTCGGCCGCGCCGGCGCAGGATGCGTTTGATCTCAGCGAGGGAGAAGCCTAACGATTGCGCTTTTTTGATGAAACGAAGCTGGGCGAGCGTCGCGGATGTATAGACCCGGTAACCGTTTGGGCCGCGCGACGGATTGGGGAGAAGACCGTTCCGCTCGTAAAAGCGGACAGAATCAGATTTCACCCCGGCCAGTCGTGCGAGGTCGCCGATCAGGAGAAGCTTACTCACGGTTGCGGTCACCCATGACGCAGCGCTACTTGGTTTTGACGGCCTCGAAATTTTTTACCAAGAGGTAGTTGTGCCCGTCGTACTGCGTCATGGTGCCGCGCGCGGTGATCCAATAATTGCCGCCCGCGCACCGACCGGTGATCTTCTCGATCTCGGCTCGCTTTTCGTTAGGCAAAACGAAAACGATGCCCGGCTCAGTGCTGGTTTGCAGGACGATGTTATCGGGGGGCTCTCCCGCTTTCCAAGTGCAATAGCCGCACATCGCGCTCCCACTCACTTCCACTTCTTTCCCGGCCGGCAGCAGTGTCCCCCACTGCGGGAGCGGCGGCACTTTGGGATTTGTCTTACCCGCGACTACGGCCGCGGCCTGCGCGCGCTCATTTGCACGGTGGCGATCGTAGGCGATTCCGGCAGCAGCGAGAACAACCATGAGCAGTGCGCCGATGATGAGCGGCCGTTTGTTCATAGCTCACTTTACCAACAGGTCGCCTGAACAAAAAGCATCGAAAGCGTTTTTATTTCCCGCCGGCGGCCGGGCACACAGCTATTTCTCGGTGAAAATAATCTTCGCCACAAAAGCCGCAATTTGTTATTCGATTCATTCATGAAGGTCAAACCGTTCATGTCTTCGAGGTGGCAGCCTCTTTGCCGAAACATCAGCGTCGCGTTGGGCCTGTGGCTTATGTTCACGCAGCATCTCCAGGCTGGGGATATCTCCAGCGATGGAAAATCGGCGCCCGTCCAGTCGACGGTCGCGGCGGTGGATTGGCGAGAGTTTGCCATTTCACCCGTTTCAAATCCGATCTTTTTTGAAGATCCGCGGATTGAGACAGGAGCGCGCCTTATTTTTCTCTACAACCGTGTGAGCGATGATTTCGGCCTCAATCTCGGAGGCACGAAAGTGAATCTCGGCGGCGCGGATATTTACGCCTACGGTGCGCAGTTGCGCTACGCGGTGACTCCGCGTTTGGCGATCATCGCGACGAACGACGTCGGAATTACCTTTCGGCCGGATCGTCCGATACCGGGAACGGCCTTCACTGATGCGACCGGTTATTCGGATCTCGATGTGGGCTTGAAATACGCGGTCATCGATGACCCGGCACATCAATTTTTGCTCACTCCGATCCTGACCTATGCGATCCCGACCGGAGGAAGAAACGTTTTCCAAGGCGACAACTCCGGCATTTTCGACGTCGCGGTTTCCTCGGAGAAGGGTTTCGACAAGTTCCATGTGATTGGAAATGCCGGTGTCCGAATCCCGGTGGACAGCGACCGGAACAGCACATCTCTGCACTACAGTCTGCACGCGGACTATTACGTGAGTCGCTTCTTCATCCCATTGGTCGAATTCAATGGCTGGACGGTGCTCGATAGCCCGCCCGGGAATAAAGGCCCGCTCGGCGCCTTCAACACCGCGCTCAATACCGAGGGTGCGGACCTGATCAATTTCGGTTCCACCGGGCTGGAGACCGATACCCAGGCAGCAATTGGCGTGGGTTTTCGCTCGAAGATTTCTCGCTACATCGACTTCGGGGTGGTTTACGAGCACACCGTCACCTCGCC
>JBBSUP010000071.1:0-19730 GCA_038234295.1 Chthoniobacterales bacterium
GCGAAGTGCTCGATGCAGCGCCGGGATTAAGTTGCGACTTTCCGCGGACGGCGGACGGCAAAGTGCAGCGCTCTGGTTACCCTGATCTGCGCGTCGTCGATGAGGAATCGAAACGCGTGTTTTACCTCGATCCGAAGCTCTGCGCTGTGGGCGGACGCGAGAGCAGCTTTCGCACGTTTTATTTCGAGCCGAAGAAAGCGACGAACAAAGTGCGCGACGATGCGGTGCACTTCGTTGTCGGCTTCGAGCACGAGCCGCTCAGTGGCGGGAAATGGAAATTCACGCGCTGGGACTTGGTCGATCTCGCGAATTTTCGCGTGAAGCTGAAAGCGGAATTCCAAGGGAGTAACCGCGATCTCTATCGACCGGAAGCGATCGTCGCGACAAGTGCAGAGCGGCCGTAGGGCCGCCCGGAGAAACGAGCTCCCGCTCGTCGAGTTTCTTACTTTATCCTTACACTTACACTTACACTTACACCTCTTTGCGCCCAACTTTCGGCCGAGAGTGTAGGTGTAAGTGTAAGTGCAGGACTAAAGGCGGAACTTGACGAGCGGAAGCTCGTCCGTCGGGCGGCAACGGAGTCGCCGTTACGACGGATAGCCGCCGGCGATGTAATCCTTCAGCTGATCGAGCGTCGCGCTCTGCGTCGAGATCACGTGTTTCACGAGGTCGCCGATGGAAACAACGCCGCGCAATTCGCCGTCGGCAACGACCGGTAGATGGCGAATGTGCTTGTCGGTCATGAAGCGCAGGCATTCCTGCACGGTCTCGCGCGGGTTCGCCGTGGTCAGCTCAGTGGTCATGATTTCGCGCACGTAGCTGTTCCGCGAGGTCTTGCCCTTGAGCATGACTTTGCGCGAATAATCGCGCTCCGAGACGATCCCGACGAGTCGCTCATTCTCCATCACAAGCAGGGCACCGACGTTTTTTTCGGCCATGAGCGCGATCGCTTCATAGACCGTTGCCTCGGGCGAGACGCTGAAAATCTTGCCCGATTTATGGGCGAGGATGGTCTCGATCGTGCCGCTTACATCCATGTCGACGAGCTTACCGGCCGCGCGAATTGGACGCAAACATTTATCGCCCGCGCCGGGCGAACTTGCCCGCGATCAGCTCCTCGAGTTTGGCGATCAGGGCCGGCTCGGGCAGGCGCTCAAGCACTTCGTGGACGAATCCGCCGACGAGCAGCTCCGCGGCCACGTCGTGCGAAATCCCGCGCGCGAGGAGGTAAAACATCTCGTCTTCATCGAGCTGCCCCGAGGTCGCGCCGTGGCTACACTTCACGTTGTCGGCGAGAATCTCCAAGCCGGGCATCGAGTTCGCTTCGGCATCGTCGCTCAAGAGGAGGTTGCGCACCTTTTGATAGGCATCGGTAAAATGCGCCTCGGGCTCGACCCGGATGAGACCGCCGAAGGTCGTGCGCGATCGGTCGTTGAGCGCGTTCTTGAAAAGCAGGTCGCTGTAAGTGTGCGGCGCTGCGTGATCCTGCAGGGTGCGTGCGTCGAATTCCTGCGCGCCGGCGCCGACGGAAACCGCGAGCATATCGCTGCGGCTGCCGCTGCCGATGAGGCGGCTGAGGCTTTCGAGCCGGGAAAATTTTGCGCCGAGATTAAGAAAAAGATTCAGCGCGGAGGCGTCGCGATCGACGGTGGTGGCGTTGATCTGCAAACCGAGCGCGTGCTCGTTCCAATCCTGCGTGCAGATGTAGGTGACCTTCGCGCCGGGACCAACGACGAGGTCATTCACGCCGCAGGAGAATCCCGGGCGGCTGCGATTCGTGGAGCGGAAATGCTCGACCAGCGTGACCTTCGAATTCTCCTCCGCCACGAGGAGCGTGTGCGGAAAAATCGCCACATTCTCGCCGTGCAACCAATGGAAAGTCTCCAGCGGCAGCTCGATTTCGACGCCGCGCGGCACATAAAGAAAAGTTCCCGAGCGCACGAGCGCTTGGTGCAGGGCCGCGAATTTCGCCGAGCCCAGATTCGCCGGCTGATTCATGAAATGGCGCCGGAACAATTCCTCGTGCTCAAGCATCGCGCGTTCGAGTGGCTGAAAAATCACCCCGGCCGCGCGCAACTTCTCCGAAAGCACATCGCGCTCGAGTAAATGATCGTCGGCGAAGACCATTCGACCGCCGATTTCGCTCAGCTCGGTCGAGCGCTCAAGGAGCTCGCGTGCATCCGCCTCGGAGGGCGCGATCGAGGGCAGGTGATAGGGCGCGAGGTCGAGCGCCTTCACATTGGAAAAGCGCCAGGCCTGATCTTTTAGCGCCGGCATCGGCAGGTTTTGGAATTCCGTCCACGCCGCCTGCTGTTGCTCGCGAAACCACGCGGGCAAATCGGCGTTGCGATTCTGCGCGCCATCGAGCACCTGCAGGGCCGCGGGTGGAGCGATTTCTTCGAGGAGAGCGGACGGATTACTCATACGGGTCGAGACGCGAACGGCGGTCCGAGAACCGCCGTCACACTTACTCGCGCTGGTCGCGGAAATTAGCCGACGGAGCCTTCCATCTCAAGTTCGATCAGGCGCTTCAACTCGACCGAGTATTCCATCGGGAACTGCCGGACGAGATCGTTGACGAAGCCGTTCACGCTCAGGCTCATTGCCTGCGCTTCGGTCAGGCCGCGCTGTTGCATGTAGAAGATCTGCTCGGCCGAGACCTGGCTCACGCTCGCCTCGTGCTGCACCGCATTGCCGGTGCCGCGGACGGTGATCGCCGGGTAAGTGTCGGTGCGGCTGTTCGAGTTGATCAGAAGCGCGTCACACTCGGTGTTGTTCTTGCAGTTCTTGAGATGCTTCGGCACGTGGACGAGGCCGCGATAAGTGGCGCGGCCGGTGCCGATGCTGATCGATTTGGAGATGATGTTGCTCGTCGTTTCATCGGCGGCGTGGACCATTTTCGCGCCGGTATCCTGATGCTGGCCGTCGCCGGCAAGCGCGATCGAGATGACTTCGCCCCGTGCCTTCCGACCTTTCATGACGACGCCCGGATACTTCATCGTCAGGCGGCTGCCGATGTTGCAGTCGATCCATTTCACCTCGGCTTCTTCGTGCGCGAGGCCACGTTTGGTCACGAGGTTGAAGACGTTATTCGACCAGTTTTGGACGGTGATGTATTGGATCTTCGCGCCTTTCATGGCGACCAATTCCACGACCGCACTATGCAGGGTGGCGGTGTTGAATTTCGGCGCAGTGCAGCCTTCCATGTAGGTCAGCTCCGCCCCTTCATCGACGATGATGAGCGTGCGCTCGAACTGGCCGAAGTTCTCGGCGTTGATCCGGAAGTAGGCTTGCAGCGGGTGCTTCACTTTCACGCCCGGCGGGACGTAAATGAACGAGCCGCCGCTGAAGACAGCACTGTTGAGCGCGCTAAATTTGTTGTCCCCTGTGGGGATGACTTTGCCAAACCACTTCCGAAAAATTTCCGGATGTTCCTTCAAGCCATCGGCGCTCCCGACGAAGATCACGCCTTGTTCGCCGACTGCTTTCTTGATGTTCGAGTAAACCGCCTCGCTGTCGAACTGCGCTTCCACGCCGGCGAGGAACTTGCGCTCCTGCTCCGGAATCCCCAGCCGCTCGAAGGTGCGTTTGACGTCGTCGGGCACGTCTTCCCAATTGCGTTTCGGTTGAATCCCGCCGCTCAGATAATAGCGGATATTGTCGAAGACGATCGCTTCCAGATCCTTGCTCGCCCAATGCGTCGGCATCGGCTTGCTCATGAATGTCTGGTAGGCCTTGAGGCGAAATTCCCGGACCCAGTCAGGGTCCTGTTTCACATCGGAGATGTAATGAATCGTCTTCTCCGAAAGGCCGGTTCCGGCGTCGTGGGTATGCGTTTCCGGGTAGGCAAAATTGCCGATGTTCCGTTCGATCTCGAGATTAGTGTTTTCTTTTACCATGGTCTTTTTCTTCGTTAAGCGAGCGCGGGCTCGTCGATGTCGTCCTTCACCCAATCGTAGCCTTTTTCCTCGAGCTGAAGCGCGAGCTCCTTGCCGCCGCTCATCTCGATTCGTCCCTTTACCATCACATGCACGCGATCGGGCACGATGTAGTTCAAAAGTCGCTGGTAATGCGTGATCAGGAGCACGCCCAGGTTCGGGCCGCGGAGTGAGTTCACGCCGTTCGAGACGATCTTGAGCGCGTCGATGTCAAGGCCGCTGTCGGTCTCGTCGAGGACCGCATATTTCGGCTCGAGCATCGCCATTTGGAGGATCTCGTTCCGCTTCTTCTCGCCGCCCGAGAAGCCTTCATTGACTGAGCGCGAGGTGAACGAGCGATCCATCTCGAGCAGATCCATCTTTTTGTAGAGCTCGGCGTAGTAGTCGGTCGCCTCGAGTTCCTCGTCTTTCGGCATCCGCGATTGCACCGCGGCGCGGAGGAAGTTGGCGATGGTCACGCCGGGAATTTCGCTCGGGTATTGGAACGCGAGGAAGATGCCCCGGCGGGCGCGCTCGTCGGGTTCGAGCTCGAGAAGATTCTCGCCATCCATGGTCACGGTGCCAGCGGTGACAGTGTAGTCGGGATGCCCCGCAAGCACCTTGGCAAGCGTGCTCTTGCCGGAGCCGTTCGGCCCCATGATGGCATGGACTTCACCCCGCGGCACCGAGAGCGTGAGCCCGCGGATGATCTCTTGGTCGCCGATCGAGGCGTGTAAATTTTCTATGGATAGCTGCTGCATATTCGGACCCGAAACATACGCCGGAACGGGGATTTTGCGAATGGCGATCCGGCCCGGGCGGCGCAAATGGGAATTGCGATTTCGGCGCAGCCAACTTAACTGTCCAGCGTCCGGCGCGCGCGTCGGAAGGTACCCCGTGGTGTAACGGTAACACAGCGCCCTTTGGAGGCGTTATTCATGGTTCGAATCCATGCGGGGTAGCCAGCGCAAATTCCCTCTACAAATCAGGGAACAAGTATGATGCGTTTCAAATAACCGGAACCGAGCTGGGGCACGGACGCGCAAGAAAATGCGTCAGAACGCACTTTATTTGTCAAGTTTTTGCCAAGTCGGATTCCTGCGGCACCTGCTCTTTTTTAATGACTCCGCACTTCGCGCCTTCTTTCATCGAGAAATTCGGCTTACCCTCTTTCTTTACATTTCAACCGAAGTTGCCCCGGTGAGCGCTTTCTTGGATTGCGACCTACGGCGGCGCGGCGTTCGCACAGCGCCGCCGGCTGGGAGATCGTCGCTCGCTTGTACCTTCGTGGACACGCCCGAGGCCGAGACTGCTTGCCGAGACCGCATCGATGAACAGGCTGCGTACTTCGGGATCACCCGAGAACAGGCGGTGACGATCGCGCACGAAGCGTCCGCTTTTACAAAAAAGGACCTCGCAGAGCCATTCACCGTCTGGACGCGCTGGCGTTCCGCGCTAGGCCGCAGCAGTCTGCGAAGGGTTTATCATATTGCGATCACGGCGGATGGCCGGGACTTGAATGAGCTTCTAATCGAGAACGGATTGGCGCGGATCTACGATACGAAAACGGCATTGCCGGATGGACAAAATTCCCGCGCCTATTTGGCGAACTTGAAGAAGATTGAAGCGAAGACGAAAGCAGGAAGTCGAGGAGGTTCGCGATTCCGAAGACCGGCGATTTCCAGCAGCGTCGTTGATGCAAGTCCGGCCAAGGGGAAAAAGTATTTGATTCGTGCGGTAAAAAGCTGGTAGAACCTGCAAGATGCAAGCCGTCATTATCGTTCTGCTCTCAGTGAACGCCGCTTCCGCTGCTGGGGAAGATTTGCCAGGGAGGCAACGAACCACTCTTTACATTTTGGCCGATTCGTAAGGAGTTAGTTTGGCCGCTAAGCGGTTTTCGACGTACCTACTAAGGCTTTAGCCGGGCAGCAAATAAAGAATCGGTGCTTGCCGAGCGACCTTTTCAACGCCGTCCTCCCCACTGCAACCGTACGCACGCGAGGTCGTGCAGATGCACGCGCATTGCTCTCAACGAATGATCGAAGCCGCACTACGCCCCTTCGCGCCGCTCTTGTAGGCCGCTATCCAAGGTTAATCCTAGGCTATTTCGAAGACGGTAACGAAGTTCCAGGCCAACGTCGAAATGGGGGCATTTTTCGCTAGCAGGCGCCGAGAGCGGCGACACCAACGGCGAAATAAAGCAAGCCGCTAACTTCTGACTTGGAGTTGTCTTTCATCCTTTCTCAGGGCGGTGGAAAGACCGTCGATGAAAGCGCACTCGCAGCATTCGGCATGAAAATGGTTTAGGTTTTCTTGGATTTGCTCGAAGCAGTGCTTCGCCCCCCGGGTTTCTTGGCTACCTCCTTGATGGCAGCCGCTGCGCCTGACCGTCGATTGCCGCTGGCGATGCGCCGTTCAGTGCGCGCCCTTCCCGAGGTAAAACCTTCACTCTCCGTCACGGAGGCGCGTGCATTATCTTTAGTGGTGGTCTTTCTTGTGGTCATAACCGGAGATTACGACCGTGCGCCCTGCAAGACAATCCTCACGGTCGGGATTGGCTACGATGATGCCATCGCTGAGGCGCAGGAGATAGCGAGTGGAGTTCTGGCTGCGCACCCTGCCGTTCTCAAGACCCGGCGTTTTCAATCCTGGCCGAGAGCCTCGGACAATCCACCGTAAAGTTGCGCGTTTACCTCTGGCTTAACGGCCATGAATTCGATTATTTGAAAGTTCGGTCATCGGTGATTCGCCTGTTAAAGGGCGCTTATCAGAAACACGGCATCTCGATGCCGGATGAGGCCCGTGAAGTTATCTTTCCGCAGGGCGTTCCGGTTACCATGCTGGAAGCCAAGCCTAAGGCTAAACAAGGTGGTCAGGCAGCAGCGGAGTCCGATCCGGTGCGGGCACACCCGGACTCGGATGCTGTCTCGACGAAAGCGGAGGCCGGGTTAGGCAGCGAAGCGGACGTGATCAAGGAGCAGGCGAGAGAAGCTCAGCCGCTAAAAGAAGGAGAGAATCTCTTGCCACCTACTCCTGACCCTCATCCTACGAAAAAGAGCTGAGTCGGGGGCAACGAGCTCGAATAAGATGTAGCCGACCTCGATCTGATCGAACGAACTCCACTGCGTGTAAGTGACATCCCCGACGACCGCGAATCCGCTGCCGAGTTCCTGGTAGGCGCTAAGCGAATACCGTGCGGGTAGATTCAAATCCGCCTTGAACCTTTGATTGAAGGTATTCGCGGGGACGTTGCGCAAATCCGGGTCGCCTTCGAGCTGGAACTCGACGTTTGAGCGATAAGTAAAACCGATGCGCGTGCGCGAAGTCGGCTGGAACAGGAGGCCGCTGTTCCAGCCATAACCGACGTCGCGCGCTCGATCTCGAGCATGTTTGCTCGGTGAGCCAGGCGCTTTTGCCATTGCCCCAGCGGACGCGACTCTGCGAGAGAATATCGAGCGTCGCGATTCGTTCGGCGACGCGGATGAGTGGTTGTAGCGGCTTGGCGTGAGAGTGACCGGCACGGCCGAGCAGGAGCCGCGAAGTGCGCGCGGCGAGATAGCTCAGGAGCACCTCCGGCGCCGAGCAATGCGTATTCATAGAGGCCATGATGCTCCACCGCCCAAACGCCGTGGTAACCACATTCCTCCGCCAGCACGCCTGCGCGACCGTGTCGTAGAAAAGCTGGCGCTCCGTGGACGGCGTGGGCGAGGCGATCTGCAGTTCTAAGAGCAGCGAAAATTTCACGCGCGCAGAAGCCGTAAGCGTTCGGCGGTTGGAATGACAAACGAAAGAGTCTACTTCTTCGCGACGTAAAGACCGGTGAACACGACCGCCGTTTCGCCGTTGGCTTCGATCACGACTTCCAGCTTGAGCCTGGCTTTTCCCTTGCTCGCGAAGGTCTCCCGGAAAGTGGCGAGATCATCCGGCTGGCGGCAGATGGCGCGGAGTTCGCCCCGGACCGGCCGGCGAAATTGCAGCGTGCTTTCGCTGATCACGATGTGCGCGGAGCGATCGCCCAGTTCCAGCCAGAGAAAGGCGTAACCGGTGAGCATCGCGAGCGCTGCAAGGCTTCCGCCAAAGGCGGTCCCGAGATGGTTGTGATTCGCAACGAGCGGCGCGGTCAGGGTGAGCTGCCGCGCGTCGAAGCTCTCCACGCTGACCTGCATCGCCCGGGTCAGCGGGATCTGTTCGTGCAGAAACTGCTCGGTTGCGCGCAGCGTCTCAGCGGAGTTCATCGACTGACCCTAAGCCTGAACTTGCAAATGAGCTTCCCCTTCCCGGCAGAAGTTTTAGTGCTTCAGATGGCGCAAAAAAAACGGCGCTCCAAGAGCGCCGTTTCGTTTCCACCCATCCGGGAGTCGGTTAGGACGACTCCCGGAGGTGAATGGTTAATGCAAACTCGCCTTACGGGAGCTGCGTGTTTTTGTGGCTCTTGACCTCGATAGCGTCGTCCCGAGCGATCGAGCCATCCGCCGTGACGTCGTCACGGAAGTTGGAGGAGTTGACGGCCTGTCCGCCCTGACCCTTGATCTCGTTGAAATCAGCCTTGTCGACTTTACGGCTCGAGTTCACGTCCCCGATGAGGAATCCGAACGGCACATCCGAAGAGGTCGTGCCGCCATTCACACCTGAGACGCGGATGGTGACGATCTGCGTATTAGCCACGTTCGAGAGCGAAACGCGCATTTCCTTACCACTGAAGGTCGGCGCGCCCGCGGTCGCATTGCCGCTGGTCACCGTGGCCGTGCCTGAAGTGAGGTTGGTATCGAACGTGAATACCGCCAGGTAAGTGCTCGAGTCGCGATCTTCCACGCCCGAATTGCCGGCCAACGGCATCGGGATGTCGAACGTGCCCGCGCTGCCGTGGGTTAAGCGGGACGCAGCGCTCTGCAAGGTCGCGCCACCACCACCACCGCCACCGTTCGAGATTTTGAAGCTCCCGATGCGGGTGCGCCAGTTGAAGCTGCTGGTCGAGTCGAAATATTCGCCCGTATACCAGAAGGTGGTGTCGTCCGTCGGATCGACGGTGAGGTCGCTATAATCGCCAAAACGGTTGCCGGTGTTGATCTGGGCGCCAGTGCCGTCGAAAAGATGCGCTTCTCCCTGGGCCAGAGTTCCGAGCGGGTCGTTCTTGAGCCGGCCCGCATAACGAAGCTGCGGGAAGATGGTGGCATCCGAGGCGCTGAAGCCCACGGCCAGGTCGCCCGCACCGTTCATCGCCGCGCTCGCCATCCAGCGATGGGTCGAGTCGGGCGAGTAAGTGCCTTCCTGGAAGACCGTCTCTGGTCCGTTGCTCACTCCGCGAAGCTCAAACCAGCGGATGCCGGCGACGCCGCTCACGCTCACGGTGAAGTTACCGACGAGCGCTTCGTGGTCGCCGAAGTTGCGATACGCCAGACGGAACATCAGGCGGTCGGCGATCGCGTCCAGTTTATTGGTCGTTGTCTGGCCGAGCTGCGGAATGCAATTGCGGTTACCCGGGCAAAGCTGGGTAAATCCCGCTGCCGTCGGCGAGCTGAAGAGCGTGAAGGTCGAGTTGGCCGGCGTCGCGAAATCCACGTGGAAGTGGAAGGTGTCGTAATTCCCAGTATCCGGGAAAAGGACGAACGAGTTCGGCGCGCCATTCGGCGGCAGGGTCGAGCCGTCGAGATCGGCCGGCAGGAACGGAGCTGCGTTGCTCCCGAGCGTGGGGAAGGTAACGAAGGTCGCGGGTAGGCCGGCGAGCATCTTTGCACGATCGAACGCAAACGCCTGCGGTCCGAGATAGGCCGTGCCAAAGGAGTTGAACACGTTCATGCTCATGTAGTAACCATCGGGCCACACCCCAAGGTGCGGGTAATCGAAGAAGTTGTTCCCGAGATGGAAGCCATAGCGATTATAGGAACCGGTAGCGTCGCTCGTGGTCGAGACCGCGATACACTCGTCGGTCGGAACACCGGACCCGGCGAATTGGCTGATGACCCAGCGATTCGCGATCTGATCGTAGAGGACGACAGGGTCACCGGAGCCGTTTTGACAAACGCCACCGAAACCGGACCACACTGAGTTGATGCTCACCGGACCGAGAACAGAAGCGCCCGTGGCCTTGTCAAAGACTTGGTAACCTTCGTTCACGATCTGGACATATTGGGTCGCGCCGACTTCACCGTTCGTATCGGGCGGAGCGCAGTTGCAGATCACGCCGGGGAAGGGGATACCGGCGAAATTGAGGATCGGTGCCGGAATGCTCGGAGCCAGCTGATGCAACAGGGTGCCCCGGTCGACCACGAGGTCGGGCGCATCCTTATGCGAGAGGGGGATGAGCGGGTTTTCGGCCGCTTCATGTTCCTGTAACGCCTGCTCGGGCCATGCGGGCATATCGCGCAGCGGCTGGGAAACGTCGTTATGATAAGAGGGCACAACGATGGGGCGTCCGACGGATTGCTTGGCGCCAGGGGCGGGTGCCGCAGTGCTAGAATTCGCACTCAAGGTCACGATGGCGAGGGAGGCGCCAACGGAGGTCAGGCCGAAACCAAAAAGAACGCGCAAATTGAAATACGCGCTCCGAGAAGCTGACTTTTTTTTCATGTATTAGTTTTTCTGATGCTTGCTGTGATGCAGGTAACTCATTTTACCTGTTATGGATCCTATCGAACTCCCCGCAATTCAGCGAAAACTTTTGCCTTACAAATTCGTCATCTCTGATCGACCGGCTCAGCGCGGTGCTTTTACGTTCAATTGATAAACCTCTCTCGTGGAGGGTTTAGCTGACCTACGGGAAAGCGCCCTAACGACCGGGAGTCGTCGCTAAAGCCAGCCCGGAAAGCAGGAAAGTGAGGGCCGCCGAGAGCAGACAAAAAGGGCAAAACGCGTGCAGAACGAAGGCTTGGAGGTAAAGAAACCAGAGCGTCCCAAGAAACATCGCTGCGATCGTAAAATAAAGTGCATGCCACGCCCAGCGGCAGCCGAACGCCGCGCAAACCGCGCAGCTGAAGGCCACAAAATACGCGAACACGCCAAAGGCGGCTGTCGGAATTCCCCCAATGGCGGCATAGGCGCTCCCGAGCACCTGCGAGCAGCCGGCAGAAGGCCCACAAACCGAGTCATCGCCGACGAGGTGCGCGACGGTCAAAAAGGTCGCATCCGCCAACCCCCCGAGCGCGATCACCGCCATGATCACCAGCACGATGAGCTGTCCGCGGCCACGCGGCGGCGCGACCACGGTCTTTTTTTCCTCCTTCGCCATCCTAGCCCTTCTCCTTTGCCCGTAGCGCCGATTCAATCGCCGAGCGGAGCGCGTCCTTGCTAAAGGTCCCGTGCACTTGGACCCCGTTCACAAAAAGCGTGGGCGTGTTTTGGACGCCCCGCGCCACGCCGGCGTCGCCTTCGCTTTTGACCCGCGCCATTAACTCCGGGGATTTGAGATCCATCGAAAAGCGCACCGGATCGAGCCCGAGCTCCTGCGCGTAGGCGTGGAAGAAACGCTCCGGATCGCTCATCCGGCTCCAGACCCCTTGATAGCGGTAGAGCATGTCGTGCATTTCCCAGAACTGCCCCTGTTCCCCCGCCGCCTCCGCGGCCATCGCCGCCGGCACCGCGTGCGTGTGCATCGCGAGCGGAAACTCGTGGAAAACAACCCGCAGCTTTCCGCTGTACTCCTTCTCGATTTCGTCGACCACACCCGTCGTGGTCGCGCAGGAGGGGCATTGGAAATCCCCGTAAATCTCCAAGGTCACGGGCGCTTTCGCCGGGCCGCGCGCATGCAGGGAATCAGTCGCATTTTCCTGCTCCGGCGTCGGCGCGGGAGTCGCGGCTGCGGCGATGGCCGCGGTCTTCGCTGCCGCCTGCATTTTCGAACGATAAAGGTAGGTCGCCGCGCCTGCGGTGATGAGCGCGACGAGCAGGATAATGATAAACGGCAGGAAGCGCTTCATCCGAAGTGGCGCGACTCTATCGCCGGGATGGCGAGGTGCAACTTTCCTGCGCCAGCCGCGGCGCATTGCGCCTCTGGGGAGCGAATGTTAGCGTCGCCGCTCTCAATGAGCCAAAACTACAAGGACACGCTCAACCTCCCGCGGACCGATTTCCCGATGAAAGCCGGACTCGCCACACGTGAGCCCGAGATGCTCGCCGCCTGGCAGGAGCAAGGTCTCTACGAGCAAATCCAAAAAGCGCGCGCCGAGGCGGAGCTCTTCGTCCTCCACGACGGCCCGCCCTTCGCCAATGGCGACGTGCACATGGGCACCGCGCTGAACAAGATCCTCAAGGATCTCGTTGTGAAATCGAAGACGATGCTGGGGTTTCGCGCGCCGTTCGTCCCGGGCTGGGACTGCCACGGGCTGCCGATCGAATACAAAGTCGTCAAGGAAGCAAAGCACCTTTCGCCGCTCGAAGTGCGCCAGCGTTCCGAGGCTTTTGCCCGGAGCTTCGTCGATATCCAGCGCGAGCAATTCAAGCGCCTCGGCGTCTTCGGCGATTGGGGACATCCCTATCTCACGATGAACCCCGCCTACGAGGCGGAAATCCTTCGCGCCTTCGCCGTTTTCGTGGAGAAAAGGCTCGTCTACGAATCGCTGAAACCGGTCTTTTGGAGCACCGGCGCGCAGACCGCGCTCGCGGAAGCTGAGGTGGAATATCAGGACCGCACGGACACGGCGGTCTACGTGAAGTTTCCCATCGTCACCGGCGCGCTCCGCGACCAGGCAAGCATCGTTATTTGGACGACAACGCCGTGGACGTTGCCGGCGAACGTCGCCATCGCCGTCGCCCCGAAAGAACGCTACGTCGCCCAGAAATTCACCCGTGACGGCGAGAGCGAAGTTTTCGTCCTCGCGGAGAAGCTGGTCCCGCAATTCAGCGCCGCTACCGGCTTTGTTGTAGCCGGGGGCGGTGACCCCGGCGACGCAAAACGTGGCGAAGTCTTGGACCAGCCGGGGTCAACGCCCCCGGCTACAACTTTCCCCGGGACCAAGCTCGAAGGGATCGGCGCGCAACATCCTTTCCTCCCGCGGACTGCGATCGTTCTCACCGCCGGCTTCGTCACCATGGATAGCGGCACTGGCTGCGTCCACATCGCTCCCGGCCACGGCGACGATGACTACTCGTTAGGCCGCGCCAATAGCCTCCCCATCCTTTCCCCGGTCGACGATCATGGTCTCTACACTGAAGAAGTCGGTCTGCCAGATCTTGTCGGCAAATATGTCTTCGACGCCAACCCCGACATCGTCGCCCTCCTGCGTGCGCGGGACATGCTCGTGGCCGAAGAGAGCTATCCGCACAGTTATCCCTACTGCTGGCGCTCGAAAACGCCGATCATCTTCCGCGCGGTCGAGCAGTTCTTTATTCGCATCGACGACCTGCGCGCGCGGGCGCTTGAGGCAGTTACGAAGGTGACCTGGCTCCCGCCCTGGGGCGAAAACCGGATTGCCGGCGCCGTCGCTTCGCGGCCCGATTGGGTCATCTCCCGACAGCGCAGCTGGGGCGTGCCCCTGCCGGTTTTCTATTCGCAGGAGAACGAAGCGATCCTTGATCCGGAATGGATTCGCCGTCTCGCCGACCTCGTCGCGAAACGCGGTTCGAACGTCTGGTTCGAACTTGATGACGCTGCGCTCGCTCGCGAACTGGAGTTGCCGGAAGGAATCACGCATCGGAACGACACGATCGACGTCTGGATCGATAGCGGCGTCTCCCATCAGGCCGTCTGCGCGGCGCGCCCGGAGTTACGCGACCCGGCCGACATGTATCTCGAAGCGACCGATCAACATCGCGGCTGGTTCCAATCTTCACTCCTAACCAGCGTCGCGCTCCATGACCGCGCCCCTTATAAGACCTGTGTGACTCATGGCTTTGTCGTCGATGTCGACGGCAAGAAAATTTCCAAGTCGAGCAGTTACACCAAGCCGATGGACGCCGGGCACTTTGTCGCTCGTCATGGCGCGGACATCGTGCGGCTTTGGGTCAGCAGCGTGAACTACACTGACGACGTTCCTTTTTCCGAGGAGATGTTCACCCGGCTCGGTGACACCTATCGCCGGATTCGTAACACTCTCCGCATCCTTCTGGGCAATCTGCATGACTTTGAAGCCGGAAAGCAGGAATGCGGGAAGGAAGAACTCACCCTCGTCGACCGTTGGATTCTCGATCGGCTGCAGGGCGTCGTCGAAGAATGTCGCGCCGCTTACGCGACCTACGAATTTCACAAGGTCTATCACACTTTGAATCAATTCTGTGCCGTTGATCTGAGCAGTCTCTACATCGACATCACGAAAGATCGAATGTATTGCGACGCGGTCGACTCGCCGCGGCGACGCGCGACCCAGTCGGTCATGAGCGAAGTTTTTCGCGCGCTTTGCCAACTCCTCGCGCCGATCCTTGTCTTCACCGCGGAAGAAGCCTGGGGTTATCTCGGCCAGAGTGAATCGGTTCATCTTCAGGTTTTCCCGGAACCGCGCGAAGCCGCCAGAGATACGCTCGTTAGGCGGGACATTGAGGAGTTATTGCGACTGCGCGGCGTGATTGGCCAGGCAATCGAAAAAGCGCGCCAGGAAAAACTCATCGGCAACGCGCTTGAAGCCGAGGTCACGCTGCATTGCGACGAACGCCTCGCCACCGCTTTCCCACGGGCGGAATTGGAAGAGTTTTTCATTCTGAGCGACCTAAAACTTGAAGCGGCTGCGGAAGCGAGCGCGACGGTCGCCCGCACCGCCTTCGAGAAGTGCGGACGCTGCTGGCGCCACCGCGCCACCGTCGGCGAAAACGAGGCTCACCCCGATCTTTGCGACCGTTGTGCCGAGGTCGTGGAGGCGCGCGCGTGAGGATCCTTTTCTTCCTGACTCTGCCGCTCTACGCGCTCGATCAACTCACTAAATATTTCGTCCTCGAAAACATCGCGCCGACCGAACCGCGGGTCATTCTGCCTGGCTTCTTCGCGCTCGTGCACGTCACCAATTCCGGCGCGGCCTTCGGTTCCTTCGCGAATAACAACCGTTTCTTCATCGCGCTCTCGTTCGTCGCGTTGGCGGTGGTGACCTATCTCTTGCTGCGCCGGGGGATCTCCGATCGGTGGCGTCGCATCGCTCTGGGCTTACTCCTGGCCGGAATCATGGGTAACCTGACCGATCGTCTCTGGCACGGCCACGTGATCGATTTCCTGCTCTTCGATCTCCACGTCCCGTTGGCTCATCCTTTTCCGGCTTTTAACGTCGCCGACTCCTGCATCTGCGTTGCGGTCGTCTTCTTTATTATCCACTCCTTTCTTCAGGATGAAGCGAAGAGTGGCGCGAGATCGACATAGATCCGGCAACTGCGCGCGAGGAAGTTGTCAGTCATCTCGAACACGGTCATCGCGGGTACGGTAACGACGCCGCCATCGTGGCGCTGGTAAGTCACGACTGCCTCAAGAAACAAAAGCTCGCCGTCGCGCGAGATCGCAATGAACTCGTGCTTCAACCAGACCATCGCCTGAAAGAACTGCGCGATCGCCGCTTCGATTTCGGTTCGGCCGCGGATCGGCTTCTCATTCCCGAATCGCAGCGTCCCGTCCTCCGCAAACACGGCGGCGAACCCGGCCGCATCTTTTCGATCAACGGACTCGCCGTATAACTTCCGTGCCCAGCTTTCGTCTTCTGTTCTCATAACTTCACTTGGTTGTGCCGGAAACAGCCGACGACATGGTCGTTTACCAGCCCGAATGCTTCCATCCAGGCATAAGTGATCACCGGACCGACGAACTTGAATCCCTTCTTCTTCAACGCCGCCGAGAGCGCTTCCGATAACTCCGTCTTTGCCGGCACCTCGCTGGCGTCGCGCCGCCCGTTCTGAATCGTTTTCCCGCCCACGAAATCCCAAACAAACTCCGCAAAGTCTTCGCTGGCTTTCTTCATCTCGAGATAGACTTTGGCGTTACTGATCGTCGCCTCAATTTTCGCCCGTGCCCGGATGATCGCTTCGTCCTGCATCAACCGCTCCACCTCTTTCGCGCCGAAACGCGCCACCACTTCCGGCTTGAAACCTTTGAAGGCTTTCCGGAAAGCTTCGCGTCGGCCGAGGATCGTGCGCCACGAGAGCCCGGCCTGAAATCCCTCGAGCTGCAACATTTCCCAGAGCGCCCGGCCATCGCGCACCGGCACGCCCCACTCGGTATCGTGATAATTGCGCATCAGCTCGTCGCTGTCCGCCCAGGCGCAACGCGTCTTCAACTTGTTCGCCATGCGGGCAGCGTCGTTGTTCACTTCGCGGCGTCAAACGAGAGGAAAGATGGTGCGCGATACTGGGTTCGAACCAGTGACCCCCTCCGTGTCAGGGAGGTGCTCTACCACTGAGCTAACCGCGCGGAAAACGGGGGAAGCACAAGAGACGAATCGCGCGCCCGGAGTCAAGCGCGAAACCGCCCGGACACAGTGCGGGCCAACAGCGTTTAAGCCGCGAGCTTGTTCGCTTCCTTGTGTCCGAGGATGCGAACGGTCTGCTTCAGCTGCTCCATCTTGAGCGGCTTCTTCAGCACCGTCACCGGTCCGCGCGTGAGGATGCGATTGAGCATCGCGCTGTCGGGGTAACCGGTGATGATCACGATCGCGAGGTTCGGGTCGATCTCCTTCGCCGCGTCGTAGACGTCGTCCGCCGGACCGTCCGGCAGTTTCAAATCGAGAAAGAGCAGATCAAAATGCTGCTTCTCCAGCGCGGCGATCGCTTCCTTCACCGTCCCGACCACCACGCGGCTGAAGCCGATCTTTTTCAGGAAGACTTTGAAGAGATTCTGCAAGCTCTCGTCGTCGTCGACTACGAGGACCGTTGGCTGACCGGCGCGATCCTCTTTCAGGACATCCTTGTCGAGCGCGTCCTTTTTGATCCGCCAGCGGCCGCCGATCTGGATCGCCGGCAACTGCCCGCGTTGGACCAAATAATAGACGGTGGGGAGAGGGATCCGGAGGTATTTCGCGGTTTCTTTAACCGTGAGGAGGTTGTGCATCCCTGAGAAATCAACAGGCTGGAGTTTAGTAGGCAAGACTTTTTTGGGACTCCCCGACCATTATAAATTTCAGAATTTATGTCAACTACTGTTTTTGCGCACGAGGGAAGCGCCCTGGCCACTCCGCCCGGCCAGTCGAGATCGTCGCTGGACAATCCCCCACCCTAGGGTCACTATTCGCAACTTTATGAGCGCATTGTTTTTCAAACGGTTTCTGCAAAAGCCGTTTCAAATCGCTTCCATCATCCCCAGCTCCAAAGCGCTCGTGGAGCGGGTCGGGAGCAAGATGGATTTCTCGCAACCCCGGATCATTGCCGAATACGGCCCCGGCGAAGGCGTGCATTCCCGCGCGCTCGCCCGCCGGATGGACGCCAACTCCCGGCTCTTCCTCTTCGAACTCGACCCGGCTTTCTCGAAGGATCTCGAACGCCAGTTCGCCGATGACCCGCGCGTGACGGTGATCAATCGCGACGCTGCCAGCCTCGCCGAGGAGCTCGCCCGGTGCGGGATCGACAAGTGCGATTACATCCTCTCCGGCATCCCTTTCAGCATCCTCGAGATCAAGAAAAAGCGCGCTCTCCTCCAGGATACTTACGATGCACTAAGAGCCGGCGGGGCCTTCATCATCTACCAGGTGACGAATGAGCTCCGGCAGCACGCCACCTTCTTCGATCGCGCGGAGTCGGAGTACTGCCTGCAGAACATTCCGCCCATGTTCATCACCGTTTTCCAGAAGGCGAATAATCGCAACGGCCACGCGCAGACAACGCGTCTGAGCCCGGCAGCAGCGGCGGTCTCGGCCAACGGCGCTTCATGAGTCTCGGCCACACCCGCACCGAGCGGGATTCGATGGGCGAGATGTCGGTGCCGGAAGAGGCGCTCTACGGCGCGTCGACCCAGCGCGCCGTCCTGAATTTTCCGGTCAGCGGCTGGCGTTTTTCGCGGCCCTTCATCCGTGCGCTCGGGCTGGTGAAATGGGCCGCCGCCCAGGCGAACCACGATCTCGGATTGCTCGACGCCGAACGCAGCGCGCTCATCGTGCAGGCGGCGGAAGAAGTAACCGAGGGCAAGCTCGACGAGCATTTCCCGCTCGACATTTTTCAGACCGGTTCTGGCACGAGCACGAACACGAACGCGAACGAGGTGATCTCGAACCGCTGCTCCCAGCTCGCCGGGAAACCGATCGGCGCACGCGAGCCGGTGCACCCGAACGATCACGTGAACATGGGACAGTCGAGCAACGACGTTATCCCGACCGCGATGCACATCAGCGCCGCGGAACAACTCAAGACCTGCCTCATTCCGGCGCTCGAAAATCTCGCAACCGAGCTCGAGCAAAAGTCCCGGGAATTTCACGATGTGATCAAGATCGGCCGGACCCACTTAATGGATGCCACCCCGGTCCGGCTCGGCCAGGAATTCGGCGGCTACGCGCAGCAAGTGCGGCATGCGATCCGGCGCGCGGAGAAAGCGATCGAGGCGCTCCAGGAGCTCGCGCTCGGCGGCACCGCCGTCGGCACCGGCTTGAATCGCCATCCGGATTTCCCAGCGAAAGTGATGCATCACCTCGAGCAGCGGACCGGGATTCCGTTCCGCGAAGCGGCGAACCATTTTGAGGCACAAGGCAGCAAGGACGCCGCGGTCGAGGCGAGCGGGCAGCTCAAGGCGATCGCCACCGGTCTTTTCAAAATCGCGAACGACATCCGCTGGCTCGGGAGCGGTCCGCGCTGCGGCATCGGCGAGATCACGCTGCCCGCGACGCAGCCCGGCAGCTCGATCATGCCCGGCAAAGTGAACCCGGTCATGAGCGAGTCGATGATGATGGTTTGCGCGCAGGTCATCGGCGCCGACGCGACCATTACCTGGGCGGGCGCGAACGGGAATTTCGAGCTCAACGTCATGATGCCGGTGATCGCGCACAACCTTCTTTGCAGCATCCGGTTGTTAGGCAACGTCGCGGAGATATTCGCGAACAAGTGCGTCAGCGGCATCGAGGCGAATCGGGAACGCTGCGCGGAACTGGTCGAGCTCTCGATGGCGATGGTGACCAGTCTCGCGCCGAAGATCGGTTATGATCGCGCCGCCGAGATCGCGAAAGAAAGCGCCAAAACGGGCAAGACCGTACGCCAAATTTGCCTCGAAAAAAAAGTCCTGCCCGAGGCGGAACTGAACGCCGCGCTCGACCCGCTCGCGATGACAGAGCCGGGGGGCGAAGGGTCCAGCGGCGGTTAGAGTTTGCGACACCTATTTTTGCCTAACGACTGAAGCATGGTCGCCAACGTCAACAGCCCGCACTTCTCCGGCGGCGCAAACATCGCCATCAAATGCCCGTATCACACCTACGAGCAGACGGTCGCGTTTTATCGCGACACGCTCGCCTTGCCGTTGATCGAGGAGGAACCGGAAGGCTGCATTTTCCAGTTCGGCCCGATCCGGCTTTGGATCGATAAAGTCCCGAATATCAGCCAGCCCGACATCTGGCTGGAAGTGGAAACGAACGACACCGAGGGCGCGGCCGCGCACCTGAAAAACCACGGCGTCCCGCGCCGCGACGAAGTCGAGCAGCTCCGGGAGGACTTCGACGGTTTTTGGATTTCCGATCCGTCGGGGATCATCCACCTCGTCGTCGGCGACGAAGACTAACGACAATTCCGGCGCCCTCCTGGAGGGCTGAGCTCCGCGAAGCCCCACGGCGGCAGCCACCCACAACGGCGCTCCATTCCCTCCCTCCGGACTCGCGGAGCTCGTCTTCGACCGTTTCTGGATCTCCGATCCGTCGGGGATCTTCCACCTCGTCGTCGGCGACGAGGACTGATGTAGACGTTTCGCTCTGCGAAACGCTGGAGTCGGGTGTGCCGTGAGTGTCC
>JBBSUP010000072.1:0-19600 GCA_038234295.1 Chthoniobacterales bacterium
CCTCGAGCAGAATCCGCGTCGGCAACGGCAGCACACCGCCGGTTTGCGACATGAAACCGGTCAGCTGCGGCACCATGAAGGTGATGAAAATAATGATCAACACCGAGCCGGCGACCGCAAGAAAGGCCGGATAAATCAGCGCCTGCTGCACCCGGTCGCGCAGGTTTTTTTCCTGCATCAGGTGCCCGACCACGCGGGTCAGAATCTCCGGGAGCGCGCCGCTCGCTTCGCCTGCTCCGACCATGTTCACGTAGAGCGGCGAGAAGATCCGCGGGAAATCGCGCAGCGCCTGCGAGAAGCTGCGGCCATCGACGAGCGCCTGGTGGAGCGCATGCGTCATCTGCTGCACCTTCGGTTGCTTCAAGCGTTTCTCGAGCACACCGAGGCTCTCATCGAGGGTCATCCCGGCCTGGAGCAAATGCCCGAGCTGTTCCGTGAAGACGAGGAGCTGGCTATGCGCGATTTTGAGATTCTGCGTCGGCGCCGCCGATGCGGCCGCGGCCTTGCCATCGACCACCTGCGGGCCGCTCGCGATCGCTTCGATCCGGATCGGCACGCATTGCAGTTGCTCGATCTGCCGGATGGCGACGGAGCGGTCGGCCACATTGAGCACGCCCTCGACGAGAGCGCCCTGCGCATTACGAGCGCGATAAGAAAATTGCGGCATCGGGAATCGACGCGCAGCGTAACGCGCGCGCTCGCCGCCGTCCAATCGGCGGCGCGCCTAACGAGACAGAAAATCCGCCATCGAGATCGCGAGGTGAGGGAATTCGCGGAGCACTCGTTTATCCATCGTCACCAGCGGCACGCCGTGCTCGCGCGCCGCCGCAACGAATTCGCAGTCGTAAGCGGTGCAGGAGGATTTCGTCACCAATTCCAGCACCACGCGAGAAGAGACGGGCAATTCCCTTTCGTGCAAAAGCTTCTCCGCGCGTTCCATCAGCTCGACCGCGGCGGGAAGCGAAAGCACCCGATGACGAATGCTCATGGACAGCGCGCTGCGGAATTCGGAGCGCCAAAGCGGTGGAGCGGTCCAATCCGGATCCCGTTCGCGCAACGCTTCCGCTTGGGGGGAGAGCGGAGACGCCAGCCAGTAGTAACAGAGGATGTTCGTATCGACGACGATCACCGTCGTCCTTCCACCTTCCAGGCTTGAATCTCCTTGAGCGTGACCGGCCGCGTGCATTTCGCGCGCATCGCGCGCGCTTCGGCGAGTTGCTGCGCGACGTCGACCGCGGGAGTTTTCGCGGTGGAAGCTTGCAAGGTGGCGATCACTTCCTTGTTTAAACTGCGATGATGCGCCTTAGCCTGGCTTTTCAATGTGCGATGCAGACTCGCGGGGACGTTCTTGAGCGTGAGACTGGGCATGGTGGAACCATAATGACACCGTTTTGGCAGTCAATCCTGCAACGTGGCTGACCCGGCCCCGCAATTGTTTTCTCTGGCCGGTGGCCGGTCCGTCGCGGTCGCCGAGTACGGCGTGGCCACGGGCGCGCCGGTTTTTTTCTGCCACGGCTGGCCCAGTTCGCGGACGATGGCGCAACTGACCGACGCGGCCGCGCGCGACCTCGGCCTGCGGATCATTTCGCCCGACCGCCCGGGGATTCGCGACTCGTCGTTTCACGCCGAGCGCAAGTTGCTCGATTGGCCGCCGTTGTTAGGCGAGCTCGCCGATCGACTCGGTCTCGACCGTTTCAAAATCATCGGCATCTCCGGCGGCGCTCCCTATGCACTGGCCGCAGCCTGGGCGCTGCCGGAGCGGGTGCAAGCGATCGCGGTGGTGAGCGGCGTGCCGCCGATCGCCGAGCTCGCCGATCACACCAAGTTGCTCAAACTTTACCGTTGGCTGCTCGCTTTTTATCCACGGCATCGGCAGCTGCTGCGTCTCTCCTTTCATGCGGCGCGACCGTTTCTTTCGATCAAGTTGCCGCTTCGTTTCCGCCCGACTTTGCTGAAGCTCTTGCAACCCTGCGACGCCGCGGTCATGCGCGACGTCGCCGCGTTCGAAGCCTGTTTCGAAAGCCAGCGGCAGGCGTGGCGCGCCTCGGCCGAGGGCCTCTTGGTCGACGCGGAAATTTATGCGCAGCCCTGGGGCTTTTCACTCGAAGAAATCACCGTGCCGGTTCGGCTCTGGCACGGGAAGAAAGATCGCAGCTTCCAGTGGGAACTGGCCCGCGATCTCGGTCCGCGCCTACCGAGCAGCGTGACCCAGCTCGTGGAGGGAGAAGGGCATTATTCGCTCCCGATTCGGCACATGCACGAGATACTCGCCGATCTCCAATCGGCCTAACGACAGGCATTATCATTCGCGCCCGGCCCGGAAATCGCTGATTTAGGCGGCGTGGAAGATTTTACAGGCAGCGCGGCGGTCGACCAGCCGACCCGGCATTCGTCCCGGGTCGCGCCGGACTTTGAGAAGCGGATTCGGCAACTGGTCGAGGATTGGGGCGGAGGAAAATCCCCGGAGCTGGTCGAGGAATTGATCGCGACCGCGCTGAAAATGGGCAGCGACGGTATGGGCATTGGCGACCTCAAGCTGATGAATCGCTCGTTCAAAGAGCTGCGCTACGCCGCGAAGATTTTTGCGCCGTTCCGCGATCGAAAAAAGGTCGTCGTTTTCGGCTCGGCCCGGACCGCGCCGACCGAGCCGGACGCGCTTCTTGCGGAGGAATTCGGCCGGCAAATGGTCGCGCAGGATTACATGGTCATCACCGGCGGCGGCGACGGGATCATGGGCGCGGCGCAACGCGGCGCGGGGCGCGAGAATAGCTTCGGGCTGAACATCCGCCTCCCGTTCGAGCAGCGCGCGAACGAGATCATCCACGGCGATCCGAAGTTGATCAATTTTAACTACTTCTTCACCCGCAAACTCAACTTCGTGAAGGAGACGCACGCCTACGCGCTCTTCCCCGGCGGATTCGGGACGATGGATGAAGGCTTCGAGGCGCTCACGCTCATGCAGACGGGCAAGGCGCTGATCATTCCGATCGTGCTCATCGATCGCCCTGATGGCAGCTACTGGGAAACCTGGATGCGCTTCCTGCAGGAACACTTGTTAGGCCAGGGCCTGATTTCGCCGGAGGATTTTAACTTCATCAAAATCGCGCACACGGTCGAAGAAGCGGTCGCCGAGATCACGCAATTTTATCGGAACTATCAGTCATCGCGCTGGGTTGGTTCGCGGCTGGTTTATCGCTTGAAAAAGAAGCTCACCGACAAAGCGCTCGCGCGTCTCAATGAGGAATTCGGCGATATGCTGCGCAGCGGCGAGATTGAGCAGAGTGGCGCGTTGCCGCAGGAGGCGAATCAGCCAGAGATCGCGGATTTGCCGCGCCTGGTCTTTACGCCGCACCGGCACGCCTTCGGCCGTTTTCGGCACCTGATCGACGCGATCAATCTTGCGGAAACCGTCTCCGCGCCTAACGAGTAGGTTCACGAGTCGCCGGCGCAAAGTTATTCTGTCATCCCGAGTCGGCGCAGCGGATGACAAACCCGCGCGTCAGGCGCGCCACTCGATTCAGCTCGTCGGCTGCGCGCGCTTCTCGAGGATGTAGTCGTGGATCGTGTTCACGCTGCGCAGCGCTTGTCCCGCGACTTCAGAGTTCGGCACCCCGACGCCGAAGGTCTTCTCCATGCTCACCACGAGCTCGAGGGCATCGATCGAATCGAGCCCAAGCCCTTCCGGTCCGAAGAGCGGCTGATCGTCGCCAATCTGATCGGCGGGAGTCTGGAGCATGAGGCTTTGCACCATCATTTCTTTGATGCGCGTGCGGAGATCGTCTTCAGCCATGGGAAATTTTGGGATGGTATGCTTAGACGAAAAGCCGCGCGCTGTCATCGAACAAAATGCGCGCCGTCCTGAAGACGCTGCGGACGCGGCCGTATCGCCCTAATGTTGATCGCGAATGCGGAGGACGCGCCCGAACCTACACTTCGCGCGCGGGGATCTCTTCGCTCGCCGGCGTCGCCGGGGCAACCGGAGGAACCTCGCGGGCAGTCGGCCCATCGGGGATGCGCGGCACGCTCGCCTGCGCGGGACGCACGTCCGGCTTCGGTGCGGGTGCGTTGCCAGCATTGTGCAGTTCGTCACTGAACTCGTCCTTCGCCTTCTGGAACTCCTTCACCGCCTGTCCCATCCCTTTCGCGAGCTCCGGCAGCTTCTTCGCGCCGAAGAGAACCAGCACGATGAGCAGGATGATGATCAGGTCGGGGCCGCCGAAATTAGAAAGGAGGGCGAGCATATTCATAACAGTCTCAAACTTCGGACGATCCCCCAGGCTTGCAAGGCTTTTCCCGGTTCCGAAAAAGCCCCGAACTCGGTCATCCCGAGCGAAGCCCCGCGGAGGCGGGGCGCAGTCGAGGGATCCCGGCGAACTGCTGTGAAGCGTCTGCACAGACGCTTCCAGGAAACCCCACGGGATCCCTCGACTGCGCCCGCCTCTCCGCGGGGCTCCGCTCGGGATGACGTTAGACGTCGTAGTACATCTGGAACTCGTAGGGATGCGGACGCAGCCGGAGCGCGTCGTAATCCTTCTGTTTCATCTCGATCCAGTTGGTGATGAAGTCGGTATTAAAGACATCGCCGCGGAGGAGAAACTCGTGATCCCGCTTCAACGCCGCGATCGCGCCGCCTAACGAATCCGGTACGCTCGGGACCTGCGCGAGCTCCTCGGGCGGGAGCTCGTAAAGGTTCTTATCGAGCGGGTCGCCCGGGTCGATCCGGTTCTGCACGCCGTCGAGACCGGCGAGGAGCAAAGCGGAGAACGCGACGTAGGGATTCGCCGCAGAATCGGGCGTGCGAAACTCGATTCGTTTCGCCTTCGGATTCGCCGAGTAGGTCGGAATGCGGATGGCCGCGGAGCGATTCCGCGCGGAGTAGGCGAGGTTCACAGGTGCTTCAAAACCCGGGACGAGCCGTTTGAAGCTGTTCGTCGTCGGGTTCGTGATTGCGGTCAGCGCCGGCGCGTGTTTCAGGATGCCGCCGATGAAGAACAGCGCCATATCACTCAGACCCGCGTAGCCGTTCCCGGCGAAGAGCGGCTTCCCTTCTTTCCAGAGCGAGATGTGGGTGTGCATCCCGGAGCCGTTGTCACCGAAGAGCGGCTTCGGCATGAACGTCACCGACTTGTTGTGCCGCCGCGCGACGTTGCGCACGATGTATTTGTAATACTGCATCCAGTCGCCCATCTGCTTCATCGGCGCGAAACGGATGTCGATCTCCGCCTGGCCCGCCGTGGCGACTTCGTGATGCTGCCGCTCGATCGGGATGCCCGCTTTCTCGAGCTCGAGGCACATCTCGTTCCGCAAATCCTGGAGCTGATCCGCGGGCGCGACCGGGAAATAGCCTTCCTTCGGCCGAATCTTGTAGCCCAGATTCGGGAACTCTTCGCGGCCGCTATTCCAATGAGCCTCGCTGCTGTCGACCGAGTAGGAGGCGGCGTTGCTGGCGTTGCTGTAACGCACGTCGTCGAAGATAAAAAATTCCGCTTCCGGCCCGAAGAACGCCGTGTCCGCGATGCCGGTGCTCTGCAAATAAGCCTCGGCCTTCTCGGCGACACCGCGCGGGTCGCGGCTGTAAGGCTCGCGCGTGATCGGTTCCACGATCGTGCAGATGAGACTGAGCGTCGGCTCGGCGTTGAAGATGTCGACCCAGGCGCTGTCCGGATCGGGAATCACGAGCATGTCGGAAGCGTCGATCGCCTTCCAACCGCGGATGCTCGAGCCGTCGAAGCCGAGGCCTTCGGTGAAAATGTCCTCGCTGTATTCCGTCAGCGTCGTCGTGAAATGCTGCCAAGCGCCGGGCAGGTCGGTGAATTTGAAATCCACGAGCTTGATCTCGCGGTCCTTGATCATTTTGCTGACGTCGGCGGGTGTTTTTTTGTCGTTAGGCATGGTGTGCGACTGCGGGTTAGGCGGACCAAGAACGAAGGCCCGGACAACCCACGGTTCTAGGTTATCGGGCCCGGTCGTTTGTTAAAAATCGTTAGAAACCGAAAGCTAGACGGCTTTTTCGCCGACTTCCTCGGTGCGGATACGAACCGCGTGCTCCACGGGGATCACGAAAACTTTTCCGTCGCCGATCTTGCCGGTCTTGGCCGCGCTCACGACCACGCTGACCGCTTTGTCGACCATGTCGTCGGCGAGCACGACTTCCACTTTCACCTTCGGCAGGAAATCAACGGTGTATTCCGAGCCGCGATAGATCTCGGTGTGACCCTTTTGCCGGCCGAAGCCTTTCACCTCCGTCACCGTCATGCCCTCGATCCCGAGTTCGGCGAGCGCTTCTTTTACTTCCTCGAGTTTGAACGGCTTGATGATGGCTTCGAGTTTTTTCATGTGGTGTCTTAGATAGTGGCGCGGTCGGTGCGCTTTTCAACGCTGACCCGGAGGAAACCAGAAAGCACGAAGGCATGGCAAGCGCCGATTTCTGCGGCCGACGATTAGGATGACCGCAGAGGGCGCAGAGAACGCAGAGGAAGACGCAGAGGGAAGAGTTTTGAGGCACTAAATTTTCCTCCTCCTCTGCGCTCTCTGCGTCCTCTGCGGTTAAAATTCCGTCAGTATGCCTTCAGAATCTTGCCGCTTCCGGCCTCGAGTTTATAGTGCCCCGCTCATGCCGTCCGACCAGTTCGTCCACCTCCATCTGCACACCGAGTATTCCCTGCTCGATGGCGCGGTGCGGATGAAGGCGCTGATGAAAAAAGCGGCCGAAATGAAGATGCCGGCGGTCGCGATCACCGATCACGGCAACCTCTACGGCGCGATCGAATTCTACCAGGCCGGCCTCGCCGCTGGGGTGAAACCGATCATCGGGGTCGAGGCTTACATCGCGCCGGGCGCGATCACCGATCGCCCGACTTCGCAGCGCGATGCGGCGAACCATTTCACCCTCCTCGCGAAGAACGGAACCGGTTACAAAAACCTCGTTAGGCTAATGTCGACCGCGCATCTCGAGGGGATGCATTACAAGCCGCGGATCGACAAGGAGCTGCTCGCGAAACATGCCGACGGACTCATCGGGATGAGCGGTTGTCTGAAGGGCGAGATCAATATGGCGCTGCAGGGCGATGACCTCGCGAAGGCGCGGAAAAGCGCGGCCACTTATCGCGACATTCTCGGCGCGGAAAATTTCTTCATCGAGCTGCACGACCACGGCATCGAGGCGCAGCGGAAATGCAATCGGTCGCTGCCCGATCTCGCGAAGGAATTCGGCCTCGGCCTCGTCGCCGCGAACGACGTTCACTTCCTCGAGCGCGCGCATCACGAGGCGCACGACGTCATGATCTGTATCGGCACCGGCAAGATGATGCAGGACGAAAAGCGGATGCGTTATGTGCCCGAGCTTTACTTCAAAGGTGCCGACGAGATGCGCGAAATCTTCGGCGATTATCCCGAGGCGCTCTCGAACACGATCGCGATCGCGGAGCGCTGCGAGCTGAACTTCGAGTTTAACCAGTCGAAATTTCCCGAATACAAAACGCCCGACGACCGGCCGCGTGCGGAGTATTTCCGTGAGCTTTGCCTCGCCGGCCTCGAGAAACGCTACGGCGAACGTGCGCTCGACGACGAGACAGTGCGGGCGCGTTTTCAGAAGGAATTCGACGTCATCGAGGGGACCGGATTTATCAGCTACTTCCTCATCGTCTGGGATTTCATCCGCTACGCGAAGGAGCAGAAAATTCCGGTCGGCCCCGGGCGCGGATCGGGCGCGGGATCGATCATCGCCTACGCTCTGGAAATTACCGACATCGATCCGCTGCGTTACGGACTGCTCTTCGAGCGATTCTTGAATCCTGAGCGGATTTCGCCGCCCGATATCGACATCGATTTCTGCCAGGCGCGTCGCGGTGAGGTGATCGATTACGTGCGGCAAAAATACGGCACGCGCGCGGTCGCGCAGATCATCACTTTCGGAACGCTCGGCGCGAAGAGCGTGGTCCGCGATGTCGGCCGGGTCATGGGCCTGAGCTACGGCGACGCCGACCGGATCGCGAAGATGATCCCAAACGAGCTCGAGATGACGCTCGAAAAAGCGATCGCGAAAAACCCCGAGCTCAAGCGGGCGGTCGAGACCGAACCGGCCACGCGCCAGCTGTTCGAATATGGCAGCCTCCTCGAAGGTCTTTCCCGCGGCGCCGGCGTCCACGCCGCGGGCGTCGTGATCAGCGATCGCGATCTTTCGGAATTCATTCCCCTAACGAGAAGCAAGGACAACGAAGTCATGAGTCAGTTTTCCGGCGACCCGCTCGGCGCGCTCGGGATGCTGAAGATGGATTTCCTCGGGCTGAAGACGCTCACCGTGATCGAGGATTCGCTCAAGCTCATCCACGTGCACACGCCGGAGTTTTCGCTCAAGGACATCCCGCTCGACGACCCGGCGGCGTTCGCGCTCTACAATCGGGGCGAAACGCTCGGCCTTTTCCAGATGGAATCCGGCGGCATGACCGCGACGGCGAAGCGTTTCGACGTCCAGAAACTCGACGACATTATTGCCCTGATCGCGCTCTTCCGGCCCGGCCCGATGGACCTGATCGATGATTACATCGAGCGCAAAAAAGGGTTCAAGAAAGTCCGCTACGTCCATCCGCTGCTCGAGCAAGTCTCGGCCGAGACTTACGGCGTTTTGATCTACCAGGAACAGGTGATGGCCGCGGCCAATCTGCTCGCCGGCTATTCGTTAGGCGGCTCCGACCTGCTCCGTCGCGCGATGGGCAAAAAGGACAAGGAAAAAATGGCGCAGGAGCGCGAAAAATTCATCGCCGGCTGTCTCGGGACGAACAACATCGCGGAGAAGAAGGCGAGCGCGATCTTCGACTTGCTCGAGAAGTTCGCCGGCTACGGCTTCAACAAAAGCCACAGCGCGGCGTATGGCGTGATCAGCTATCAAACGGCGTATCTGAAGGCGCATTTCCCGGTCGAGTTCATGGCCGGGTTGCTCAGCAACGAGATCAACAATACCGACAAAATCTCGGTCTTCGTCGGCGAGTGCAAAAGGATGAAGATTCCCATTCTCCCGCCCGACCTGAATCGCAGTAGCCTCAAATTTACCCCGGAGGCCGGCACAACCGGTCATCCCGAGCGAAGTGTAGCGGAGCGGAACGCAGTCGAGGGACCCCGTGGCGAGACCGAGAAGACCTCGCGCGAAGGCTTTCACGAAACTCCACGGGATCCCTCGACTGCGCCTACCGGCTCCGCTCGGGATGACGGTGGTTCTCGTTCCGCCTTGGGGGCGCCGCAAAGCGCCATTCGCTACGGCCTCGCCGCGATCAAGAACATCGGTGAAGGCGCGATGACTTCCGCGATCGCGGAACGCGAGCGGGGAGGCGATTTTGCTTCGCTGGAAGACTTCTGTAGCCGCGTCAATTCGCGCATCGCGAATCGCAAAATCCTCGAGAGCCTGGTCAAGGCCGGCGCGTTCGATTTCCTCGGACGCGATCGCGCGGAGCTCTTCGCCTGCGTGGAGGAAACGCTCGCCGCGGCTGCTTCGTCGCATCGCGATCGCGCTTCCGGTCAGGTCTCGCTCTTCGACGATCTCGCCGCCGCGCCGATCGCGCGGCGCAGTCACGAGTTCACGCCCTGGACGGAGCGCGAGAAGCTTTCCTATGAGAAAGAGCTGCTCGGGTTTTACGTCACCGGGCATCCGCTCGACGCCTACGCGCCGCTTTTCGCGACCGGCAAATACCAGACGATCGCGTCGTTAGGCGAACTCGATGATCGCGGGAAATTTCTCATCGCGGGCGCGATTGCGCAGGTCGATCGCAAGTTCACGAAGAAAGAGGGGAAACCCTTTGCGGTCGTCTGGCTGGAAGATCTCACTGGCCTGCTGGAGGTCGTGCTTTGGAACGAAAGCTACGTGCCCGTGGCCAGCCTGCTGGAGACCGGCAAAGTCATCGCGATTCGCGGAACGGTCGATAAACGTGACGACACACTGCGGGCGACCGCGCTGAAGGTGCGCGTCCTGAAGCCGGAAAACATCCCGGCTACCAACGCGCCCAAAGATGAGCCGGTGGCGAGTGTGCCTAACGACTTCGTCGACATGCGCGAGCAGTTCGCGGCCTTGCGCGAGGCGCGGCCGGTCACGCTCCGTTTCGGCGCGGGCGTGGCGGCGGATGAATTTCGCACCGTGCGGCAGATTCTGGCGTCGTCGCCCGGCCCGCAGCCGGTAACGCTATTGGTCACGAACCGCGCTGGCGAGACGGTGCAGATCGAAACTGGCGACACCTTCCGGATCGATTTCACCCCGCGGATCGAGCAGCAGCTTGCCCCGTGGTTGTAGCACAGGCATCTCGCCTGTGGGGTAGCGGGCGTCTCGCCCCGTGTTTCACCGTTGCGCCCCGGGCCGTTGGTGATGCAGCCTTCGTCGAGTAAGAGGCCGGCGTGCGCCTTCTCGATTTCGTCAAAAAGAATGACGCTGGGCGGAGGGCTTCGCTGAGATGCCTCCCTTCTTCGGAGCAGGCGGTTAGTCCAACAAAAACAAGACAAAAGAACGGCCGGACTTCTTTCGAAGTCCGGCCGCGAAAAACCGCGAGAACGGGTATTACCGTTTCAGGAACCGGCGCGCGAAGGCCAGCCCGCTCACGCCCATCCCGAGCAACGCGACGGTGCTGCCACCGTCTGGAACCTGGCCAGGTGAACCTGCGAACAGGGCCAGGCATGAGATACGGCCCCGGCCGTTGGGACCGAGACCGAACTCGCTGAAGGTGAAATCGCCGGTCATTCCGTTGAGATAGAAGATCTCGACGCCCCCGCCCTGGCTGATTCCACCCCGGCCCTGGCGGTAGTGGAGGACTGCATAATCGAAGCCGGTGATGTCCACCGAACCAGGATTGCCCAGGTAGCTAGCAAAACCGGCGTACCCGGGGGCGGGAAGGTTCGAACCCGAGAAGGAGTTGAACATGGTGACGTCGCTACCCGCGAAATCGAATAAGCCGGGGACGTTGTGATCGTCAAGCGTGCCGAGGCTCACATCGGTCGCAGGAAGACCCGTGGTCGGATCGATCGTGATGTTGATCAGAGAGGCATGAGCGGTGGAGGCGCTGACACAGAAGGCAGCAACAACCGCAAGCAACGCAAGAGGTAGACATTTGATAATTTTCATACGTGATTCGAGGTTTAGCATCTTCGATGCCGTAAGGGCAATAGAAATCTCTGCGCTTGTTCTCCCCGTTAGGTAAGTCGCTGCCTAAGAATCGTTTATTTATTTACTATCGCCGCAGGTGACGCGCTGCCGGAAAGGTGCGCCGTGCGACTTTCGTAAACTGTTCCGACAGAACCGGCTGTTTCACTGCCGGACTTTGAAATGGAGGCGATCGTCCTGCGCATCGACGGTCACCGTCTGGCCTTCTTGGATCTTGCCTTCCAGAATCTGCAGACTGAGCGGGTCGAGGATTTCTTTCTGAATCGCGCGCTTCAAGGGCCGCGCGCCGTAGACCGGATCGTAGCCTTCCCGGGCGACGCGCGCTTTTGCGGCCTCGGTTAGTTCGAGGGTGATCTTCTGATTTTCGAGTCTTCTCGTCAGGCGCCGGAGTTGAATCTCGACGATTTTTTTGAGGTCCTCTTCGTTCAGCCGATCGAAGATGATGATCTCATCGACGCGGTTCAAAAACTCCGGCCGGAAATGCGCGCGCAAAGCTTCCAGAACGAGTCGAGTGCGGCTTTGGCTCGACGCTTCTTCGGTGATGAATTGCGAGCCAATATTCGACGTCATGATGATGACCGTGTTCTTGAAATCGACCGTGCGTCCCTGACCGTCGGTGATGCGGCCGTCGTCGAGCACTTGCAGGAGGACGTTGAAGACGTCGCTGTGCGCTTTCTCGATTTCGTCGAACAAAATCACGCTGTAAGGCTTCCGCCGTACGGCCTCGGAAAGCTGGCCGCCCTCCTCGTAGCCGACGTATCCGGGCGGCGCGCCGATGAGCCGCGCGACCGTGTGTTTCTCGCCATACTCGCTCATGTCGAGACGGACCATGGCGTTCTCGTCGTCGAACAAAAACTCCGCCAGCGCCCGGGAAAGTTCGGTTTTGCCGACCCCGGTCGGGCCGAGAAAAATGAAGGAACCGATGGGTCGATTTTCGTCTTGGAGACCGGCGCGCGCGCGGCGGACCGCGTTGGATACCGCGACGATCGCTTCCCTCTGGCCGATCACGCGATTCGTTAGGCGTTCTTCCATTTTCACGAGCTTGGCGCGCTCGCCTTCCTGCAGGCGCGAGACGGGAATGCGCGTCCAGCTCGAGACGACTTCGGCGATGTCTTCCTCGGTCACTTCCTCGCGGAGCAGTTGTGGTCTCCCGCCGGCATCTTCTTTCGCCGTGATCTCGTGGAGCTGACGCTCGAGTTCGGGGATGCGGCCGTATTGCAGCTCACTCGCGGCCGCGAGTTCGCCCCGCCGTTGCGCGCGCTCCAGGTCGGTCCGGGCCGCTTCGAGCTGTTCTTTGATTTTGCGCTGCTCGTCGATGACCGACTTCTCTTTTTGCCACTCTGCTTTGAGCGCGGAGGAACGCTCTTTCAGGCTCGCGAGATCTTTTTCCAAAGTCGTTAGGCGCTCTTTGCTCGCACGATCTTTCTCCTTTTTTAACGCCTGCCGTTCCATCTCGCGCTGCATCACTTCGCGTTCGATCACGTCGATTTCCGTGGGCATGGAATCGAGCTCGATCTTCAGCCGCGAACCCGCTTCGTCGACGAGATCGACCGCTTTATCGGGCAGAAAACGATCACTGATATAGCGGTCGGAAAGAACCGCCGCGGCGACGAGCGCGGCATCGCGAATGCGGACGCCGTGATGGACTTCGTAGCGCTCTTTTAATCCGCGCAGGATCGCGATCGTGTCCTCGACGGTTGGCTCGTTCACCATCACCGGCTGGAAGCGGCGCTCGAGCGCGGCGTCCTTCTCGATGTACTTGCGATACTCGTTCAAAGTCGTTGCGCCGATCGTGCGGAGCTCGCCGCGCGCGAGTTGCGGCTTGAGCAGGTTCGAGGCATCGACCGAGCCTTCCGCCGCGCCCGCGCCGACGATGGTGTGGAGCTCGTCGATGAAGAGAATGATCTGGCCGTCCGAGTCGGTCACTTCCTTGAGAAACGCCTTCAGCCGATCCTCGAATTCGCCGCGAAACTTCGCGCCCGCGACCATCGCGCCGATGTCCATCGCGATCAGCTTTTTGTTCTTTAATGACTCCGGCACGTCGCCGGAAATGATCCGGCGCGCGAGTCCTTCAACGATCGCGGTTTTGCCGACGCCAGGCTCGCCGATGAGCACGGGGTTGTTTTTCGTGCGCCGCGAGAGCACCTGCATGACGCGGCGAATTTCGTCGTCGCGGCCGATCACCGGATCGATCTTCCCGCGGCGTGCGCGTTCGGTCAGGTCCTGCCCGTACTTCTCCAGCGTCTGGTATTTTCCCTCAGGATTTTGATCGGTCACGCGTTGCGAACCGCGCACCTGTTGCAGCGCCTGCATCAACTTGGCGCGGGTCACGCCGAGACCTTGCAGCACCTTTGCGGCGGGCACGCTCGCGTTCGTTACGGCGAGAAGGTAATGCTCGGCGCTGACGAATTCGTCCTGCAACTTCGCCATCTCTTTTTCCGCGCCGTCGAGGACGCTGCGAAGGTCGTTGCCGATTCGCAGATCGACGTTACCGCCGGTTACGCGCGGCCGCTTTTCGACCTCCTCGCGGAGGCGGCTGCGGAGCTCGTTTGTCGGCACGCCCATTTTCTCGAGCAGCGGAGCGGTCACGCCTTCGCCCTGGTCGAGGAGCGCGAGGAGGAAATGCTCGTTCGTGATCTCCTGCTGGTTAAATTCCGACGCGACGCTTTGCGCGGCCTGGACCGCTTCCTGCATCTTCTGGGTAAATTTATCGATGCGCATAACGGCAACTTAGAAATCGCGGCGGAGCTGGCAATTCGCCGGAAACTTTTCGCGAGCGACGACGCGGTTGCCGCCGCTGTAGACGCTTCGCTCTGCGAAGCGCGGGAGTTGCGCACCATCTTCTAGAGAAGGGTGGCCGGACACCCGCGCTTCGCAGAGCGAAGCGTCTACAGCGGAGCGCTACGCCTAACGAGTGCGCCCGAGATAGTCGCGGAGGAACGCGATCGCGTCCTTCTCGACCAGCGGCCAGTTCGCAAAAGAATGCCCGGCACCGGGCAGCGTTGTCGACTGAAAATCTCGCGCGCGGACCGCGGTGAGGCGGTTGACGAGATCGATCTGTTGCGCGGCCGGCATGATGTCGCCCTCGGAGTCGGCGAGGTAGAGCGGGGCGACGCTGCGGTCGACCTGCGAGACCGGGCTCGCGGCATACAGCGCGGTGAGATCGCTCACCGGCACGCCGACGTAATTGGTCACGGCTTTTTGGAAAAGATTGAGCGTCTGATCGGGCGTGAAATCGGAGAAATCATAGGCGCCGGAAAGACCGACGGTCGCGTCAGGACGATCTGCTTCGCGGCTGCCGGTGGCGGAAACCCAGACGGCATGCGTCGCGCCCGCGGAACCACCGACCGCGCCAACTTTGCCGGTGCTGCGCGCGTCGGAGCGCGCAGCGAGCACAGCGAGTTTCACGTCGTCATATTGCTCGGGAAAACGGCCGGTCGAAGTCTGGCCCGGGATCGTGCCGGGAGGCGCGAGGCGGTAATTGATCGCGAAGGCGATGTAACCGGCGTTCGCCAAATCCTGCGCGCAACCGCCCACTCCGAGGTCAATGGAGCTGCCGCTCACGAAGAGGCCGCCGTGAATCACCAGCACGGCCGGCCACGGCCCGCGCCCGGCCGGACTGTAGACGTCCCAGGTCAAAGGCGTGCCGTCGCTCGCGGTCGCGTAGGTCTCAAGTGGCGAGCGGAGATGCAGGAGCGAGCGGTGCGGCGAGCGCGATGAGCAGAGCGAAGACAGCGGCGGATTTTTTCATCAGCAAAGCGTGGAGTGAACTTTGCGGAGCCGGCGCGAAGGTCAAATCGGAAGCCTCACAGACAATCCTGCGGTGTGCTGGCCAAAACGAGCGCCGCGGTTTAGGGATGCGGCGTGCCAGCGCGATCGCAACATTTTCATTTCCTCGGCATCTGCGGAACGGCGATGGGCTCGGTCGCGGCAGCCCTGCGCGCGCGCGGCTGCACCGTGACCGGTTCCGACGAGCGGGTCTATCCGCCGATGTCGGATTTCCTCCGGAGCAAAGGCATCACGTTGACCGAGCCGTACCGCGCGGAGAATTTGCCTAACGACCCCGACCTCGTCGTCGTGATCGGGAATGCGATCAAACGCGGGAACCCGGAGGTGGAAGCGGTCCTGAATCGCAAGCTTTACTACTTGTCGTTGCCGGAGGTGTTGAAGGAGAATTTCCTCCGCGGCCGCCATAATCTCGTCGTCAGCGGCACCCACGGAAAAACGACCACGACCGCGCTTCTCACCTGGATGCTCACGGTCGGGGAAATGGCGCCGAGCTACATGATCGGCGCCATCCCGCGCAACCTCGGGCAGGGCGCGCTTTTTAACGACTCGAAGCATTTCGTGATCGAGGGCGACGAGTACGACACGGCGTTTTTCGACAAGCGCTCGAAGTTCATTCATTATCTCCCGGAGTTGTTGATCGTGAACAATGTCGAGTTCGATCATGCCGATATTTTTGCCGATCTTGCGGCAGTGAAATTGAGCTTTCGGCGGCTGCTCAACATCGTCCCGCAGAACGGGATGATCCTGCTCAACGGCGACGATCCGAATTGCGTCGAGGTCGCGCGGGAATGTCTCGCGCCGATCGTGGAGGTCGGCTTCTCGGAGAATTGCGCGCAGCGCATCCGGGATGTGACCTATACGTCTCATGGATCTTCTTTCGCGCTCGGCGAAACCGCTTTCGATCTGCCCCTGATCGGCGAATTCAATGTCCGGAACGCGGCCATGGCCGCAGCTGCGGCGCGCTTTTACGGTGTCGCGCCGGACGTGATCCAGACTGCCCTAACGAGTTTTGAAGGAATCGCGCGCCGACAGGAAGTGCGCGGCACCGAGCGCGGCGTGACCGTGATCGACGACTTCGGGCATCACCCCACGGCGATCCGCGAGACGTTGGCGGCGCTGCGTTTTCGTTATCCGGGGCAACGGCTTTGGGCGGTGTTTGAGCCGCGCTCGAACACGACGCGGCGAGCGGTTTTCCAGCAGGAATTGCCGGCGGCGCTGGCGCTGGCGGACGGCGTTTTTCTGGCGCAGATCGCGGCGCTCGAGCAGATCCCGGAGGCGGAACGGCTCGACCCTGAGGAAGTAGTCGCGTCGATCGTGGAGGCAGGGAAGCAGGCGTTCTACGAGCCTGATGCAGCTACCATCGTCGAGAAACTGGTGCCATTGCTGGAGCCTAACGACGTCGTTACCGTCTTCAGTAATGGCGGCTTCGACGGAATCCACGAGAAGCTGCTCGCGGCTTTGAAGGCGGGCTGAATTTTACCGCAGAAGTCGCAGAGGGCGCAGAGAAAGAGGGCGATGCAGTCTTCCAACTTCTTCTTCCTCTGCGTCCTCCGCGCTCTCCGCGCTCTCTGCGGTTAATTTCGTCTTGGGCTCCTTGGTTGACCGCAGGGCGCGAAACAACTAATACTTGCCCGTGCTCCGCCGCCTCTTCTGCTGCCTCGTCGCGCCTCTCTGCTTCGCCCTTCCTGTTCTCGCGCAAATTCCCGGCCCGACTCCGCGGATTTTGCCGCGCCCGGTGACAGGAAACAACGCCGACGCGCAGGACATGGTGACCCTGCAGTTCCCGAACAGCGACGTCATCGACGTGCTCCATTTTTACGAGAACCTCACCGGCACGAAGCTCGTGATCGACAACAACGTGCAGGGGAAAGTGAATATTTTCCTCTCTCAGAAAGTGCCGCGCCCGGAAGCGATCAGGATCATCGAAATGAATCTTGCGCTGAACGGTTTCTCGCTCGTGCCTGCAGGGGGCGACGTGATCGAGGTCGTCGGCGTGAACAAAAATCCGCGCGCCGCGGCGGTGCCGATCATCTCCGATCCGGCCGATATTCCCGATGGCGCGAAGGTGGTCAGCTACCTCTTTAAGTTGAACTATGCCGACCCGCAGGAGCTCCAGGGTGTGCTCTCGCAATATCTCTCCGGCATCGGCGGCCAGGCGCCGATTTTGGCGTTGCCGAAATCGTCGAGCCTGCTCGTGACGCAGAGCTCGGACGTGCTGCGCAAACTCGTGCGCATGGTGCAGGAGCTCGACTCCGCGCCGGCCGCGGTCGAGAGCGAGTTCATCAAGCTCGAGCGCGCGGATGTTACCAAGGTGGTCGAGATGTTGAAGGACATCTTCGACAAGGGGTCGGAGGGCGGAACGCCGGCTGGTGGAATCCGCGCGGTCCGCAACGGCGTGCCGGTGCCCGGGGGCGGAGCGCAGCAGGGAGTGAATGAAGAGGGCGGCAGCGCTGTGCTCTCGGAGGATTCGCTCGTAGTCGGGAAGATCAAACTCGAAGCCGACGTGCGCACAAACCGCATCCACGTGGTCACCCGGCCGATCAACATGCCGTTCGTGAAGAAGTTAATTTCCGAGTTCGACGCGAATGTGGAATTCGGGAAACCGGTCTCCTTCGCGCTGCAGTATATCTCGGCCAGCGACGTTCTCCCGGTGCTGGTGCAGGCGCTAACGGAGCCGGGCGCCGAGAACCAAGGCCAGGGCAACCTTAACCCCAACCAGCGCAATAATCCCCAGCGCAATCCGACGCCGAGCCCGAGCCAGTCGGGCAACCTCAACGGGACGGCCAGTGACAGCACCCTGCAGGTCAGCGAAGAGCTTTCGACTCAGGCGGTCGATACTGCGCCTCAAGCGGTCACCGTCGGCAACACCCGGCTCATCGCCGATTCCCGCGCGAACACCATCATCGTCCTGGGGAATCGTGATGTGGTCGTGAAAGTTGAAAAAATTCTCGACGAGATGGATGTGAAGGCGCCGCAGGTCGCGCTCAGCACCGTGATCGGCGAGCTCTCGCTGAGCAACACGGAAGAATTTGGCGTCGATTATTTTCTGCAGTTCAAGAAGAACAATCTTGGACACGACGTGGGCGTGGGCGGAGTTTCAAAAAATTCGGGAACAACGCCGAACATTCTTGATCCGGCGAGTCTGATCACCTTTGATCAACTCGCGACGGCGGCGGCGGGCGGCGGCACAAATGTTTACCTCGCAGCGGGTAATACCCTGGCGGCGATCGTGCATGCGCTCGATTCCACTGGCCGCTTCCGCACGATTTCGCGCCCGACGGTTTTCACCAGCAACAACAAGAAGGCGATCATCGCGTCGGGCCAGGAGATTCCGGTCCCGACCAACACGATTTCGTCCGGGTCGGGTGGTGGCATTCTCACCGGCGGGATTGCGCAGCAAACGAATATTCAGTTTAAGAAAATCGCGCTCCAACTGGAGGTCGTGCCATTGATCAACGCGAACAAAGAAGTCTCGCTCGACATCCTGCAGAAGCTCGACAGCCTGACCGGGAACTCCACCAACGTCGATGGCAATGCTATTCCAATCATCGCCACCCGCTATATTCGCACGACTGTCTCCGCGCCTAACGGGTGCACGATCGTCCTGGGCGGGCTCATCCAAGACGCGCAGACCCGCAACCGCAGGGGCTTTCCGATCCTCGATCGTCTCCCGCTGATTGGCGCCCTCTTTAGCAACACGACTAAGACGAAGGATCGGACCGAGCTCATCGTCCTGATGCGCCCGGAGGTGAGCCTAACGAACCTCGATAGCTATCGCACGCGGGTGAAGCTGGAAAACAAAACCCATTTTGGCCCCGAGCTGGATCAGGACGATTGCCCGGATTGCCCGCCCGTCCTCGATGGGAAAGATTTGCCGCCGCCCGACCTCCCGCTTGAGAAGTAGTCATGCACCGCAGCCTCATCCTCATCCTCGCAGTCATTTCTCTGCTGCCGCTTTCCGCCCGGGCGAATGGTTGGTTTTGCTCTACCGACGCACTGGCTCAGCGCGACGAATACGGGCTCATGCATCAAGGCCCTCAGTTTAATCAAACCGATCTCGCTCCGCGCTCTCCCTGCCGGCTCGGCTACTATCTCAGGTCCGGCCCGGATTTGGTCACCGATCCTGCTTATGTCGGTGCCCTTGAAACGTCGTTGCGTCGCCTGGGCTATTATTGCGGGCCCGTTGATGGCGTTTTCTCCCTTGAGGTGAGCATCGCGATCGCGCGCCTGCAGAAGAACTATTCTCAGCGCGTCACCGGCACTCTGACCGTCGCGGTCCGCCGGGTACTCTACCTGCCGTAGAGGCACGTAAACTCGTCATCCCGAGCGGAGCGGAGCGAAGTCGAGGGATCCCGACGAGCTTCCTTAAAGCTCTCGCCTCAAACTCCCAGCACCCGCCCCTTCCCAGAAGCTCCACGGGATCCTTCGACTTCGCTGCGCTCCGCTCAGGATGACAATCGCGCGGCGCGCGCGTAACTTCCCCGCGTGAATCCCGCGTTGAATCAGGCTCTCATCAACATCCTTCTCGCCAGTGGCGCGCCTTCCCGTGAAGACGCCGTTGCGCTCGCGGCGAACCTGAACGGGAGCGGCTCCTGGACCGCCGATGTCCTGAATTCCGGGAAGGTCGACGAGCAGCGTTTTCTGAACGAGATCGGTAAATTCTTCGGCGTGCCC
>JBBSUP010000073.1:0-19264 GCA_038234295.1 Chthoniobacterales bacterium
AATCCGCTGACTGGTTTTGCGATTGACCACCGTCAACTTGCTCGCAGTCAGGGCCGAGACATCGGTGCAAAACATCTTGAACAACTCCTTGAATTTGCGCTCTGAAATCCTTGCATCCTAAATATATCTGTTTCTCATTGCCGCCCAGTATCATAGACGCCGTCACAACGTCTAATCTGGGCAAGACCCTTGTCTTTTCCAGCTCGAGCGTCTTCCAAGGGGCTGGGCCACACCGTTCCGCCGCTCCTCAGTTCCTGCCTTCGCCTCTTTCTTTTCGCGCTGCCGGGAATCTGGCTTTCGCATCAGCCTTGGTTCGCAACTTCGTTACCTCTGGTATCTCTCGGTCGCTTCGCAGCTTATTCAGGCTGCCGTGAATCTGTTGCTGCTCCGCCGCGAGTTGAAAAGGAAGCTTCTCTTTCCTGTCCTTACCTCAGCCTAAGACGACGTCTAGAGACTGGGTCATTCCGAGCGGAGCGGAGCGCAGTCGAGGAATCCCGTGGAGTGAGCTTAAAGCTTTCGCCACGGGATCCCTCAACTCCGCCCCGCGGCCGCGGGGCTCCGCTCGGGAGGACACGACTTTTAGACGCACTCTAAGCGAAAATTTAAGGTCGGCCGGGCGCGGGAAATTGTAGGGCGGGCGCTTCGCCTGCCATCTCGCGGAACCGGGGCCGGCGAAGCGTCCGCCCTACAATTTCAGCGCAAACCTTGCGCTAGCCGCCAGCCATGGCGCCGACGACGCAGAACGGTTCCTTGCCTTCCGCGACCGCTGCTGACAACACCGCCGCGCCTGACTCATGCGAGACATCTTCCCCACACGCGAAAAATCTCACAAGCGGCCGGCGTTTTCCGGTTCCCGAATCCCTGATCGTCCCACGCAAAACGGGATAGCGTGCCTCCAACGCATCCAGGATCGCGCGCGTCGTCACTTCTCCTTCCACCTCGAGCGCCACCTCCCCGGTGACTCCGGCCAGATTCCGCAAGTGCGCGGGGAGCATGACCCGGATCATGCCAGGGTTTGTGCTTCCACGGAAAGGACCGCCGGGAGATCGCGCACGATCGCTTTCCAGCTATCCCCGCCATTTGACGACCCATAAACCTGGCCGCCCGTCGTGCCGAAGTAGATGCCACAATCATCCAGCGAATCGACCGACATCGCATCGCGCAGGACATTCACATAGCAGTCACTCTGCGGCAGACCTTTCGTGAGCGCTTCCCATTGATTCCCACCGGTGCGGCTGCGATAGACACGTAGCTTCCCGTCCGGCGGGAAATGTTCCGAGTCACTCTTGATCGGGACTACGTAGATGGTTTCGGGTTCATGCGCATGCACATCGATCGGGAAACCGAAATCCGACGGCAGGTTATCGCTCACTTCCGTCCATAACTCTCCTGCGTTCTCACTCCGCATGACATCCCAGTGCTTCTGCATGTAAAGCACGTCGGGCCGCGACCGGTGCAGCGCAATCCGATGAACACAATGTCCGACCTGCGCGTCGGGATCAGGGAGTTCGTAAGGCGATCTCAGGCCGCGATTGATCGGCTGGAAGGTCTCGCCGTGGTCATCGCTCCGGAAAGCGCCCGCCGCTGAGATCGCGACGAAGATGCGGCTCTCATTACTCGGGTCGAGCAGAATGGTGTGGAGACACATCCCGCCTGCGCCCGGTTGCCAGAGCTTTCCTTTCACCGAACGCAGACCGGGTAACTCACTCCAGCTTTGCGCGCCATCCTTGCTCAGAAAAAGTCCGGCATCCTCGACGCCGGCGTAGACCGTATCGGGATCGCTCAACGACGGCTCGAGATGCCAGACGCGCTTGAACTCCCACGGATGCTGCGTGCCGTCATACCATTGATGGGTCCCGGGCGTGCCTTCGTAGACAAAGTCTTTCCCGACCGGTGCCCAAGTCTTCCCTCCATCTTCCGAGCGCTGGATTAACTGCCCAAACCAACCGCTCGACTGCGAGGCATAGATCCGGTCGGAATTCACCGGCGAACCCTTCACGTGGTAAATCTCCCAGCCCGCAAAGTGCGGGCCGCTCACTTCCCAGTTCTCTCGCCGACCATCCGCAGTGAGGATAAAGGCGCCTTTGCGCGTGCCGACGAGCAATCGTATTCCGCTCATAATCGACGCGGTTTAGCAACTCGCCCCGGGAAAGGCAATCCCCGAGACGCCCCCGCGGTTTTGCTTCTCCGGGAACCGGGTTAAAATGACGGCGCATGAGCGACGACCTCTACGACGTAGCCATCATCGGCGGCGGGCCGGCCGGGAGCACGGCCGCGACTTTGCTCGCGCGCGCGGGGCGCCGGGTGGTGGTGCTGGAGCGAGAGAGATTTCCGCGCTTTCACATCGGCGAATCGCTCCTGCCGTTCAGCACCACGACCTTCGATCGCCTCGGTGTGCGCGAAGAGATGGATCGCCGATTCCTGCCGAAATATGGCGGCGAAATTGTCGCCGGCTGCGGTTCGCGGGAAGTGCGCTTCTACTTCAAAAACGGCTATCGCGCGCAGCACGATCGGGCTTATCAGGTCACACGGGCGGAGTTTGACGAACTCCTCTTGAATAACTCGCGCGCGAGCGGCGCGGAGGTACGGGAAGAGACGGCGGTGACGAAGATCTCCGTCGAGGCCGACGGCGTGCGACTGGAAACCTCGGCGGGAACAGTAGAAGCGCGTTATCTGATCGATTGCAGCGGGCGCCAGACTTTGCTCGGGCAACAGTTACAACTGAAGAAGTCCTACGATCATCTGCAGAAGTTCTCGATCTTCGCGCATTACGAAAACGTCGAAAGACCGGAAGGGATCGATGGCACGCTCATCCGAATGGTGCGCGAGCTTGATCACTGGTTCTGGATGATTCCGCTCACTCCGACGCGGATGAGCGTTGGCCTGGTCATGGACACGGCGAAGTTCCGCGCGCTGAAACTCTCGCCGGAAGCGACCTTCGAGAAGTACCTCGCGGCCCAACCGTTGGTCTCGGAGCGAATGACGGAGGCGGAACTGGTGACGCCGATCTACTCGGCGGGCGATTACTCCTATCGGAACACCCGGCTCTACGGTGATCGCTGGTTGCTCGCAGGTGACGCGGCCGGTTTTATCGATCCGGTTTTTAGCAGCGGCGTCTATATGGCAGTTCTCTCCGGGGAAAAAGCCGCAGATACACTTGAAGCTATTTTCCAGACGCCGGCGCGCAAGGCGAAGCTCCTGCGGAATTATCAACATAGCTTCCAGTCGGTGATGAAGATGTATCTACGTTTCGTGAACGCCTGGTACAGCGGACGCCCCTTCATGGAAGTCTTTCTCAACCCCGTCGAAGCGCTGCAACTTGCCCCCGCCGTGAATGCTCTTCTCGCTGGGAACGCTTCGCAGAGTTTTGCGGTGCGCTGGCGCATGTGGCTGTTTTACTTCTTTGTCAGCGTGCAGCGTTACCTTCCGCTGTCGCCACAACTGACTCTCGTCCCTCCCCTGCCCGAGCCGGCTACTCCGGTCGCAGTTTAGTTGCTCATGGTCTCTTTGTCGGAACCAGAGAGCTACGATGTGATCGTCATCGGCGGCTCGATGTCGGGTTCGGCGACCGCGCTGCTCCTCCGGCGCGAGAATCCCAAGCTCCGCGTCCTCGTAGTCGAGAAGTCTTCGCGTTTCTCCCGTCGCGTGGGGGAAGCGACCGTGGAAGTGAGCGCTTATTTCATGGGCCGGGTGCTCGGGATGACTCAGTACCTCAATGAGCACCATCTCGTAAAACAAGGTCTCCGCTTCTGGTTCACGAATGATCAAGTGAAGAACCTTGGTGAAGCGAGTGAGCTGGGAGGACGCTATCAGGTGCGTCTCCCTTCCTATCAACTCGATCGCGCGACCTTTGATGAAGAACTCCTGCGCCGCGCCGAAGCAGCCGGCGTGGAGATCGTGCGGCCGGCGATTGTAACCGAGGTCCAACTCTCAGCCGGCGGCGAGCAACAAGTGACCCTGCGCGAGGGCGATAGCCTGAGAACGCTGCGTGCTCGTTGGATTGTTGACGCTTCCGGCGTCGCCGCGTTGCTCGCGCGTCGAAATGGTTGGTTCGTCACTAATCGCGAGCATCCCACTGCGGCCTGCTGGGCGCGTTGGAAAGGGGTGAAGGACTGGGATAGCCAGATCCTGTGCGCGAAGTACCCAGATTTTGCCGAAGCCGTGTATGGGATTCGGGGAACGGCCACGAATCACCTCGTCGGCGACGGCTGGTGGAGCTGGTGGATTCCCCTGCGCGGCGGCGATGTAAGTGTCGGGGTGGTCTTTGATCAACGTCTCGTCGATTGGCCCGAGGAGGGGAAGATCGGCGATCGCCTGCAAGAGTTCCTCATGGCCCACCCGGTCGGTCGCGAAATGCTCGCGGATGCGACCTACGTCCCGGAAGACGTGCATTGGCGCAAAGACTTATCCTATTACAGCACGACTCTAGCCGGCGACGGCTTTGCCCTGGTCGGTGATGCCGCTGCCTTTATCGATCCGTTCTACAGCCCGGGGATGGATTGGATCGCGTTCACCAGCAGCAGTGTTGTGGACTTGATTGGCGCGGAGCGTCGCGGCGAAGAAATCAGTACGCAACTCGATCGGCACAATCGCATCTACGGTGGAAGTCACCGCGCGTGGTTCGAGGCGGTATATCAGGATAAGTATGAGTATCTCGGCGAGTTCGATCTCATGAGTCTCGCGCTGATAATGGACCTTGGACTCTACTACCTCGGGATCGCGTCGCAGCCTTACAAATTGGGCGCGAAAGCGCTGCTCGTTCCTCCTTTTACCGAGAAAGTATCCCAGCCATTTTTTCTGCTTATCCGCAGCTACAATCGCCGTTTCGCGCAGATCGCGCGGCGGCGGCGGCGGCTGGGTTTACTGGGAAGAAAAAACCGGGGCCGGCGTTGTTTGATTCCCGGTTTTACGCTTAAGCCAACCGATGTGGGCCTGATCCTGCAAGCGCTCGCCCGCTGGGGCTGGCTCGAGCTCACCGAGGGTTGGAAGAGCTGGAACGATGAGCGGCGCGATAACACCGCTCCGGACGCAGCACCGATGCAGGAAAAAGCCGCCGCCCCAGCGGAGCGGCGGCTTTCCTTATCGCCTAACGAATAAAGGATCGGCGCCCTACCAGATGGCGGTGCGCTTCTCCGGCGGACGCACCATCGGGCTATCCGCTGGGAGATCGAAGGCTTTCTGGAACTCCGGCATGTTCGAGAGCGGGCCGTTGGCGCGGAACTGCCCCGGGGAGTGCGGGTCAGTGTTGATCCGAAGTTTTAGTTCCTCGTCACGCTGGTTCGCGCGCCAGATTTGCGCCCAGGCGAGGAAGAAACGCTGATCGGGCGTGAAACCGTCGATCTTCTTGTCCGCGTCTTCCGGATGTTTGGCCTGCGCTTTCTTGAATGCTTCGTAGGCAATTTTTAACCCGCCGTTATCCGCGATGTTCTCGCCCTGGGTGAGTTCGCCGTTGATGTGCAGACCGGGCAGCGGCTCGTAGGCAGCGTATTGCTCCACGATCGCTTTCGAGCGTTTCTCGTAGTTTGCGGCCGAGGTCTTGGTCCACCAGTCGCGCAGGTTGCCAACCGGATCGTATTGACGGCCCTGATCGTCGAAGCCGTGCGTCATTTCGTGGCCGATGACTGCGCCCATGCCGCCATAATTCACGGCGTCATCAGCGTTCGCGTTGAAGAACGGCGGCTGCAAGATTCCCGCCGGGAATACAATCTCGTTCATGTTCGGATTGTAGTAGGCGTTCACGGTCGGCGGAGTCATTCCCCACTCGCTGCGGTCGACCGGTTTACCGATCTTTTTTAATTCGCGATCCGTCTCAAACTTATCCGCGCGGAGGATGTTCTGCGCATAGGACTCGCGATCGATCTTTAGCGTCGAGTAATCGCGCCACTTATCGGGATAACCAATCTTCACGCTGAAGGCAGCGAGCTTCTTCTGCGCTTCTGCCTTCGTTTCGTCGTCCATCCAATCGGCGGCCTTGATCCGGTCGGAGAGCGCTGCCTTCAAGTTCTCGACCATCTCGAGCGCGCGGGCTTTCGCGCCCGGCGGGAAATGATCGGCGACGTAGAGTTTGCCGAGCGCTTCGCCGATCTCGTTATCGGTCGCGGCGACGACGCGTTTCCAGCGGGGCTTCAGCTTTTCCGTCCCGGTGAGAGTCTTGAGATAGAAATCGAAGTTCGCGTCGACGAAGTCCTTCGAAAGAGCCGGCGCTGTGCTATGGACGAGATGCCAGCGCAGATAAGTCTTCCAGTCATCGAGGGAGACGCTTTTGAAGACGTCGTTCGCAGCCTTGAAGAAATCGGGCTGACCGACATTGACCGAGCCGACCGCGGCGAGATCGAGTTGCTTGAAATACTCATCCCACTTGAAGTCCGGCATGAGCTTTTGCAGCTCCGCCTCGGTCATCTTGTTGTAATTCTTTTGCGGATCGCGCAGCTCGACGCGGGTGCGCGCCGGTTTCGCGAGCGAAGTCTCGATGTCCATGACTGTCTTCGCATGCTTGGCGGCGTCTGCTTCCGAGTCGCCGAGCAGGGTGAAAATCTTCGTCATGTGCGCGACGTAGCCGTCCCGCAATTTTTTCGAAGCATCGTCTTCCTTCGTGTAGTAATCGCGGTCGGGCAGACCAAGGCCGCCTTGGTAAGCCTGGGCGATCACCATGGTGCTGTTCTTGTCGTCCTGGCCCGAGGTGAACCCGAAGAAGGCGGGAATGCCCTGATCGTGCAAACGACCGATCTCTTTCGCGAGATCGTCTTTGCTGCTGATCGCGTCGATCTTTTGCAGCTCATCCTGGAGCGGCTTCACGCCCGCAGCGTCGATCGCTTCCTCATCCATGCCGCTGGCATAAAAGTCACCGACCTTTTGCAGGTCCGCGTCGCCGGCTTGCTCGATTTTCGATTCGCCGGATTCTTTCGGGGCCAACTTCGCCGCCTTCTCGGTAATCTCGTGGAGCGCGTCGTTATTTTTCTCAACCAGCTCGTTGAAACTGCCCCAGCGCGAATACTCGGGCGGGACCGGGTTGTTCTTCAGCCAGTTGCCGTTGGCGTAACGGTAAAAATCGTCCCCCGGCTTGACCGAGGTATCCATGTTTTTCGGATCGAGCGGCGGCGGATTCTTATCGATCTTCGGCTGGCCGCTGCTGTCGGCGACGGCGGCCGGAGTCGGCGCGATCGGGGGCGGACTTTGCTCCGTCGGCGGGTTCGCGGCGTTGTGCACGGTTGGCGGTTTTGCTTCGCCGACCGCGGGCGATTGGCCTGGCTCGGATTGCGCGTGCAACGAGGCGACGCAGACCAGGCTGAGTGAGGTTGATAGGAGTTTTTTGGTCATATGGACAGGGTTTAGCAATAGGCCCCGCGGGCGAGAATCGCAACTGGGGGACTTGCTCTGCGCGGGCCGCAGCGCGAGGACGGAGAGCGTGAGAAATGTGCGCGACGAGAACCAGGATCGAGCCCGCGCGCTCGCGGAAGTGCGCGAAGTTTACACCGAACTCGCGGCGCGACCGGTGCAGCGGAACTGCACGCGGCTGACGGAGTGTTGCCAGTTCAAGCTCACGGGACTGACGCCATATCTCACGAAAGGCGAAGCGCTCCTCGCGGCGCGAGCGTGGCGGGAGACGGGGCGAAAGAATTTGCCTAACGATGACGGGAGCGGCGCCTGTCCGTTGCTCGAGCGCGCCACCGGCAAGTGCCTTGTCTACGCCGATCGGCCGTTCGGTTGTCGCACGCATTTTTGCGCGGCGGCGGGCGGGCCGATGGCGCGGCGCGAAGTGCTCGATTTGATCCGGCGGCTCGAAAAGGTGGACGCGGAGCTCGATGGCGACGGGCCGCACAAGCTGCCCGGCGCGCTCGCTACCGCACTCGCGGACCTTGCCTAACGAGGCGCCCACTGGGTTGTCATCCCGAACCGGCGCAGCACGGAGAGGGATCTCGCAAGCGACGCTCGACGTCGTCGGAGAAGTCGGGGCGGAACGCCGCTTGTGAGATCCCTCGCCGTCTGCGCGGCTCGGGATGACAACAGGGCGGCCGCCCGCGCTCGTCGAAGATCGTCGCCAGCTTCTGCTGGTAGATCGGATTGGACTGCGAGAAATGGCTGGCGAGCGCCGCCTGATTCGCCTGCGACCCGCGCCACCAGCGTCGTGAGCCCGGCAATGCCGATGCTTCCCGCCGAGGGTCGGCTCGAGACTTGGCGCCACGACACGCCGAGGACTGACATAAAAGGGAGTTCGTCAGGCAGACTGGCGCAGACCAGCGGCGCAGAAGTCGATGATGCGGCGCAGCACCGCTTCGGAGTCGGTCAAGCGGCAGCGGCCGCGCGAGGTGCAGGCGAGCACTTCGGAATGCGCGACCGTGTGAATGAAAACACCGTGCGCAAAATGCAGGCGCCAATGCGCCTCCGCGTCGGAAAGATGCGGGAGGGCGCGCCGGAGCGCGAGATGGAAGCGGCGGGCTTTTTCGGAAAATTCCTTTTCGACCAGCGGCTTCAGGTAAGCGCCCGGCGCGGCGAGGGCGAGCGCGAGCAGGCGGAGGAAATCGCGGCCGCTTTTGCCGCGGCGCGAGACGACTTCGAGGACGGGGCGGAAGAGTGCTTCGAGGATTTCCTCGAGAGGTACCGGCTCACCCGCGGCTCCGTTTTCGAGCTGATCGAGGAGGGCGAGTCGCGCTTCGTTAATCGGCCGGAGGCGGCGATTCAACATCGCGAGGATGAGCGCGTCCTTGGTCGAGAAATGATAATTAACCGCGGCCAGATTCACCTTCGCGGCGGCGGTGATCGCGCGTAGGGAAGTGGCCTCGAAACCGTGGGCCGCGACGAGGCGCTCGGTGGCTCGGAGGATGGCGAGCTTGGTGGCGTGGATGGTTTCTGGCATCAGGCCAGGAAGATAATTCAAACGTTCGTTTGAATCAAGAGTTGGGATTTGGATCGAAATTCGGGGATCGAGATGACGGTTTCGTCGAGACCCGCGCTTCGCAGAGCGAAGCGTCTACAGGCGAAGCGTCCACGGGAGTGAACTCGCAGAGTGGCTGGCCGCTTCTCGCTTTAGAGGGCGTAGGAAAACTCGGTCATCCCGAGCGGAGCCCCGCGACGGCGGGGCGGAGTCGAGGGATCCCGTGGCGAAACCTTAAAGCCGGCTCCGCGGGATTCCTCGACTCCGCTGCGCTGCGCTCGGAATGACCGAGCGATTGAGACAACCTCTTAGGCAGCCTTTTTCCGGGGCGATTTGATGGTTTTGCGCGTGCCCTTTTTCTTGCCGCCCTCGTTCTTCGCCAGGCTTTGCTGGAGCACCGCGACCAAGTCGATGACCTTCGACGATTCCCTTTTCGCCTTCGGCCTTTCTTCGATTTCTTCGCCGCCCGATTCCACTTTTTCCTCGATCACCTCGAGGAGCGCGTCGCGGTAGTCGTCCTTGTATTTCTCCGGGTCCCACTTCGCGGTCATGCTCTCGACGAGCGCTTTGCCCATGTCGATCTCGCGCTTTCCTGGCTCCGCTTCTTTCGGGACGTTCAATTTCCCCGTGTCGGAGAGCTCCTGCGCGAAATGCATCAATTCGAGCACGAGAATGTCCTTCATCGCCTTTACGCCCGCGAGGTATTGCCGCGTTTTGATGATGACCTTCGCGATGCCGACCTTATTCGTTTTCTTCAGGACGTCGCGAAGGAGAGCGTAGGCTTTGTCGCCCCCCTTTTGCGGCTCGAGGTAGTAGGGTTTGTAGAAATACATCGGGTCGATCTCGTCGACCTCGACAAAATCCTGGATGTCGACCGTCTGCGTCGCCTCGAGATCGACGCGCTGGAAATCTTTCTCGTTCAGGACAACGAATTTCCCCTTCTCGTATTCGTAGCCTTTCACGATCTCGCCCCACGGCACTTCCTTGCCGTCATTCTCGGCCACGCGTTTGTAATTTACCGGGCTCAGATCGCTCCCGCGGAGGAGGCGGAATTTGAGATCCTCCCGCCGCGTCGCGGGATAGAGCGCGATGGGAATATTGACGAGACCGAAGCTGATACTGCCCTTCCAGATTGCACGCATTGCAAAAAGGAGTTCGTCGCTGGGGCGGGAAATGCGCGGCTCGGCGCGTGGCGGCTAGCCGGTTTTGATCGGGTGTGAGCCGGGCACGCGATAGATCACCGGCCATTCGATATGAGAATCCACCGGATGTCCGTCGCGAAATCCCGGGATGAAGACGGCTTCGCGGATGCGGCCGGCGATTTCTTCTCCGAAGCCCATGTTCAACGGGTACTCGTAGGCGATATGAGAGTGGACGACGTGGCCGCTCGCATCGACCTCGATCGCCGCCACCGCGATGCCCTCGTGACCAGAGGCTTTCAAAGGGGGGCGGAAGCCGCGGAATTTTGAGAGACCAGCGCTGATCACAAATTGCGGCGCGACGAAATCGCGGCCTTTGAGCAGATCATCCTTCTCCTGGTTCAGATAGATCCGGAGATGCGGCTTTCCGTTGATGATGACAAACGTCACCGTGCCGTTAATCCAAACATCGACGAGGTTGTGCTGGTAAACTGCGGGGGTGAATTCGGCGAGGTGGCAGCGCCGCGCGACTTCCAAGCCCAGCTTGTCGGAGCCGGGCGTCCCGCGAAAATAAAACCCATCGAAGGAGATGCCTAGCTGACTGACCAAACAGCTAAACATGACGGTGGCATTGCCCTGCCCGCGTTTCAGAAGTGATTGGACGTCGATGCTGTTAATCAGCGAACGCCTCGTGTTCGCGATCAGTGCCGGCCGAAATTCCGGGAGATTGTCCCCCTCCGCGAGAGGGAGGCCAAGAAGAACGAGGAGGGACGCAAGAAGAACTGGGGCACCGAGGGGTTTTTTCATCCGAAACCGGATATCCGAAACCGGCGGTAAAAGTAAAGTCTTCGCGCGCAGCCGACCGCGGCCAGTGCCGCACTCGCCGGAACCACGGCGATGCCTGACGAGTGGCGCGGATTCGCCGCGCCTGCGCGCTGGTTAATGCGAGATCGAAACCGCCGCGTCTTCCTGGGCCAGGGCTTCGCCGGGCGTTTGCCGTCCGGTTTTTAGCTGGGTTTCCTGGCTGAAGCTCTTCGTGCCGTCAGGGGAATATTGCGGCTGATCGGTCAGGCGCGGATTGTTGTTGGCGCAGCTGGCTAGAATGAGAACGCTGCCGGCGAATAGTAGTTTTTTCATAAGTGCCTTGTCTCCTGTTCGGCCGGCACTCGCGCGGAACGATCTGCGCGGTCGACCGTGGTACAATATCCGATTGTGCCACCGCAAAAGCAACCGGCGCCGACGAACAGCGCGGCGCCGCCGGTCCGGAGGCGTTCGTTAGGCGGACGGCCGATTCTTGTTCTTGCCCACCCCGCCGAGCGATTCTATACGTGTTCAACATGAAAATTCTCCGTCGTCATTCACTTCTGTCGCTGGTTCTTTCGGTCGGGATCGTCTCGGCCGCGGGGGCCGGTTCCATGCCGTCGATGCAGGTCAAAGTGGCCCAGGCGGCGGGCAAGGTAGTTTACGAAGGCTCCACCGACTCGGCCGGCTCCTTTCACACCGCGCCGCTCGCGCCCGGCGATTACACGGTGCAGTTCAACGCCAAGAGCGCGCCGAAGGGTGGACCGTTCTCGATCGTTCTCGATGACGCCGGTAAAGGCGCCTCGGTCGCGAATTCGGTCCCGGCTGCGAAATTCACCCGCGGCGGCGTTGCGTTGAGAGTCGCGGTCGGATCGAAAGCGATGAGCCTGACCGGGCACGTGTCGCCGGCGGGTTCGGCCAAGGCGGTCGCGGGGGCAGCGGGGACGCCGACGCCGAAGGATGGCGTTCACATGGAGAACGGGAAAAAAGTGAGATACGAGAAAGGGACGAAATTCGTCTGGGTCGAGAGTTTGAGCGCCATGGGCGGCCACTGGGCCTTGGCGGACAGCGCGGAAGCGAAAAATGCCCAGGTGACCGGGAGGCAGGGTCCTTCTCGCGACTCGGAAAGCGATCGTTAGGCGGACCGCGGCCTTTTTCGAGCAAGCCGTCACCCTCGCATGGTCGGATCGTGCGCCCTGTGTGAACGCGAAGCGGTGCTCACCCGGCATCATCTGATTCCGCGCACCCGTCATCACAACAAGCGAAACCAGCGCGACTTTTCCCGCGAGCTCGTGCGCTCCGTGATCGGTCTGTGCCGTTCCTGCCACGCGCAAATTCACCAGCTCCTCAACGTGAAAGAGCTGGAGCGTGAATACAACACGCTGGAGAAACTGCGGAGCCATCCGGGGATCGCGGAATTCGTGCAATGGATCCGCGGCAAACCGGCCGGCTTTCGCGCGACCATGCGGAAGGCGCGCTCGCTTAGTCCGTCGGCCTGACGAGGAGCCGGGCCCCAACTTCGGTCTTGCCACGGCCGCGATCGGCCTCATATTTTTGTCAAGATGAAAACTTCTCTCCATTCGGTGTTCCTTACTTCGCTCTCCTTTCTGGGAGCGGCCACGTTGGCGTTCGCCGCGACACCAGCGGTCGATGTGATGGTTGCCAATGCTGCGGGCAAGGTGGTTTATCGCGGTAAAACCAGCAGCGACGGAACCTTTCAGACTCCGGTCTTGGGCGCTGGCCAATATGTCGTCCAATTCAATTCGAAAGGTGGCCTGAAGGGCGGTCCCTTCGCGATCGTGGTGGATGCTGGAAAGAAGAAGGTCGTCGCTAACTCCGTCTCCGGAGGGCAATTCGGCAAGGGCGGTGTGGCGATGAGATTCGAAGCCGGTGCGAGGGCGCACCTGACTGGCCAACTCTCCAGCGGTTCCACCGCATCGGCATCGTCGGCAAACATGCCGGATGGCGAGCGGATGGAACACGGCATCAGAGTGAAATATGAAAAAGGCGTAAAGTACGTCTGGGTGCAGAATCAGCTGGGCACCGCAATCAGCGGCAGATGGGTTGAATCAGGTAGCGCGGCCGCACAGAACGTCGTGGGAGTCAGCCGGCAGGATATCGACAATCTGCAAAACCGAAATGATCATGCCCTCCCCGGAGGAAATTAGGAAAATTCCCTGCCTAGGCGCGACCCGCGCTAGTCACCCGCGAAACGCGAACCCGCAGCGGCGTGCAGTTCTGGCTTGGTGCCGATGCCGCGCAACTGAAAGAGACGAATCAGCGTCTCTTCGATGAGGTTATTCAGGCAGGAAGCGCCGGCGGTAATGCCCACGACCACCGGTCCACCGGGCAGCCAGTTTTTCGCCACTTCTTTCGCGCGGCGGTGCAGGTTGCAGTAGGTCACGCTCCCTTCTGCCATTTACCTTCCCCCGCTCAGAATCGCAGCGGCCCCGGGCTTTAGCTGGTAAGGTAAGCGCGCATGTTTGAGATCAAGGCGAAGGAGAAAGCCGTGCAGCGCGCGCTGCTCGTCGGCGCTTACATCCAGGCCGACCTCAAGGCGGAAGCCGATAACCTGCTCGAGGAACTGGCCGAGTTAGTCGAGACCCTGGGCATCCCGATTGTCGCCCGCGAGCTCATCTCCTATCGCGAAAATCATGCGCGTTACCTGATCGGTTCCGGCAAAGCCCAGGAGATAATCGATCGCGCCAAAGAGCTGGAGTGCGATGTCCTGATTTTTGACAACGAGCTCAGTCCTTCGCAGCAACGGAACTGGGAAGAACTCGCCGGCATCACCGTGGCCGATCGCCAGGAGATCATCCTCGATATTTTCGGCGCGCGCGCCCAGACTCGGGAAGCGCGCATCCAGGTCGATCTCGCGCGCATGCAATACTCGCTCCCGCGCCTGACGCGGGCGTGGAGTCACCTCGGGCAACAGGGCGGCGGGATCGGCGCGAAAGGCGAAGGCGAAAGCCAACTCGAGCAGGACAAGCGGAAGATCCGTCTCCAGATCGATCGCCTGAAACGCGAGCTCACCGACGTGCGCCGCGCGCGGGCGACTCAGCGCAAAGACCGCAAGCGCGCGCCGGTGCCGAACGCCGCCATCGTCGGCTACACGAACGTCGGCAAATCTTCCCTCCTGCGCCGGCTGACGGGCGCGGAAGTTTTCGTGGAGGACAAGCTCTTCGCCACGCTCGACACCACGACGCGCAAGATCGATCTTCCGAACAAGCAACCGTTGCTCCTCACCGACACGGTCGGCTTCGTGCGCAAGCTTCCGCACCAGTTGGTCGAGGCTTTTAACGCCACGCTCGAAGAAGCGGCGCTCTCCGATTTTCTCATCCACGTCCTCGACGCGTCGCAGGAGGAAGTGATGACTTTTTACAACACGACCATGCGCGTGCTCGCGCAGCTCGGCGCGGATACGAAACAGATGCTCGTCGTTTTCAACAAGGTCGACAAAGTCACCGATCCGCTCGCGCTGCCGGCTTTGCGGAGACATTTCCCGGACGCAGTTTTTGTTTCCGTGCAGACCGGCGCGGGGATGGAGGAATTGGTCGAGCGGATTTCGGATTTTGTCGCGCGCGGGACACTCACGGTCGAGTTGCGGTTACCGCCGGAACGCGCCGATCTGCTCGCGCGCCTTCACCGCGATGGCACAGTTGACGAAGTCGAATACGCCGGGACCTACACGCACGTGCGAGCCACGATGCCGTCGCGTTCGCTGGAAACTTTCGCGCCATTTCTATACCCCGCGGCGACGCCGCTACCAGAGCCGGCGTAATCGCTAGCTCTGCGTGTGCGAGCGCCGCAACTCGGTCATCCCGAGCGGAGCGCAGCGGAGCCGAGGGATCCGGTCGATTTTCGGTAAAGCGTGGCCGGGCGAGATCTCGGCGTTGCTGCGCGGCAGCGCGACGGGATCCCTCGACTGCGCTGCGCTTCGCTCGGGATGACCGAGGTAATGCTCGGATTGACCGCGTGGAAACCGCTAACCCGGAATCTCTTTCAGCATCTCCGCGTTCGTCGGAAATTTCTTCACGAACATAAGCAGACGCTCGATCGCCTCGACCGGTTTGTGACCGGCCAGACCGCGACGGATCAGGTTGATCTTTTCGAGCTCGAACTGCGAGAGGAGCAGCTCCTCGCGGCGGGTGCCGGAGAGGAAAATATCGACCGCCGGATAGGTGCGCTGGTCGCTGATCTTGCGATCGAGCACGAGCTCCATGTTGCCGGTGCCTTTGAACTCCTGGAAAATCAGCTCGTCCATCCGGCTGCCGGTTTCGATCAGCGCGGTGGCGACGATCGTCAGGCTGCCGGCCTCTTCGGTATTACGAGCCGCGGCAAATAACTTCCTCGGAATTTCCATCGCGCGGGAGTCGATACCGCCGCTCATGGTGCGTCCGCCGCCACCGGTTGCGTTGTTAAAAGCGCGCGCGGTGCGGGTGATCGAGTCGAGCAAAATGAAGACGTCCTTGCCCGCTTCGACGAGCCGCTTCGCCCGCTCGACTGCGAGCTGCGCGATGCGCGTGTGACTCTTGATGTCGCTGTCATTCGAGCTCGCCATCAGCTCCGCCGTCGGCACGGTGCGGCGAATTTCGGTGACTTCTTCCGGGCGCTCGTCAACCAGGAGAATGATGAGTTTCATCTCCGGATTGTTCTTCACTACGGCATCCGCGATGTGCTGGAGCAGCGTGGTTTTTCCGGTGCGCGGCGGCGCAACGATCAGTCCGCGCTGACCCATGCCGAGCGGCGTCATCAGGTCCATGATCCGCGTCGTGTAACGGTCCGGGACGGTCTCGAGCTTGATCCGCTTGTTCGGGTTAATCGTGGTCAGTTCCTCAAACGGGCGCAGGTCCTGATACTTCGTCGGCTCTTCGTCGTTGATCTTGAGCAGGCGAGTCAGTTGCGGGCCGCGATTGCCTTTGCGGATTTCCCCGTGGATCCACATGCCGTCGCGGAGTTGAAACCGCCGGACGATTTCCGGCGTGACGAAGATGTCGTTCGGCGTCTGCACGAAGTTGCGTTTCGCCTCACGCAGAAAACCGAAGCCCTTGCCGGAAATCTCGATGATGCCATCGCCGAATTCTGGTTCACGCGGCAGTTCCGCGCCGTTCTGGCCGCGGTCGCGCGGATCGTCTTCGCGCGGCTGATTCTCACCGGATTCATGGGCGACCTCGGCAAACTCAGCCGCGTCTTCGCGGCGGCGCTCCGCTTCATCGGAATGATCTTCGCGAAGAATATCGGGGCCATCCGCGCGCTGCGGTTTGTCGTTGGGATCGTGCTCGGTGCCGCTATTTTCACTGCGCGCTCCGTTGCTGCGACGGCGCTGCGGACGACGGCGGGAAGGCCGGCGACGACGATACGGGGGTGCGCTTTCCGCCGGGGCGGACGGGTTTTGATTTTCTTCGCTCATAATTGAAACTTGCTCAAAAGCGCCGCGACGGACGAATGCGGCGGCGCGCTCTCTCAGGCTGGCAACCGCGCCAGCACCTCTTCAGGGATATCTAAATTCGAGTAGACGTTCTGCACATCGTCGTCTTCTTCGAGGCTGTCGCAGAGGCGGAGGACCTGCAGCGCAGCTGTCTCGTCGACGACAGGGACAGTCGTGTCGGGAATGAAAGTAAACTTTTGCCCATCAGTCGTGACGCTCGCGTGTTTGAGCGCCTCAGCCACGGCGTAGAGCTGATCGGGGGGAGTGAGGACAACATACTCTCCCTCTTCGGTTGTCAAATCTTCGGCGCCGGCTTCGAGCGCGATTTCGAGCAGTCGCTCCTCGGAAATCGCGTCGCGCGCCACGGTGATTCGGCCCTTCTTGTGAAACATGTAGGAGACACTGCCGCTGGTCGCGAGGTGGCCGTCGTACTTGCCGAAAATGTGGCGCATCTCCGCGGCAGTGCGGTTTTTGTTGTCGGTCGCGGCGGTCACGATCAAGGCCACCCCACCCGGCCCGTAGCCTTCGTAGATCAGTTCCTCGATGTGCGAAACATCGGCGCCTTCGCCGGTGCCGCGCTTGATCGCGCGCTCGATGTTGTCGTTAGGCATGCTCTGCGCGCGCGCCATCTCGATGACGCTGCGGAGCCGGGGATTGCCCTCCGGGTCGCCGCCGCCGATACGCGCGGCCACGCTGATCTCCTTGGAGAACTTGCTGAAGATGGTGCCACGCTTGACGTCGAGCGCACCCTTGGCGCGCTTCACCTTCGACCATTTGCTATGTCCCGACATGGAATGGGATAAAAAAAAGAGCCGGCGCCGCTAGTGACCTGTGTCGCGCGGGGGGCGGAACCGGGGTGCCTCGAAAGGGAGGAGGACGAGGCGGCAACCGACCGCCCATTTAACCGTAACCGGCGGAGGTTGTCAAACCGGGCGAAAGCCGCCATACGCGCTCGTGCCGGAAATCCTTCGGAGCGAAGAAGCAATGCATCTGTGGCGCGCTTTTCTACGTCTTAATTGTGTGAGCAGAAATGGAAAACGAGTCGTCAAGAATCTGGCCGCCGCCCGCGCCGCGGACTCATACGGCGCGCGCTCCGGCCTTGCACGCGAGCGATTTTTTCGTCACTGTTCCGCCTCTTGGCGATGGAACCTCACAGCCTCCCCCGGAAATCTCCCACCCGCGCGCCCCGCAACGGCGGCGGTAGTCGTCTGCCTAACGAAGCCGATGTCCTGCTCGTGGAACAGATCAACCAGGGGGACGATCACGCCTTTGCGACGTTCTACGACCGTTTTGCGCCCGGCCTTTTCTCGATGATCTACGCCATTCTCCATGACCAGAAGGAATCCGAGGATGTTCTTCAAGAAGCGTTCGTCCAGATGTGGAAACGCACCGCGACCTACGACGCGACGCGGAGCAGCCTCTTCACCTGGTCGGTCATGATCGCGCGGCACAAGGCGATCGATCGCGTTCGTTCCCGGCAGCGCCAATCGCGTCTCGCCGAAGCGGTGGCGAACGAACCGGGCGACATCACCGCCAGCGCGCCGGTTGAACGTGCGGACCACCAGCTCGCGCGGAACGACGAACGCGAGCGCGTGCGGACCGCTCTTTCCCAACTCGGCGCGGCGCAGCGCGAGGCGCTTGATCTCGCCTTTTTCGCCGGGCTCACGCAAACTCAGATCTCGGAAAAACTGGGCACGCCGCTCGGGACCGTGAAGGCGCGCATCCGGCGTGGTCTCATGGCGCTACGCGAAGTTCTTGGGAGGGCGAAATCGTGAACGAGCAACTCGAAGAACAGGCTTCGCTCTACGTCCTCGGGATACTCGAAGGCCCGGAAGCAGATGCTTTTGCGCAGCAGCTCGAGAACAACGCCGAGCTCCGCGCGCTGGTCGATGATCTCGATGAAGCCGCGGCCATGTATGCGCGAAGCGCGCCGGCACAGCCGCTGCCGCCGGATCTGCGCGCGCAGGTTTTGCGCCGGGTGACGGTGAGTAAGCCGATTCCTTTCCCGAAACGCGTGAACTGGCTGCCTTGGGCGATCGCGGCTTGCCTCGCACTCGTCTGTTCCTATCTCGTCGCAGATCGCGTCGGGTTGCGCCAGCGCGTCACTTCGCTCGAGCAGCGCGACGTGCTTTCGCAAATCCAGATCGCGTCGCTCAGCTCGCAGGTGCAGAACGCGCCCGACGCCAATGCGGTGGTCGTCTGGGACGAGCAAAAGCAGCGCGGCGTGCTCAAGGTGACGCAACTGCCGCGGAACGCTTCGGATCACGATTACCAGCTCTGGCTGGTCGATCCGCGCTATAAGAATCCAGTCGACGGCGGCGTCTTCCATGTTTCCAACGACGGCTCGCTGAATGTCCCCTTCCAGCCCACGATCCCGGTGCGGGGCGCGAAAGGTTTCGCGATCTCCCTCGAGCGCAAAGGCGGTGTGACCAAGGCCGAGGGGCCGATCGTGTTACTCGGAAAGTGACACGCTGGTTCCTCACTTTTTTCCTCTTCGCGGCGCTCGCTTCCGCGGAGGCACACACCACGCTGGCACGTTCGGAGCCGAAAGCGGACGCGATCCTGGCCACCGCGCCTAACGAACTCCAGCTCTGGTTTACCGAGCCGTTCAAAGTCGGCCTGAGCACGATCGAGGTCCGCGATGCCGCGGGAAAACAGGTAGACGGCCGCGACCTGCGGGCGGACGCGAAAAACCCGAAACTGGTGCACCTGTCGTTAGGCGGAAAACTCGCGGGGGGCACGTACCAGGTGAAGTGGACCGCGGTCGCAGAGGACATGCACGTGAGCAAAGGCAGCTTCACCTTCCGCGTCGCGCCGCCGAAAAACTAAACTCTGTCATTCCGAGCGGATCCCGCGGAAGCGGGAGCAGTCGAGGAATCCCGTGGAGTCTCTGGGAAGCTCCGCTCCGAGAACTTCCACGCAGCGCGACGGGATCCCTCGACTCCGTCCCGCGGCCGCGGGACTCCGCTCGGGATGACTCAACTTTTTTTGACAACCTCTAAGGCCGTTTCCGTTTCGCAGCCG
>JBBSUP010000074.1:0-19068 GCA_038234295.1 Chthoniobacterales bacterium
AACTGCGTGGAGTCCGTCCAGAGTTCTTCTTTCTTCATCTCAAAGAATCAGAATGGCGCTGGAACCATCGACGGGATAATCTGGCCTCAATCCTACTCAAAAACCTCCGCCGAAAACCGCTCTAATCTGGGCAAGACCCAAGACAATCCCAGCCGCTACGAAGTTTAAGGACCAATCCGCAGGTATTCGGCGCTTAGGGCGAGGACGCGGGGATGGCTCGAGACCGGTCGCAGAAACGTCTCCGCGAAGAAGTGGGTGAGAACCGCGGGCAGAAACAGGATCGCGGCTATGACTGCGTGCATTCCCGCCGGAAGCTCTGGCGGCCGCGATTTGCGCCTTGGTGAGCGATGAGAAAAACATTCAGGATTTGCAGAGCCACCGCGGGCTTCACGATGCCGGTCGCGCGCAAGGTCGAGCCGAGCGTGGCGAGATAACTCTGCGCCAGACCGCCATCTTGGAGGGTCTCTAAAAAGTGGTGGGGAGTGGAAGACAGGCATCTCTGCCTGTCTTGGCCGACGGGCTTCCAGCCGGTCGCTTCTAGAAGGAACCGGCAGGCAAGATGCCTGCCGGCCGAGACAGGCTGGAAGCCTGTCTTCCGGCACGACGCCGACGGCGGCGATCGCTTCTTTCCCGAGCCGTCCGACCCAGTAGAGATCAGCGAGGAGATAGAGCGTTTGCGCGGTCATGCTGACGGCGAGATGCCGCCATGCTCGCAAGGTGTTTCAGGACCGAGCCTTGGGTCAGGTCTTTCATCCTTGAAGCACCTACAAGTCGCTCAAATGAGCGGCGCGAGCGGCCGGAGGAGGCTTTCCTTCCAGCGCTGCACCCGCGGCCGCTGCGCGAATTCTTCCGGCTCGATCCGGCGGGAGCTGGCAAAGTCTTCCGCGAGCACACGCTCCAGTTCGGCGGCGGTTTGCGGGTCGCGCACGAGCGCGTTGAGCTCGAAGTTCAAGCGCATCGAACGCACGTCGAGATTGGCCGAGCCGACCATGAGCCATTCCTGATCGACGAGCGCGACCTTGGCGTGGTTGATCCCTTTCTCGTACTCGAATATTTTCACGCCGTAGCGCATCAGCTCTTCGTAATAGGAACGCCCGATATTCACGAGGAGCGGATGGTCGGATTTTCCCGCGACCAGCATGCGCACATCGACGCCGCGCTCGGCCGAGAGCTGGAGCGCGGTCAGGAGCGGCTCGTGCGGGCCGAAGTAACCCGCGGTCAGCCAGACGCGTTCGCGTGCGGTATTCAGGAGATTCACGAGCGACATCTCGATCGGGTCGTCCGGCCCATCGGGCCCGTCGGTCATCGGCTGCACCAGCAGCGTCTGACCACCTCCCGGTTTTGGAAAATAAACCGGCGCGATCATTTTCTCCTTCGTCGCGAAGAACCAGTCGTCGGCGAAGATCATCTGAAATTTTCGGGTCGCGCCGCCCGTGAGTTCGATCTGGAGATCGCGCCACGGACCGACTGCGGGATCTTCGCCGGCATATTCGCGGCCCATGTTCATTCCACCGATGAAGCTGTAGATGCCGTCGATGATCTGGAGCTTGCGGTGGTTGCGCAGGGTAAATGTCCATTGGTTCCGCAACGGATGGGCGGTGCGAAACCACGCGAAGCGCCCGCCGGCCGCGGTCAACGCCGCGAAGTTCGGGCGGCGCCAGCCGAAGCAACCAATCGGGTCGAGGAGCAGCCGCACTTCCACGCCGCGCCGCGCGGCCGCGCAGAGCCGTTCGAGCATTTCATCGGCGCGCGCGTCCTTTTGCCAAATGTAGAATTCCACGTGGACGTGGTGCCGCGCCTGGTCGATCCGCGCCGCGAGCGCGTCGAAAAAATTAGCGCCATCGACAAGGAGTCGCGCCTCGTCCGCGCTGGCGATCGCGTACTCGTTTAAGCGGGAGAGCAGCTCGACGAGGTCCTGCCCGGCCGCGGGCAAGAGCGCCACCGCCGCGCGCGTATCGGCGCTGATGCGGCGCTCTTCGCGACCGCCGGATGCGTCGAGCTCGCGGGTGGCGCGAAGCCGCTGCCTAACGAGTCGGTCGGTGCCAAAAACAAAATAGAAAACCGGTCCGGCGTACGGAAAAAGGAGCACCGCCCAGATCCACGCGAGAGTTGACGCGGGCGGCTTATTCCGGAGCAGGATGTGCGGAATCGTCCCCCAGGTGAGGAGGTAACCGACCCAGACGAAAGTCCAATGCATCGCGCGGAGCATGCCGCAGCCCACGGGAACCGGCCAGAACGTTTCCGCCGGGAGAGCGCGGAGGCGCAAAATACTGGTGGCGCGCCGGTGGATTCGGCTGTGAGTTTCCGCATGACGAAAGGCACGCTTCTCGCCCTCGGTGGTTTACTCGCGGCGGCTTCGTCGCTCTGCGCGCAGGAAAATGCGTTCGACACGATCACGTCGGACTCGCTGCGGTTGACCGGCGAAGTGAACACGGCCTCCGCGCTTGCGCTCGATCGCCCGGATCTTTTTCGCAACGTCAACGGCTCGCTTCTGATTCACGACCTGCCGACGACGGTGCTGCTGAATGGAAGACGCCTTTCCATTGGCGGTGATTCCGGCCGGTTCGGGGGCTCGCCGCTCGAGCGGATCCCGGTGGCTTTCCTCCGCGCGGCCCGTGTGTATCCCGCGGGCTCTGTGCCGTCGTCGTTGGCGGCGGATGCGCCCGGTGGGGTGATCGATTTGCAGACGAACAACTACACGAGCGGCGGAGAGATTGGCGTCTTCTACGGCGGCTCCGGCGGCAAGTACGGCCGGGAAGATTTCCAGGCCTACATCCTGGGCGGTGTCGGCAACGAGAAGCTGCAAATCTCCGCGGGCGCTTCCTACCAGGAGTCAAGCGGTCGCGGTGTGACCTTTAATCGTTAGGCTGCCTAACGAGTCGCTTTCTTTCCGCGGAGCGCGCGGCAGAGGAGGTGGAATGCGACGACGGCGAGACACGCGCCCAGCCCGAGGAGGAAGGCACGCGGCTCCGGCGGGAAGAGCAGGATGAAGCCCTTGCCCTTGATCAGAGCGGAATAGCTCGAGACGCAGAATGGGATCAGGAACAGGCGGAAAACGACCCAGCGATCCGGCCGGTGATTCGCCTGCCGGGTGGCCAGATTCAGCGCCAGCCCGATCATGAAAGCGATCCCGACCGAGGAGATCCAGAGGATCCGCGAGGAATCGAAATACTGCGGAACGATCGCGACATACCACGCGAGGTAGCACCAGAGGATGAGCTTCGCGGGCCCGAGCTGGGCGAAGTAGCGAATCACGAAAGCGCGAGGAACTCCCGGCAGGTGCCGGCGAGGATTTGCTCACGGTCTGGCGCCGGCAAGTCGGCGATTGCTTCCAGCATTGTCCCGGGACGTTCTTCGCCTAACGGGAACGGATAATCGGAACCGAGCGCGATGCGATTCGAGCCGAAGAGTTTCAGGAGCAGACGGAGCGCCTCCGGGTCGTGCACCAGCGAGTCGACGTAGAAGCGCGCGGGCACGTTTTTTCCCGCGGCGTCCTGATGCGCGAGGTAGCTCTGAGGCGCCGTCTGGCTATCGACCGCGCAAAGGTCGGGCCGGACCGCGAAGCCATGCTCGATTCGCCCGGCGGTGAAGGGAAATGCGCCACCGCCGTGCGCGAACGCGACCCGCAGCTTCGGGAAACGGTCGAAGACGCCGCCGAACATCATCGAGCAAATCGCGAGCGCAGTTTCAGCGGGCATGCCCACGAGCCACGGGAGCCAGTATTTCGGCATGCGCTCTTTCCCGACCATGTCCCACGGATGCACAAACACGGCCGCGTTCGTTTGCTCGGCCGCGCTCCAGATGGGATCGAGCGAGCGGTCGTCGAGGTTCATCGCGGGTCGCGAGAGGTGCGTGTTTTCGTCCACATGCGAGCCGATCTCGACTCCGCGCAAACCCAGCTCGCGCACACAACGTTCCAGCTCGCGCGCGGCCATTTCCGGGTCCTGCAACGGGATCGTCCCGAGACCGGTAAAGCGCGTCGGGTTCGCTCTCACGACTTCTGCGATGTGATCATTCAACCTTCGCGAAAGATCGAGCGCATCGGTCGGTTTCGCCCAATAGCTGAACATCACCGGCACCGTCGAAAGCACCTGCATCGAGACGCCAGTCGCGTCGCATTCCTCCATCCGCCGCGCAGGGTCCCAGACGTTGTCGCCGATCTCGCGGAAGAAGCGCTCCCCGACCATCATCCGCGCGCAACAAGGCCGGTGATGTTCCAGCCTAACGAATCCGGGATAACCGTAGCGCGCGTCAAGATCGGGCCATTCGCGCGGGAGGATGTGGGTGTGGAGATCGATCTTCATGGGCTGACCTAAATGACACTACGGGGTGCTTTTGCGGGAAGCCTTTCGCAAAGTCGTGTCATCCCGAGCGGAGCCCCGCGACCGCGGGGCGGAGTCGAGGGATCCCGTGGCGAAACCTTAAAGCTCACTCTACGGGATTCCTCGACTGCGCTGCGCTCCGCTCGGAATGACCGAGTTTTGAGACGCCCTCTTAGTCGCGCCGGGACGCACTCGTCGAGAAGCACGTTCACGCCACTCGCGCGAGGACGCTCTCCTTCGCCTCTTCGAGAAACGAAATGACCTGTTCGCGGCTAACCGTTGGAAAGTCCAAGAGGAAATCCTCCATCGAATCGCCGCCCTCGAGGGAGTCCATCAGGTTTTGAATTGGCACGCGCGTGCCGCGAAAGCAGGGCGCGCCGCTCATGATCTCGGGATCGACTTTGACGACGGATGGCTTCATCGGGACAAGGTCGGACGGAGACCGCGCGGCGCAAGTTCGCGGCGCCGCCAGAACGTACGAAAAGCGTTGTAGCGTCCGCTGACCTCAGCGGATTCTCCGGGAGTCCGATGCGCTGAGACAGCGCACGCTACAGTGTCGATCCGCAGTGGATGCCTTTCTAGAACGGCTTCACGGGTTCCGGCTTCGGGACTTTGGTGCCGCAATTTTTGCAGGTGCGACGAGCGTCGTCGTTCCAGAAATCGAGCATCGCCTGGCTAAAATGCTCGACGATGTCGCCGCAGTCGAAGTCGATGTCTTCGACCACCGCGCCGCAGTTTTCGCAGTAGAAAATCACGTGCTCATGCTCGCCCGCAGGCCGGCGACGCTCGACGACCACGCCGATCGTGTCGGGCGGACGCACCGGCGCGTGAGGCACATTCGGCGGAATGAAGAAGGTCTCTCCTTCGCGCACGAGATGATCGACGATTTGGTCGCCCTCGCGGGTGCGAATTTTGATGTCGCCCTTGAGCTGGTAAAAATATTCTTCGGAGTCGACCAGGTGAAAATCGTTCCGCGCGTTCGGGCCTTTGATGACCATGACGAAAAAATCCCGACCGTCGTAGAGGTATTGGTTACTCACCGGCGGCTTGAAGCCGTCGCGGTGTTCCTCGATCCAATTCTTCAGGTCAATCGCCGGTTCCGCTTTCGTTTCCATATTTACAGTTCTGGTTTTCTCTAAGCTTCCGCGCCCGCGGGCTCAACCGTCAATTCCGTTAGCGGCATGCCGCTCGCGTTTGCCGTCGTACCAGAGATCGAGATTTTTGCGGTCGCGCAGGCCGCGTTTTCCGCGGAGCACGACGCTGACGCTCTTCGTGAGAAGGGAGAGCGGCGAATGCATCCGCAGCTTCCGCGCGGAGGTCACGATCGGCTCGCGGAGGATCTTGAAACGCCCGAGTTTTTTCAGAGCCAGGCTGAGATAAATTTCTTCGCCGGCGAAATATTGTTCGTCGAAACCGCCGACTTCTTCGAAGGCCTGGCGTCGGCAAAAAATGAAGGCGCCCGCGCCCAGCCCGAGGCCGAAATAGACGGCGGAAAACACGGCGACGCAGACGCGTCCGAAGAAAGAAGGACGCGTGTCGAGATCGACGCGGGCGCCGCCGCCGATGCAGCCTTCCGCGATCGCCGCGAGCGCCGCGCGGACATGGCCGGGAGCGATGCGGGTATCGGCGTCGACAAAGAAGAGCACGTCGCCGCAGGCGACGCGCGCGCCAGCGTTGCGGACGGCGGCGATCTGCCGGCAATTCACCGCGACGACGCGCGCCCCGAAATGCGCGGCGATCTGCACGGTCGCGTCGGTCGAAGCGTCGTCGACCACAATCAGCTCGAAGGTTTCGCCCAAGGCTTCCGCGGCACGGCGGATCGCGCCTAACGACTCCGGCAGTTCGTGCTCTTCGTTATGCGCCGGGACGACAAAGGAGATGCTCACAAGGGAGACGATGGCGGAGATGGCCGCCGCGCGCGACACTTTGGTTGCCTTCGCGGCGGCGCGCGTTCAATCTCCCGCCATGCCCGAACTGGCGCCGCCGCCCCCCTTGCCCAGCGCGCAGTCTTTCCTCCGGCGCAACCGCAGCATCCTCAAGCTGCTCGGCATCGGCGCGCTCGTGCTCGTGCTCGTGCTCCTGATTCCGTTGGCCCTGATCGAGGGCGTGCTTAGCGACCGACTGGAGCGGGGCAACCAGGCGGTCGACGAGATCACCGCCTCGTGGGGGAAAGAGCAGAACCTGATCGGACCGGTGCTCGGCATTCCTTTTCAATATCTCATGGTCGGCGCGGCGCTTTCGTTGTTTTACCTCCTGCTGCTTTCGATCTCAGAGTTTCTTGGCTTCGGCCTTGCTTATCTGATCGCGGCGGTCTCCGCGACGGTGTTGATAACCTGGTATTGCCATTTCTTCCTCGGCGGTGGAGTGCGCACGCTCATGATCGGCGCGGGGCTGGCCGGGGTTTACACCTTTCTTTATATCGTGTTGCGGCAACAGGATTACGCCCTGCTCATGGGGGCGATCGCGCTCTTCCTGCTGCTCGCGGTGGTGATGTTCGTGACCCGGCGGGTCGATTGGTACGGACGCGACCTCGCCTAACGAGTGAAGGATTTGCTGGAGCGGCCGGCGCTGCGCTGGAGTGTGCTCGGCGCGATCCTCGCGTGCTTCACGCTGACGAATTTGCCCTGGACGCTCGACGATTACGACCAGGCGAAACAGGCTTACACCTCCTTCGAGATGGTGGGGCAGGGGCACTGGCTCTATCAGCACACGCCGAAGGAAGGCGTCGCGACCAAGCCGCCATTAGTTGGCTGGATTTCCGCCGGGCTTTTCGTGGCGACGCGCTGGTGGGAGGGCGCGTGGCGCTTGCCGTCGTTAGGCGCTGCGCTCGGTTTGCTTTGGCTGATCGGCCGCGCGGCGGCGCGAGCCTACGGCGCGACCGCCGGGTTCATCGCGCTCGGCGCATTCGGCCTCAACCTCCTCGCGCCCCGTCTCGCGACGCTCGTGCGCACCGACATGCCGCTGGCGTTGCTGACGTTCCTGATCGGCGCGCAGATATGGGAAAAGATTCGGCGCGCAGAGACTTGGACGGCGCGTGATCGCTGGCTCGCTTTCGCTTTGCTGACCGCGGCGCTCTGGATCAAGGGGCCGATCATCTACGCGTTCCTGCTGCCCGGGTTGATTGCGTGGCAAATCCTGCGGCGGCGGCGCGGCGGGACGAGCGCGTGGTGCGGTTGGTGGCCGTGGCTGTGGTCGCTCGCGCTTTTCCTGGCGTGGGCAATTGGCGGGATCGTCAGGCAACCGGAGTTTTACGACGCTGTGGTGCTGAAGGAATTCGCCGGGCGCTTTAGCGAGACGGTGCATCGGCCGCAGCCGTTCTATTTTTATTTGCCGCACCTGCTGCACAAATTCGCGCCGTGGAGTCTGCTTTTGGTGGGATTCGGCGTCGTGTTTTGGCGGGAACGGCGCGCGCAAAAAATATCACCGGCCACGCTCTGGCTGGTCTGCTGGAGCGTGGGCGGATTGCTCCTCATGTCGGTCATTCCGTCGAAGCGGGTCGATCGGATTTTCCCGATCCTCCCGCCGCTTTGCTTATTGTTAGGCGCGCAAATCTTCGCGCTGCGCGAGCGCGTCTGGCTGCGACTGTGGTTGCAGCGGGCGCTCTTTTTTTCCGTCGTCTTCACCATTGGTTACGCTGCCTGGAAAATCGGCAGCGCCGAACGCGAGAACGCGGGCGCGTTGGTCCGCTTCGGCCGGGAAGTGCGGGAGCGCACGCAGGAAAAACAACTTCGCTACGCCGTCGTCGGCGGTCGCGAAGAAGGCCTGCTCCTTTACCTGCGGCGTGATCATTTTCTCGCGCCGAAAAACGCCGCGCAGTTGTGGAACGACGGCGCGCTCGACGCGCTGGTCCTCCCGCGCGGAGAACCGCGCGGATTGTTCGCGGGAGCGGACGAAGCGCTCCTCTCCGAGAAAAGCTCCGCGGTGCCGCAATACGTTTTGCTCGTGCGGCAAAACCTCGCTCGACAGCCGGACGCAGGCCGATAGGCTGCGGAAGATTTTGCCCTAACGAGCGCATGGAATTTCCCAAAGCCGAAATCGAAAGTCTCTGGTGCCCGTGGCGCGTGGAGTATTTCGAGAAGGAAGAGCGTGATCCGGACTTCATGACCCACGCCGCGCGGACGAGCGACGACGCCGCGCATCTCGTGATTGCCCGGCGGAAGAACGCCTTCCTGATGATGAACCGTTATCCCTACACGGTCGGTCATCTCATGGCCGTGCCGTATCGGAAAACGGCGGACCTGTCGTCGTTAGGCGAGAACGAGGTGCTGGAACTCTGGGCGCTGGCGGTGCACGCGCAGGCGTTGCTCCGGGCGACGATGAAAGCGCAGGGCTTCAATCTCGGGCTCAATCTCGGCGCGGGCGCGGGCGCGGGCGTGCCCGATCATCTGCATCTCCACATCGTCCCGCGCTGGTCGGGCGACACGAATTTCATGCCGGTGCTCGCGGGGGTGCGTTTGCTCTCGGAAGGTCTGGAAATGCTTTATGGGAAATTGATGGCGGCCCAGGAGAGGCTCGCGGCCTGATCCATGACGAAGACTCCCGGCAACTGGATTGAGCCGCCGCCCCCGCAACCGGGCGGTCTCGGCTGTCTTGCCAAGAGCGTGCTCATGCTGCTCGTGCTCGCGATTTGCTTCGTCGTCGGCGTTTACTTTTTTATCTCCCACGGTCTTGTGGCGTCGCAGCCGGTGCAGTTGCCAGTAGAAGAATTAGCGCCGGAAAAACTCTCCGAGGTGCAACAACGGATCGACACATTCCAGAACACGTCGCCGCCAGTGGTCACGCCGACGCCCGCTCCTGCGGACACTTCCGCGCCCACGCCACCACCGACGGCGGAGCCGACTCCGCCCGGGCGGCAGCTGGTCCTGAGCGCGTCGGAAATTAACGGCCTCATCGCCGCAAATAAGAACGCGCGCGGGCACGCTTTCGTCTCCTTGAATGGCGACACCGCGAATGTGCAGATCAGCATTGCTTCCGACAAAGTCCCGGGCGTTCCGAAGGGTTATCTGAACGGCGCCTTTGCGATCAAGACCGAGGGTCCAACCCCCATCGGCTCGCTCCAAGTTTCGAAACTGCGCGCGAATGGCTACCCGGTGCCGTCGAGCATCCTCTCGATGACTTACCGCGGGCAGACGCTGCTGAGTTACGCGATGGGCGCCGCGTCGCCTTACAACGTGAGCAGCGCAGAAGTCCGCGACGGCAACGTTATCCTGCACTAAGCCGCGGGATCCGCTTCCTGCGCTCCTTAGAGGGCGTCTAAACCAACTCGGTCATTCCGAGCGGAGCGCAGCGCAGTCGAGGAATCCCGTCGCGTTTCGTTGAAGCAGGCGAGCGAAAGCTGCACGGAAACTCAACGGGATCCCTCGACTCCGCCCCGCGGCCGCGGGGCTTCGCTCGGGATGACCGACTCGCTCAGACGCCTCCTTAGAGATCTCCGTTACTGCTTGATAATCTCGCGGACGAAAACGTTGAGCTGGCCGTCGGATTGCTCGCGCACTTCGGTCACTTCGTAAGGACGATCCGCCGCGCGATCGAGCGTGGAACCGGGCTCGGGCAGATGCGCGCCGGCCGGGTAATCGACGATGATACGCGCGCCGCGCGACGAGAAGCGTCCACGGCCGTTGGTCGGCCGGAGAACGGCGCGATTGCCGTCGGCGAAATTCACCACGAACTGCCCGCGCAGATAAACGCGTTCGCCCCCGGTGCCTTTATTTGCGACTTCGCGAAGACCTTTCGAATCAACCAAGCGACCGAGCGGCATCTGGCCGGGCGTGAAGGTGCGCCAAGTGGCGCCCGTCGTGGAAGCGATCGCCACCGCCGGCGTAGCGGTCGCGTCGACCGGCAGCGCCTTCAACACGCGCGGGGTGGGGGAAATAACTGCCTCAACCGGCGAAGTTGCCGCCTCGGCGCGCGCGACTTGAATCGACGTCGCCGAAGGAGAGGCTGCGGCGATTTTCGCCGGGCTGCTCGCCCTCGCGACATCGAGCCGGCGACTCGCGCGCACCGAGCTCGCGGTCGCTTCCGGCCCGGCGTCGAAAGGGACCGCGGCTTCCACGCGGACGAGCGCGTCCTCCGGCGGCTGCGCGGTTTTCGTCGGCGGGAGACCGACGATCGGGAGTGCACTGGTGGTCGGCGCGAGTTTCTCCCGGTAGCCGTCGTATTTTACTTCCGCGAGATGGCGCGCGCGTCCTTTGAAAATCGGCCAGCCGGCTTCGAGGTTAAGCTCCTTCGGCGGCTCAAGACTAAAAGTCCCCGGCCCACGCGTAACCGCGTAGCTGCCGTAGAGCAGCGGAATCGCGGTAATTTGGATGCGCCCATCGGGCAGGCGCTCGGCGTGGATTACCGCCGACAAATCATGGCTGCGCTCGAAGTTCACATCCAACCCCATCGCCAGTCGCGGGGTCAGCAGTTTCGCGTCGTGATCGTCGGCAGTGGTGAAAATATGCTCCATGAGCAACTCCGGTTGCTCGACCGCGCGCGCGAGTGCGACCGCGCCGGGGCTGAAGGCGTCATCCGCGGTGAGCTCGCGCGAGGCCAGGATATTAAAACGCCCGACCACATACGTGACCAGCCCGTGCACCTGCTGGAAGTTCCGAATGAAATTGCGCGTCAGTTCCGCGTCCTTGCGGGCAAGCTCGGCCGGGCCCATTGCGCTGTAGCGCGCGTAGAGCTTTTTCGGATTAAGAAACTCACCCGCCGGCGCCGCGGTCAGGGCGAAACGCTTCGGGGACTCGATCTTGTGCAGTTTTTTGAGGATGCGGTAGCTCTCCGGCCGCTCCGGTTGCCCGAGGATGTAAAAGCTGCCGAGCCAGGCCGCGAAGACGCAACCGATCAACAGGAGAATGAGAATCGTCCAGCCAAAGTAATTCGTGCGCTTGCGCTGGAACCCGTGCGGATCGTCGAAGCGAAAAAGATCGGGTTCCATGCTGGGCGCCACCGCTGCCGCCGGCGCTCGTTAGGCCGGCCGGGGCGCGGGCTCGAACGAAGTGCCGCAGCCGCAGGTGCGGGCGGCGTTCGGATTCACGATGCGAAAACCAGAGCCGGTGAGGCCGTCTTCGAAATCGAGGGTCGCATCGCGGAGAAAGTCGGCGCTCTCGGCGTCGACGAAAAACTCCACCTCTTCGCGCTGGACGACGGCGTCGCCCGGTTGTTTCTCGCCGAGCGACATTTCGTATTGGAGACCCGAGCAACCACCCTTCGCGACCTGCACGCGGAGACCCTGGCCGATCCCGGTTGCCTGTTCGGCGAGGAGAGTGCGGAGGTGGTTTGCGGCGCTTTCGGTGACGTTGATCATCGGGCGAAAAGCTATCGCGCACGAGGGGATAGTCAACCCAGTGGCCGGGACGTAGGTGACCGGATATTCCCATCAGCGCGGCTGAATCGCTGCCGCTTTCCGGTATCCAAAGCGATGGCTTCCGACGCGCGAAGAGACTGGGCTAGTTGATCGGGATGTCGGGAGAGTTGGCCCGCAAACATTTGGCCCGGCGTAGTCTCGACGACTTTTGATGAACCTGCGCATGGCATCGAGCACCGGCACTTACTGCGGTCGAAGACTTCGCTGCATGAGCCGCAGGATTTCCACGCGGTGCTCCTTGGATTTGATGAAGTGGGTAGAGAGCAGCCGGGCACAGTTGCGGCTGGCACGCCAGAGCACCTCCAAAAAACTCCCGACCACCACCACTCGTGATCGCGCAACGCGTCAGCGGTTACGCGGAATCGCGCGTAGTTCGCGAGCGGCTGTCCGGATCGCGGCTCCGCTTTCTCGCACATCTTCCTCGCGGTGATAACGCTCGCGCGCACTCAGGATCGCGGCGCGGCCGAGGTAACCAACGACTTTTTTCGGCGCGGCGCGCTCGACCACCGGCAGGCGGCCGATGTCGTGGCGCAGGAGTTTTGCGATCACGTCGTAGAGGGCTTCCTCGGGGTAAGTAACGACCATCTCCTGCCGACCCGCTTCCAAGACAGTGAGGTTCGCATCGCGCGAATGTTCGAGCGCCCGCACGACATCCCCACGGGTGATGATTCCCGCCAGCTCGCCGGCTTCATCACCGAGCAGCGTGCCCTGATGCCCGCAGAGCAGCGGGTCGCCGTTTGCCACCCGCGCCGAATATTGCGCCAGCGGCGTCGTCCCGGGAATCATCGTAAAGTCTCGCTCCATCACGTCGCCCACCCGCATCAGCTCGAAGAGGTCGACGCTGTATTCCCGCGCAATATGCTGGCCGCGGCGCGCCAGTTTCTCCGTGAGAATGGAGCGGCGCATCAGGAGCACCGTCACGCCTAACGCTGCCACCGAGCCGCAGAGCAGCGCGGGCAGGGCGTTGAAGTCGGCCGTCAATTCCAGCATGAAGAACATGCCGGTGAGCGGCGAACGCATCGTGCCGCCCATCATTCCCGCCATCGCCACCATCGCCCAGAGGCCGGGGTCGCCCACCGGGAGCCATTGCCCGACGAACGCCCCGAGCGCGCCGCCGATGATAAGCAACGGTGCGAGCACGCCACCGGACGTGCCCGAACCTAACGAGATCGACCAGACGATCGCCTTGAGCGCGAGGAGCGACAACACCGCCGCACCGAGGATATGGCCGGAGAGCAGGCCGGCGATCAGGTAATACCCAACGCCGAGAACGCGAGGATCGAACCAGCCACCCAGACCGACGAAGAGCGCGCCAAGCGCCGGCCACCACATCCAATGGATCGGCAGCTTGAGAAAAATATCTTCGCAGAAGTAAACCAGCCCGGTCAGCAAACCCGACCCAAACCCGGCCAGAATCCCGATCGCCACCGCCCAAAAAATCGCCATCGGGCCCAGCACAGCGTGCAGCTGAACGGGAAAGATCGGCCCCGCGCCGATCAACGGCACGCGCAGAAGCGAAGCCACCACCGAGGCCACCGCGACCGGAATAAAACTCCGCGGCCGCCATTCAAACAGGAGCAGCTCCACCGCGAGCAAAGTCGCTGCGATCGGCGCAGAGAAGACGGCCGCCATCCCGCCCGCCGCGCCCGCCACGAGCAACGTCTTGCGCTCCGCCGCGGTGAGATGAAAAAGCTGCGCGATGATCGAGCCGATCGCGCCACCCGTCATGATGATCGGCCCCTCCGCGCCGAACGGCCCACCCGTGCCGATCGAGATCGCCGACGAGATCGGCTTTAAGAGCGCCACCTTCGGCTCGACCATGCTCCGGCCGAGCAGGATCGCCTCCAGCGCCTCGGGGATGCCGTGCCCGCGGATCTTCTCGGAGCCGTAGCGCGCCATCAGCCCGATCACCAACGCCCCGGCGACCGGCGCCGCGACGATCCACGGCCCGAGGTGATGCCCCTCCAGCGGTGGCAACAGACTGCCGAAGCGCTGAAAGAAAACCAGGTTCGTGATCTCCGCGATCAGCCAGAGCAGGGCCTTGGCGACGAGCGCGCTGACCACCCCGACAGGGATGGCGAGGCCCACGAGGATGAGCATGCGAGAGTTCGTCCGGAAATCCCGGAGCGGTTCATGATCTTCGTGGTTGGCCCCCTGGGCGGGCGCGTGAGTCGGTAACATCGGGTCACCAATCTGTGCGGATGCATCGAAGATTCAAGCGAGGCGTGCTGCAAAGGGAGGCGCTCAGCAGCTTCGGGAATCGCGTGCAGGCGGGCTTCCCCTACAGGATTCCGGCGCCGGCGAGCTTTTCCATCTCGGTCACGACTCGGTCGAGCTCATCGACGAGTTCGCTCTGGCCGTGCTGCCGGAAGGCAGTCACGAGGGCGCGGTAATACCAGAGGCAACCTTGCTTGCCGGCTTTGAAGCGTGCGAAAACTTCGTCGCCGACTTCGCGGAAATTGTGCACGATCGCGCGGCAGTTGTGCAGCTTGTCCGAGGCGGAAACGAGCACGACCGACGGCGAAGCTTCCCGGAGATGCTCGATGTATTTCTCCTTCCGCTCGCGCCAGGGCGGCTTCGGGGTTTCGTCGGAATCGGTGCAGCCGGCGACGATTTTGCCGACGTCCTTGCCGAAGCGTTTCTCGATCTCGCGCTGGCGTTCCGCTCCGCCACCGTCCTCGACCGCGTCGTGCAGGAGCGCGCCGATCGTTTCGGTTTCGTCCGCGCCATATTCCATCGCGATCGCGGCGACGCCGAGGAGATGCCCGATATAGGGGACCTGCGTTTTTTTGCGCAACTGCGCACCATGGACGCGTGTGGCGTAGATGAGCGCCTCTTCAAAATTGGGCGTGAGTTTCATTCCTGTTAAATCTTCGCGGTTCAGCCGGATAAAGGTTCCGCCAAACGGCTTTTCACTTTACCCGTCACCCGAATTGTTGTCTCATTCATTTCCTCATAATTATGAAAACTGATGTTCTTATTGTTGGAGGCGGGCCGGGAGGCGCCGCCGCGGCCATGTTTCTTTTGCAGGAAGGCGTCAAGCCTATCATTCTCGAGCAGGAAGAGTTCCCGCGCTTCCACATTGGCGAATCGATGACTGGCGAAGCCGCCGGAGTGCTCCGTCGGCTCGGCCTCGCTGAGGAGATGATCAGCCGACGTTATCCGGTGAAGCATGGCGTGCGAGTTTTTGGTGAAGGCGGTAAAAACTCCTGGTTCATCCCGGTTTCGGCCCGGGATAAAAATTGGGAGCTGCAACCCGGTGTCACCTGGTCGGTTCGCCGGAGTGATTTCGACGGCATGATGCTCGAGACGGCGGTGAAACGCGGCGCCAATCTCGTGCGTGGCAGCGCCGTTAAAGCGCTCTTGGGCGAAGATGGAGCGGTGCGTGGCGTGACCATGCGCCATCCCGACGGTCGGATGGAGGACATCGAGTCTACCGTGGTCCTCGATTGCTCGGGGATGGCCACTTTTCTCGGCAACCAAAAAGTCACCGGCCCGAAGTACGTCGGAGGCTACGACAAACAGATCGCGTTTTTCGCGCATGTCCGCGGCGCGCTCCGCGACGAAGGCACGGAAGGCGAGATGGCGCCCGGCAACACGGTTATTCTCTACCAGAAAAAATACCACTGGTCATGGTTCATTCCGGTGGATGATGAAGTGACCAGTATCGGCCTGGTCGTGCCGCGGGCGAAGTTCGTCGAGGCGAAGCAGACCCCACAAGAGTTCTTCCTCGACTATCTGCCCCAGATTAACCCCGACCTCGCGCGGCGCATCGCCAACTACGAGCTGACCGACAAGGTGCGCGTGATCCCGAACTATTCCTACCAGGTGCGGCGTTTCTGCGGCAAAGGCTTCATCTGCATCGGCGATGCGCATCGCTTCATCGACCCGATCTTTTCCTTTGGGCTCTCCGCGACTATGCGCGAGGCGGAGTTCGCGGTGCCGCACGTGGTCTCTTATTTGAAGGGCGAACGGCGCGAGGATGAGAATCCGTTCGCGGAGCACATGCTCTTCTGCGAGCAGGGCATCGATAATCTCGAGGACATGGTCGATCTCTTTTGGGAGCAGCCGTTCGCTTTCGCGACCTTTGTTCACCAGCGCTATCGCGGCGAGTTGATCGACGCGTTTGCGGGCCGGGTTTATGCGACCGAGCGCCAGCCTTCGCCCGCGATCATGACCTTCCGCAAGATGCTCAAGCGCGAACGCGATTACGAGCACGAGGATGATTACTCGATCCCGATCGGTTCGCGTTATCATCCGGAACGCGCGGAGTTGTGGGCGCCGGATTCGCCCGTCGAAACGACCGAGGAATGGTTGAGCTCGAACCTGCAGGAAGCCTGATTATTTTCGGGCGGGCGAAGGATCGCAGCGGCGCTCCTTCGCCTTCCCGACAGGTCCGCGCTGGCGGTTGCCTGCGAATGGAGAGGTAGAAAATTATGTTCGCCATCATCGGAACTCTCATCATCGGCCTCCTCGTCGGGGCGGTCGCCAAATTGCTGGTCCCGGGGAAAGATCCGGGCGGCTGCATCATCACCATTCTGCTCGGCATCGCGGGCGCGTTCGTCGCCGGTTATCTCGGACGCGCGCTGGGGTGGTATCATCAGGGCGACGCAGCGGGCTTCATCGCGTCGGTTGTCGGGGCGATCTTGCTCCTGCTGATCTATCGATTGATCGCCGGCGGCCGCCGCAGTTAACAGACGCGTTCTCGCGGTCATCCTGAGCGAAGCGCAGCGGAGTCGAAGGATCCCGTGGCGTTTCTCGGAAGGTATCGCGCACGCCTGCGAGACCGCGGGCGGAAAAAAGAGTCCTTGCTTCGGAGCTTCTCAGTTGCTCCACGGGATCCCTCGACTTCGCCTTCGGCTCCGCTCGGGATGACCGAGCCGCGGTTATTCTACGGTCACGCTTTTCGCAAGGTTCCGCGGTTTATCCACATCGCGCCCGAGCGCGACCGCGAGATGGTAGGCGAAAAGCTGGAGCGGAATCACGGTCAGCACCGGCATCGCGATGTCATGCGCGTCCGGCACGACAATCACATCGTCGGCGATGCCCTTGAGCTTCTTCGCGCCGCTCTCAGTCGTGATCGCGATGATCGGTCCCTTCCGCGCGCGCACCTGCTCGATGTTGTTCACGTTTTTCGAGAAAACCGCGTCGTCCGGCGCGATGAAAACCGACGGCAACTCCGGTTTCACGAGCGCGATGATGCCGTGTTTCAGCTCCGCGCTGGGGTGACCTTCAGCGTAGAGGTAGGTGATCTCTTTCACTTTCAGCGCCGCCTCCAGCGCGATCGGGAAATTCAATTGCCTTCCGAAAAATAACATACCCGTGGCCTCGGCATATTTCTCGGCGACTGTCTTGATGCTGCTGCTGAGTTTGAGCACTTCCTCGATTTTTTCCGGCAGCGCTTCGAGCGCCTCGATCAGCCGCGTGCCCTCGGAAGTCGAGAGATGCCGCATCCGCCCTAGTAACAGGGCGATCAAATTCAGGACCACCACCTGCGAGGTGAACGATTTCGTTGCTGCCACCCCGATTTCCGGCCCGGCGTGCATGTAAACGCCGCCGTCGCTCTCGCGCGCGATCGTGCTCGCGACGTTGTTGCAAATGCCGAGCGTCCGATAGCCTTTGCGCTGACTCTCGCGGAGCGCGCCGAGCGTGTCCGCGGTCTCGCCGCTCTGGCTGATCGCGAAGACGAGCGTATCGCGCGTCATCGGCGTGTTCCGATGGCGGAACTCGCTCGCGAACTCCACTTCCGTCGGAATCTGCGCGACCTGCTCGATGAGATATTCGCCCACCATCCCGGCATGGAGCGCCGTGCCGCAGCCGGTGAGGACGATCCGTCCGACATCGCGCAGCTCGGCGGTTGTCATGTTCAGCCCGCCAAGTTTGGCGGTGCATTCTTCGAGACTGAGCCGGCCGCGCAAGGCGTCGCGCACCGAGCCGGGTTGCTCGAAGATTTCCTTGAGCATGTAGTGCGGGTAGTCGCCCTTCTTGATGTCCTCCGCGGTGAACTCGACCCGACTGATCGCGCGGTCGCCGGTCTCGCCCGCGAGCGAGCTGATCTCGAATTTATCGCGCTCGACCGCGACGAGGTCGAAGTCGTTCAGGTAAACCGCGTCGCGGGTGTAGGCGACGATCGCGCTCACGTCGCTGGCGAGGAAGTTCTCATCTTTTCCCACCCCGAGGACGAGCGGACTCCCGCGCCGCGCGCCGACGATGAAATCAGGAATGTCGCTATGGCAAAGCGCAATGCCGTAGGTGCCGATGACTTTTTGCAGTGCCTTCCGCAACGCTTCGACGAGGAGCGCTTTGTGCCGTTGCGGATCGGAGACGCCCTTGGCCGAGTCGGCGTAAATCTTCCCGACGAGATGCGCGAGCACTTCGCTATCGGTCTCGGAGGCGAAATGATGCTCGCCTTCCTGGAGCAGCTCCTCGCGGATCTGCTGGTAGTTTTCGATTACGCCGTTGTGGACGAGGGCGAGTTTGCCGCTCTCGTCGAAATGCGGATGCGCGTTTTGATCGGTCGGTTTGCCGTGGGTCGCCCAGCGCGTGTGGCTGATGCCGTAATGCCCGGCCGCCGGATTCTCCGACATGAGTTTTGTGAGACCGGCGATACGTCCCGCGCACTTGCGGGTCTCGATATGGTCGCCATCGGCGATCGCAACGCCAGCCGAGTCGTAGCCGCGATATTCCAACCGGCGCAGTCCATCCAGAAGGATGGGAGCTGCTTCCGACCGACCGACGTATCCGACGATTCCACACATAAGCGAGGGCGCATCGTGACACCGCGGCCCGCTCGACGCAACCTCCCCGATCCTGCTCCTGCTCTTGGGGACATCTAACCTCGGTCATTCCGAGCGGATCTCGCGGTCGCGGGAGCAGTCGAGGAATCCCGTGGAGTGAGCTTAAAGGTATCGCCACGGGATCCCTCGACTCCGCCCCGCGGTCGCGGGGCTCCGCTCGGGATGACTCGACTTTTCGGGCGCCCTCCCGATTCTCGCCTGGAAGGTCCAAGTGTGAGTGGCGTCGGCGTTCAAAGTGAGCGCCGCTTGGAAGCGTGAGCGGGCTCGCTCTCGTTTCTCCTGCGGCAGGTGCAAGGAACGCTCCGGCGCCGGTGGCGGATCCAGTTTGATTGGCGACGATAAAGGCCCCGACGCTAACTGTAGTGCTGCCGCTGTAGCTGTTGGCCCCCGCAAGGTCGGCTTGCCGTCTCCCACTTCGTCACGCCGCCACCGCCATGGAACCTGGCGGCACGCTAATGCGCCCGCAGAATACGGCTCGCAAATCTCCCGATCCGATTCACTCTTGGTCTTCAGCCATGCCGCAGACTCCTTCTCTCCCGCCGGGTACGACCCAGCGCACGCTCAGCATCATCATGGGCGGCGGAGCGGGGACGAGACT
>JBBSUP010000075.1:0-18384 GCA_038234295.1 Chthoniobacterales bacterium
AACATGGCCAGCGGCCTCATCTCGATGGAATGGGGCCTGCGCGGGCCGAACATGTGCATCGTCACCGCCTGCGCGACTTCGAACAACGCCATCGGCGAAGCCTGGCGGATCATTAAGTTTGGCGACGCCGATGTCTTCCTCGCCGGCGGTTCCGAAGCGGCCATCATCCCGGTCGGACTCGCCGGCTTCTCCGCGATGAAAGCGCTCAGCACGCGCAACGACGAACCGAAGCGCGCTTCGCGTCCGTTCGATAAGGATCGCGACGGCTTCGTCATCGGCGAAGGTGGCGGCGTCGTCGTCGTCGAGGAATTCGAACACGCCAAAGCGCGCGGCGCGAAAATTTACTGCGAACTCGCCGGCTACGGCCTCAGCGGCGACGCCTATCACATGACTGCGCCGCCGCCCGACGGCGAAGGTGCCGCGCGCGCGATGCGAATGTCGCTGAAACACGCGGGAATCGCGCCCGAGCAGGTCGATTACCTGAACGCGCACGCCACTTCCACCGGCCTCGGCGACATCTGCGAAACGCGCGCGATCAAGACGGTTTTCGACGGCTACGCCGAAAGCGGCGGTCTTGCGATTAGCTCCACGAAATCGATGACCGGCCACTTGTTAGGCGGGGCCGGCGCGATCGAGCTTGCGGTCTGCATCCTCGCCATGCGCGACAGCAAAATCCCGCCCACGATCAATCTGGATAACCCCGATCCGGAGTGCGACCTCGACTACACCGCGCACGTCATGCGTGAGAAAGAAGTGAACGTCGCGGTCAACAACTCCTTCGGTTTCGGCGGGCACAACGCTACGCTGGTGGTGAAGAAGTTCGAGGCCTAAGAGGACGTCTGAAAACTGGGTCATCCCGAGCGGAGTCCCGCGGCCGCGGGACGCAGTCGAGGAATCCCGTGGAGTGAGCTTTCAGGTTTCGCCACGGGATCCCTCGACTCCGCCTCCGGCTCCGCTCGGGACGACTATTAGACGCCCTCTAACAGCAGCTCCCGCGCTTTCTCGCCCGCCCGTTTTGCGTAAATTCGCCGGATGCTTCATCTCGTCGTCATCGACCAGGAGCCGTTGCGCGCTTCGATCGCGGCCGAGTGCCGGGAAGCGATGGCTCGGCTCGAGACCGCCCGCGCGGGTTGGCATCATTTCGAGCGGAAAGACAAGCCGGCCTTCGCACGCTGGCGGGCCCGCGAGTTTGGCGCCCTGCTTAGTGCCGCGCGCGATGTCGAGACGAAGATCCTCGATGCCCAAGCTCTGGTGCACGAGGTCGAGATGGAGATGCGCCGCGCCTTTCAGGATCCGCACGCCGCTTACGAGCGCGTCATGGCGCGCCGAGGAAATCCGGCGGCGGCCGCGCGAGAAGAAGCGCGTCGGGCGGGTGACGCCGGGACCGGCCGGAAGCTGAGCGATTTCGAAAAGGAAGCGCTCTTCCAGGACTGGGTGAAAAGCTCGTTAGGCACGAACCCCGACAAGATGGACGACGACGCCTACAGCGCGAGCTTCGAGGCGTTCAAACAACACATGTTTCGCACGCCGCCGCCGGAACCGCAGCCGGAACGCGAGCGCATTGCGCCGCGCCGGGCGGCGAGCGTTGAGGAAGTAGTCGAGGAATCAGAAACCGAACCAGCGGTCGACGCGCGGGTGCGGGAGCTGTATCGCCGGCTCGTTCGGCGACTCCATCCCGATCTTCGCGCCGATGGCTCCGCGGCGGTCTCGCCACTCTGGCACGAAGTGCAGGAAGCCTACGCTGCCGGGGATGTCGCCCGGATGGAAATTCTCCTCGCCCTCAGCGACATCGAAGCCAATCGCACCGCCGGGCAAACCTTCTCGCAAATGCATACCGTTCTCGCCGAACTCGAACGCGCTCTCTGGGCGCTCAGCCAAAGCCTGCGCGAAGCCGAAAGCGAAGACGCTTGGGATTTTGCGCGCGCCGGCGCGAACCCCGAGCTCCGGCTCCGAATCGAGCGGCAACTTAAGTCCGACCTCGCCGGACGCCGCCAGCGACTCGATCTCCTCCAGCGCACGATCGCTGAATGGAGCCGCGGTCCGGAGACCAATCGCCAGGTGCGCCTAACGAGTATAGGACGTCGTTAAAGCGTCGCGATCTAACCTTCGCTCGATTCCGGGACCGCTTGTTCTGCGGCCTCGAACCCAATCTTCGAATGCGTCCCGTCGCAGAACGGCTTCTCGGTCGAAGCGCCGCAGCGACAGAGCGCCATCCGCTTCTCCGCCGGGTAGCTCTTGCCGTCCGCGTCCTTCATTTCCACTTCGCCCTTCACGATGAGTGGTCCGTTCTTGATGATATCGATCGTCACGTCAGCCATAGACGAGAGTCTGCGGCTGCGTTGCCGAAATGAAAACTGCAAATGCGCGAGCGCCGCTACTTCGCGTCGCCGGGCGCGAGGGCCGCGACGATCTTCTCGAAACGCGGATGCCCGCGCAGATCGTCCCACAACGGCGACAGGCGCAGTTGGCCATAACTCAAACCGCCCGGAAGTTTTTGTGCGACCTCGAGTTGATCGCAGGCTAGCTCCGGTTCGCCCGACCAGGCATAAATCCCGGCGAGAAATTCCAGCATGTGCACGCCGTTAATCGGATCGCGGCTGACCGGCAGCAACTCGACCGCGCGCCGGCCTTCGCGAATCGCCTCGGCTTTCCGCCCCAGGGCGGCGTCGATCACCCCCAGCGTGCAGAGTGCCGGGGCGAAATCCGCCTGCGCGGCGACGACGCTTTGCTGCTCCGCGCGCGCCCGCAGGAACGCCTGCTCCGCCGCCGCGGCGTCGCCCCGCACGCGCGCGGCCAGGCCTTCCCAGAAAGCGCGGCGAAACTGCACCGCGCCGGGCCCGAAGGTGCCGTCACCAAGCGCGGCGACAGCCTGCGCGGCGGCGGCGTGGTCTCGTTCGCAGAGCGCGAGGAAAATCCAGACCCCGGCGAGCTCCGGCGCGGCGGCAGGCTTTTTCGCCAGGATTCCGGCAATCAGCGCATGGAGCGGCCGGGTCTCGGCGCGCCAATTCAAATCGACCATGGCGCGGCTGACCAGACTGTCGATATCCTGCGGCACGATCGCGATTGCGCGGTCGAGGGCCGCTGCCGCATCCGCGTAACGCCGCCGCAGGCTATAGGAGATGGAGACTTGCTGGAGGGTGTAGAAGTTGCGCGGGTCGATCGCGAGGGCATTCTCGAATTGCCGGGTGGAATCGTCCCATTTTCCCAGCCGCCGGTAAATGTAACCGGCCAGCTTAAAGACCTCAGACTCGTTAGGTATGGCCCGGCGCGCCAGGGCCAGCTCGGCCAGGGCCGGCTCGTAGGCGAGATAGCCCTGGTAAAGATGGCGCGCGCGCGCGAGGTGCGCTTCCCCGGAGTCGGGCGCGAGAGCGCGGGCGGCGTCGACGGCGGCTTCGCCTAACGAGAGCCGTGCCGGCGTGTGATCGAAGCCGAGGAAGTAAAGAACGTCGTGGGCCTCGGCGAGCTGACACCAGGCGGCGAGGAACTTCGGATCGCGCGTGACGGCTTCCTTTAGAAGCTTGGCCGCGGCGAAGAGGTTATCTTTCCCGCGGGGACTGAAAGAGGTCTTGTCCAGAAGCGACCTCGCCTGGGTGTAAAGGTCGAAGGCGACCAGATCGCGAGTCGGCGGCTGCGCGATCGCGGCCCGTTCCCGCGGAGAGATTTTGGCATCCAACTGTTTCGCGATGTTCCGGGCGATCTCGCTCTGGATGGCAAAGACGTCGTCGAGCGGTCGATCGTATTGCTGCGCCCAGCGGTGGAGGTCAGTGCGCGCGTCGATCAACTGCACGCTCACTCGCACCTGGCGGCCAATCGTGCGGACCGTGCCTTCGACGACAAAGGCGACGCCCAATTGCTGTCCGATCTCGCGCAGGTTTCGCGGTTGGCCCCGCCGGTATTGCAACGCGCTCGTGCGGCTCACCACTTTTAGTTCGGAGATGCGCGCAAGGTTGGTCAGTAATTCATCCTGGACGCCGTCGGTAAAATTCGCGCTGCCTTTTTCGTTGCTGAGATTGTCGAAGGGCAGGACGGCGATGCTTTTCCGAAAGGAGGCAGCGTCGCGCTCCAGCGGTGCGGGCGCGGAAAAAAGGTAAAAGCCCGCAGCGATGGCGCCGGTAATCAGAGCCGCCGAAGCGAGGAAGAGCGGTCCCCGGGACGATTTTTGCCCTGTCTCCAACTTCGTGGTGAGCTCCTGGACGCTCGGTCGGGCGGCCGGCTCTCCAGCCAGCATGGCGAGCAAGAGAGAGCGAAATCGCGCCGGCACCTGAGCGCTCTTGAGCCGCGCGCGCTGACCTTCCGCAGGCATCACTCCGGTGAGCAGAAACCAGAGCGTTGCGCCTAACGAATAGATATCGGAGCGAGCGTCAACCGGCCGACCATCCCGTTGTTCCGGGCTGGCGAAGGCCGGCGTCCCGACAAAGCCACCCTGGGTCAGGTGCCGCGTATCCGTTGTCGTCTGTAAAGCCTTGGCGACTCCGAAGTCGATCACTTTGACCGTGATGTCGCCGCCTTTCGGGGTCGTGATCATGATGTTGCCCGGTTTCAAATCGCGATGAACCAGGCCGCGCTTTTCCGCGGCGGCGAGCGCCGCGCTTACTTGGCGCGCGATCGCGAGCACGGTCGCGAAATCGAGCGGCCCCGTCCGGCGCACCCGTTCTTCGAGAGTCTCGCCCTCGATCAACTCCATGGCGTAAAAATATTCGCCGGTATCGTCGTCGATCCCGAATTGATAGACCGTCGCGACATTCAGATGCCGCAAGGCCGCGGCCGCGCGCGCCTCCCGCATGAAGCGCTCGCGCGGATCTGCCCCCGTGCGCGCGAAGACGGCGCTAATGATTTTCAGCGCGACCGGCCGTTGCAGGGAGACATCCTCGGCAAGAAAGGTGACACCCATGGCGCCGCTCCCCAGTTCGTGAAGCGTCCCATCAGGGTGCCGCGCGATAACATATTCGCCGAGGGTTTCGGGCTTCTGAATTTGTGTCCCGTCGCCCCGCGGTTCTTCTTCCAAGCCCACGCGGAGAAGACACGAGAGACAATCGAGATTGCCCGAGGTCGTGCTCCCGATGCGACTGCCGCAGATCTTGCAGAATTCGCTTTCTTGGATGGGAGAAGACATGGACTTGTTCGGGGTCTTGGCGGCTAGGCGGGCGGGAGCAGGGTGAAGCTTATGTCTCAAGATTCATTCGGTAGCTCAAGGTGCACGGCTCGCTTTTTAGACACCCTTTCAGAGAATTCGTTTGCGTGGAAGCTCGCGCTACGCGTCGCGGAAGACTCCCGGAAGCGGCGACCGATCATGTGCGCCCTCTCGAGAAGAAAGAAACAAGCGGGCTCTGCCAGGAGATGACAGCTTCGGAGCGGCGTGCTTCCACACGTCGCTCCGAACAAACGATCAGTGTTGGCCGAGGAGCCGAAAACTTAGAACTGGCTTCCGTCGCAAGGGCCAAGGTAGGAGCCGGGATGTTTATTTATATATTCAATCGCCCGGCTGCCGCGGATGGCGCGTTCGCGGCCATTGTCGCAAATTTGAACAACGAGTTCGTCCGGCTCCAAGGTTGTCTTTCCTCCCTCACCTTCGCTCGTCGTAGCCTTATTTTCGAGGTTACTCGATCCTTTTCCTCCGCCGGACATATAAGTGCCTTGGAACGAGCCAAACGTTGCCGAGGTGCTGGCGTAATCCGCGATGGCAAGGCTCTGCGTGCGCTGCACGACCAGACTCCCGAGACCCTTGGCGAATCGTCCGCTGCCACTGGTGAAGTGGAGGAGCTCGGTCGCGGTTGCAAGCGCGCTCGCGTCCTTGGTCAGCCCGGAGCTAACACTCATTCCGAACCCTTCCACATTCACTGTATCTCCGTTGGCAAAAGACAACTGTCCGCTTTGGACGGCCGTCAAATGGATAGGATCCAGCTCTGCGTGATAAGTATAAGTAACGTCGCCAAGGCTGGTCTTCCCACTAAGGGTGCCATCGAGAACGATCGTGCCATTGGCGAACTGAGAAACCTCATTCCCCGTCAGGAAGCCGTTGAGGGGAATGAGCTTGTCGGCCGACGCCCAGGGGGCGAAGACCGCCGTGAGTAACATTGCTGCTGTTAGAACGAGTGCTTTCATTTATTTTGTTTTCCGGTTAGTTGTTTTGGTGGTTTCGTTCTGGAACGAATTGTCTTCACCTTCTTCCTTCGGAAAAATGGAGGGCGCGTTGCGAGAAATTGTGACGCCGCGAAAAAGAAATTCTTCTAGGACTTCAGCGTCGCATCGTGGCGGATGACGAATTCCCGCAATGGCTGCGTTCCCGCGCCACGCTCTACCGCCCAGCACTGGAGTCCTTGATTTCTAAGAGTCAGTGCAAACAGACCTGGCGACGCGAGCCTTAGAGGGTGCCGACCGGCTTCTGGCCGGTCGCTTGGAGAGAACCGGCAGGCAAGATGCCTGTCGGCCGAGACAGGCTGGAAGCCAATCTTTCGGCACGTCGCTCCGCGGTTGACGCTGACCGTTCTAAGGGAGCGCGTATATTGTCAGAGGGGACCGCCTTGCGCTCCTGTCTTCGTTACCCGCTCGGGCCCGGCAGGCCGAGTTTGCGGCGCATGCAGAAAAGGGTGCGGCGTTGCAAAAAACTGCGCTTAAACACTCGCACATTCCGGCGGAGCGCAGCGCCGGCGGATCTTGGAGCGTCAGGATCGGCGCGGAAGCCGGCGATGAAGAATTTGGTCGTCCCGCGCGCAACTCGCGCCCCGCGGCGCTTCGCTTGGGCAGGTCGCGTTCGGAGGCGCGCTCCGAGCTAAAGGGGTGTGGAGGGACACCAGCGCACATCTCGCCGATGCCCCTCCCTCGTGGGGAGGGTGCCCCCACGAGCTTCCTTCGTCTTCGTGACAAAGCCCGCTAACTCACCGGACGAATCTGACTCTGCCCACGTAACTATGAAAGATGCCGTCTCCGTTCTCATAACGGCCGGTCACATAACCCTGGTTGTTAATTCCGCTGACCGATGTGAAGGTCGCGCCGGGATAATCGAAGGAGAAAAAGAAGTGAGGCATTCTGAAGACAAGGCCATGCTGGGTGCCGGTGGAATCTCCATATCGTCCCACGATTACGCCCTTTTCGTTGATGCCGGAAAGAAAGGTAGTGGCCGCCCCTGGAGCATCGATCGGAGCCGTGATAGCCCCATCGGGCGCACGGTAGAAACCGTGATAATTGAAATCACCACGCTCATAGTAAAGGCCCACTACCTCCTGTGCATTGTTGATCCCGTAGGCGAAGCTGATCTTAACCGAAGGAAGATCGATTATCATGGTGGTTCCGCCGACTCTGGCATACGCCATCCCAAAGCTCGTGTCGGTGGCGTAGGAGACGCCGACCAGATCGTCGGAATCGTTCGATCCGTAGATGTAAGTGGAAACAGTGTTGGGGGCATCGAACTCTGTATAAGTGCCTCCGGAAAGGAGAAAGCCGTGGGTTTCGCCATCGGCGGTCCCATAACTGCCGGCAACCGTGCCCAGGTTATTAATGTCGCGCGCGAAGGTGTACCCATCAGTGTCGTTGGGTTCGATGATCGGCTCGCTAAAGGTCCCATTGCGGTAGCGGACGAAGCTGCGAGTCACGCCACTGGCGTCGTCGTAGGAGCCGGTGATGTCGCCCTGGTCGTTGATCCCCTGGGCGGAGGTGGAGTTACCTTCTCCAGGATAATCAAAGGAAGCGAGGACTTCGACGGAGATCGGGCGTTGCGGCTGCGCGAAGGCTCCCGCCGAAGAGGCGAGGACAACGGCGGTGAAGAGGCTGAGCATTTTCATATGGGTCATTTCTAAGGTTGGTTTTGGTTGCCCGTCCGAGCTGGACGGAATTGTGTGTTCACCAGTTCCTTCGGATAAAAGTGCGCGGCGTTGCAGGAAAAGTGCGTGCGGCGCAAAATGCTCTCAGTTCCAGGGGCTTGCTTACTGGCCCGCAGCTGGGGCAAGGGACGCGACGAGTTTTTCGAAGCGCGGGTTGCCACGCAAGTCGTCCCAGAGCGGGGAAAGCCGGAGCTGGCCGTAGCTCAGGTTCCCGGGAATCTTGGTTACTTTCTCGAGCTGTTCGCAAGCGAGCTCGGCCTCGCCCGACCAGGCGTAAATGGCCGCGAGGTATTCCATGATGTGCACGCCGTTGATCGGATCTCTGGTCACGGGCAATAACTCCACGGCGCGCCGCCCTTCCCGGATCGCCTCGGCCTTTCGTCCCAAGCCGGCGTCAATGAGGCCAAGGATGCAGAGCGCGGGGGCGAAATTTTCCTGAGCCGCGACAATGCGTTCCTGCTCGGCCCGAGCCCGCGAGAAAGCCTCCTTCGCTTTCTCGGCGTCGCCCCGGACGCGTGCGGCCAGCCCTTCCCAAAACGTCCGGCGGAATTGGAGAGCCCCAGGCCCGAAGGTTCCATCGCCGAGAGCGGCCACAGCGCGCGCGGTCGCCTCCTGGTCATGCTCGCAAAAAGCGAGGAAGATCCAGACCCCGGCCAAATCGGGACCTGCGCTGGGTTTCTTCGCCAGAATGGCCGCGATGATGGCATGGAGCGGTCGCGTATCGGCGCGCCAATTCAGATCGACTGCCGCGCGGCTGAGCAGAGTATCGACATCCTGGGGCACGATGGTGAGAGCGCGATCGAGCACCTTGGCGACGTCGGGATAACGCCGAAGCAGGTTATAAGAAATCGAAAGCTGCTGGAGGGTGTAAAAATTTCTCGGGTCGAGCGAGAGGGCGTTTTCAAATTGCCGCGTGGACTCGTCCCATTTGCCTTCGCGGCGGTAAATGTAACCGGCCAGGCTAAAGACAGAGGATTGGTTAGGCAAGGCGCTCCGGGCGACCTCCAGCTCGGCGAGGGCGGGTTCGTAGGCCAGGTAGCCCTGATAGAGATGACGCGCGCGCGCCAAATGCGCTTCTCCGGAACCTGGACCTAGCTCATTAGCGGCCTTGACTGCCGCTTCGGCTAACGCCAGCCGTTTCGGCGTATGATCGAAGCCAAGAAAGTAGAGAACGTCGTGCGCCGCGGCGAGCTGGCAGTAGGCCAGGAGGAATTTCGGATCACGGGACACGGCCTCCTGCAGAAGTTGCGCGGCCTGGAAGAGATTATCTTTCCCGCGCGGGCTGAAGGAGGTCTTTTCCAGGAGCGACTTGGCGCGGGTGTAAAGGTCGAACGCCGCCAGGTCATGAGTGGGCTGTGCATTGATCGCCGCTTTTTCGTGAGGGGCGATGACCGCGCCGAGCTGGGCCGCAATCGTCTGCGCAATCTCACTTTGAATGGCAAAGACGTCACCGAGCGGCCGATCGTAGCTGTGGGACCACTGATGGAGATCGCTCCGGGCGTCGATCAACTGAGCACTGACGCGCACCTTGTCGCCGAGCTGGTGCACGGTTCCTTCCACGATGTAGGCGACGCCCAATTGGCGGCCGATTTCGCGCAAGCTCTTGTGCTCCCCGCGAGCATATTGCATCACGCTCGTTCGGCTGACGACCTTAAGGTCTGCGATGCGCGCCAGGTTGGTGAGCAGCTCGTCCTGCACTCCATCGGCGAAAGTGGAATGATTCTGCTGCTCGCTCAGATCGTCGAAAGGAAGGACAGCGACGCTCTTGCTGAATGAGACCGCGTCACGCTGGGGCGGCGCAGGTGAAGTATAGAAGTAGTATCCGAAAGCGAGCGCGCCGACGACGACCAGGCCAGCCAAGCCGTTAAAGATCGGTCGTGCCTTGCCTTTCTCGATCGCCTGCAACCTCGCGGCGAGTTCCTCCACGCTCGGGCGTGCCGCCGGTTCGGTCATGAGCATGGCCCGCAGGAGGGAGATAAAGCGAGTTGGAACTTGGGCGGACTTCAGTTGTCCTACGGGCAGTGCAGGCGGCCTGGCATCTTTGCTTTCGACGTGCAAGCCGGTGAGCGCATACCAAAGAGTCGCGCCTAAGGAATATATGTCAGAGCGGACGTCCAACGTATCCCCCCGGAGTTGTTCCGGGCTGGCGAAGGCCGGGGTGCCAATAAAGCCCCCGTGGGTGAGGTGGCGCCTGTCCGGCGTTTCCTGCAAAGCCTTCGCGACCCCGAAGTCGATCACCTTGGCCACGACTTCGTCGCGCTTGCCCGGCTTTGTCATCATGATATTCGCCGGCTTTAAATCGCGATGGACGAGACCGCAGCTTTCCGCCACGAGGAGCGCAGCCGTCACCTGCCGGGCGATCTCGATGGTCGCTCGCACGTCGAGCGGGCCGGTGCGCCGCACGCGTTGCTCGAGAGTTTCACCCTCGACCAGTTCCATCGCGCAAAAATACTGGCCGGTTTCTTCCTCGGCCCCGAATTGATAGACGGTCGCGACATTCGGATGACGCAGCGCCGCGGCGGCCCGGGCTTCGCGCATGAAGCGCTCCCGAGCGTCCGGATTGCTACTCGCGAAATTGGCTTCGATCAGCTTGAGCGCGACGGGCCGTTGCAGGGAAGTGTCTTCGGCGAGATAGGTGACACCCATGGCGCCGCGGCCCAACTCGTGCAGAGTCCCATCTTCATGGCGGGCGATGACATAGGTCCCGAATGTTTCCGGAACGGCAGATCCGCCTAACTCCCCGGAGGATGGCTCTTCTTCCAGACCCGTCCGGAGCAGGCAGGGGAGGCAGCCGAGGTCGTCCGTAGCGGTAATCTCCCGCCGACTTCCGCAGATCGTGCAAATCGCGTCCTTGGAGGCAGGGGAAGACATAGATTCGTCTGCGCTCGAGAAACTCAATCCATTCTACTAGAAGCTATCCCAAAGTCTTTTTTGCAGGGTTGTCATGTTGAGCACAGCGAAACATCTCTAACTGTTCCCCAAGCGCTCCCCGGCAGAAACGAGCAGAGGTTCTTCTCCCGCGGCTGCGGGATCAGAATGACATGTTTTGGGATAGCTTCTAGGATCGTCGGGGCTCCGGACAGACGGGTCAGGGCTAGTTCAACTTGTAGAATTCCACCAGGGCTACACCTGTGACGTCGTCTTCTTTACTCCGTACGACCGCAGTGTAATTGCCCGGCTCGAGCACCACGCTGAGCGCGCTCTCCCGAGGAGCAGTGGGAGCCAGCCCTTCGGCCTCGATTTGCTCGGCCTGCGTCGCGTCGTCAGCCCAATTGTCATTGGCCGCGAGCGGCACGCCGGAGTTGTCGTAAAGCTCGAGCGTGGGATTAAGCAAGCCCGCTGTCACGCCTTCGTCGATCAGGGAAGGACCAAGCGCGCGCACAATGAGATGCCCGGCCTCGCCTTCCTCGATGATGATGCCGCCAATCAAGACGTTTTCGCCGGCTCCGACTTGGCCGCGGGTGGAAATGTTCGTTAGTTCTCCGTAGGCCGGCTGTTGATCGAGGTCGTAGAGTTCGACCAGCCCGACACCTTCAGTCTCTCCCACGCCGCGCAGAATCACGGTGTAACTACCGGGGTCGAGCGTGGCGATGAGGGCGCTTTCCTTCGGGTCGGTCGGCGGAATGCCAGTCGCTTCGATCTCCGCCTGCTGATCCTGCTGCCAATTGTCATTGGTCATAATGCTTTCACCCGCCGCGTCGAACAGTTCCAGGCTCGGGTTAGCGAGGACACCGGAGATTCCCTTTGCTGCGAGGGAGGGACCGATCCCGCGCACCAGGATCTGTTTCGCATCGCTCCCGCCGACGATAAAGCCGGCGATGGTCACGTTATCGCCCGTGCGGACGAGTGCGCGGCTGGAGAGGTTGAGGAGCCCGGCATGAGGGAGGAACTCGGAAAGCACGAGCTTGTTGTCGTCATAGGTGGCACGGAAGGAACCGGCCGGCGTGAAGTCGGAGCCCTTCACCGCAGACACGCGACGACCGCTCGGAACGTTCGCGAAACTTCCGTTGATGCTGGCGGCGGTGAGAACCGTTAGGCTATCGGAGGCGGTCACCGTCGCGCCCAAGTCGTCGAGCACTGTGACAGTAAGCATTCCATCGAATGCCGCTGTTCCCGCGACATTGATAACAGCCTGCGGCGAGGTGCCGAAAACTTCGAAAGCGAGTGTGCTCTCCGGATCCAACGTAAGCTTCCCGGCGACATTCAATTCGGTGCCCTGTGCCGGCGGATCGATCGGCAAGGCGAAGTTGACATCGAAAAACCCCAGATAGGGGTTAAATGAGGAAACATCCAAGAACCCGCTGTTCAGGAGGTCACCTGAGACCGTAAAATCTGAATCACCAAGAATGACGAGGCTATCCACATTGGTGAAGCTTCCCGCCGTCGTAAAACTTCTCGCACCCAATTGAATGACACGGCTGTTTATGGCTAGATTGCGAAACGCATCGTCTCCGTCTTTGTCGATGAAGCCGGTGTTTTCCCCGATTAGGAGAACGGCCGCATTATTGTTGACGATGTCGAGGAGTGGCCCGCCCAGAACCTGCAAAGTGTTAGGCGCGCCGTCGATGGAGCCAAAAAAGAAGCGGCCCTTGTTCAAGGTTTTCGTCGCGGCGTCGTAGTTTGGAAGGACTCCGTGGACCACGATCAACGAGTTTTCACCGGCGCGAGAGAGACCATCGAGATATCCTACCGTCCCCGGGTCACGGCGGTCTCCGACGTTAGTCAGGTCACCACTTACGGTCAGGGTCGTTCCCGCGTAGTAAAGAAAGTAGCCGTCGTTCACGAAGTCACCCGGCGTGGTAATGTTCTGGCCATTCTGCAGCCCGATGTCGCCGTCGACCGTATTGAGCGCGAGGTTGGCAAAAGCATCGTTCCCGCTTTCATCCTCGGCTCTAGCCCCCGACCCTTTGAGAAAAATGGCAGCGCTGTTTGTCCGGATGTCGGCGCCATTGAACCTCAGAGTCGCTGTATGACCTTCCGCGGCCAGGAACTGATAGAAACCGCCCGTCAAAGTGGTGCCGGAGAAATCCGCCAGGTTTCCTGCGTCCATCAGCACATCGGTTGTTTCCGCGCTGAAATCGAGGGTTCCCGCGGGCGTCACACTCGTCGCCGCTGAAGTAAGACTGTGATCGACTGAGAAGAGCGCCGCCGAGTCACCTCCCAAGGTGAGACTGTCGATTGTCGGATTGATATTCAGGGTCACGGAAAGTTCGGTGATGGCAACGTCGAAGGTCATCCCTCCATCGTTGTCGGGAACGATCGCGGGCGACCAGTTTGCCGCCTTTCCCCAATTGCCGAGGTCAGGTCCGGTGTAGCTCGATTCGGTAGCTCGCGCCTGCGTCGCGAGAAGGCCGAGCAAGCATGCGAATAAGATTTTTCGAAGGTGGAGTGTTTTCATTAGTATCCGTTGATACCCATTCCTTCGGGAAAACTGCGGCGGCGTTGCAGAGATTTCGCGGCTGCCAGCTTTTAGTTCCCCAAATCTCTTTGAGCCGCTCCACCAGACGCCGCCAGCCTGGCGGTCGCTCGCGCCCACGGGCTGGCCCAGCTGGGCGGCGAGAAGCCGGAGCCTAACGATCGTTGAAGTGGAAGCGCAGGGCGCGGTGGAGCTGCGGCGGGAGGGTTGGGAGATGGCAGCGCTCGATCAGGAAGGTGATGACGCCGGCCAGTTCCTTGAAGACGTAGTTTTTGTTCACCGCTCCCTGCAGGTAATGCTCGCCACTGCTTCCGCCGGTGCCGACGCGGGTGCCGATCATGCGCCGGACCATCTGGAGATGGCGATAGCGGAAGGTGGCAAGTTGCTCGTCGATCTCGATCAGGGAATTGAGCAGGGCAAAGGGCAGCCGGCAGAGCGGCTCGTCGCGGTAGAGCATAATGAAAAGCGCGGCGCGCAGGGAAGCGGGTGAGAAGTCGCCCCAGCCGGTGTGAAAGAAGATGTCGTCGAACTTGCCGAGGAGGTCGGCGGTGTCGTCGCGCTCGGAGAGACTCTGTTGGTAGAGCGTGCGGTAGCGTTGCCAGAAGGGGGAGGCGCTCGCGGGATCGCTCGATTTCGCGGGTGACACGCCCGCCGCGACACCGGCTGGGCCGGGATTTTCGCTCCAATCGTTCCAAAATTCCTCGGCAAAGAACGGTGCGCGCGCCAGCCAGCGCTCCACCATCTGCAGAATGCTCGGTTTTTGCTCGACCTCGGTGATTTCGGCGAAGTCCTTTTCATTAAAACCACCGAGCTCGGTGTGCTTGTAATAGTCGGGCCGGAAACGCGCTTCCATGCGCAGGCCTAACGACGCCTCGATCGCGCGGAATTGTTTACTCTGGAAGCCCGAAGCTCCATGGAGGAGTTCGCGGAACTCGAGGAAATCGAGCGGCGTCATCGTCTCGAGCACGTCGACCTGGTGATTGAGCAGCTTCCAGATTTCGACCACCCGTTTGAAGCGATGCACGACCACGTTCATGTCCGGTCCATCATCGTCCGCGGCGGGTTTGCTCAGGACTTCGCCGCAGGCTGTGATCTCGTGCAGGATCTGTTTAAACCAGAGCTCGTAGGCCTGGTGAATAATGATGAAGAGCATCTCATCGTGCGCGATGAGTTTTCCTTCCCGCAGGCTGAGCGGTTTCTGGAGCTCGAGGAGCCGGTCGATCCCGAGGTAATCGCCGTAGTACTGCGGCTCGCGCTCGTGATTCATCGGGCATTCCATCGCGCGAGTGTCGCGCAGTCCGCGGGGCGGAGTCAATGCAGCGGCGACCAGTATGCGCGCTGGCGCCGCATCCCTGTAGACGCCTCCCTGGGAGGCGCGGGAGTGGCGGCGACTGCTTACACGCGGGGCGCAAGCTGCGGACCACATCGACACCCGCGCTTCGCAGAGCGAAGCGTCTACAGGTCGGCCGCGGACGATGCGCGGTTTGCGTGGGACGCGGGGCGGCGGAAAGGTGAGTCTCGGTTCGGCCGCTTATGAAAATATCCTCGCTCTTTTTCGCCTACTTCCTTTTCCTCGCCCCTCATCTGCCGGCCGCGGCAGCGCCTAACGACAGCAGCTCGAAAGCGCCGTTCACCTTTGAGAAAATGATGACGCTAAAACGCGTGGGTGAGCCGGTGCCGTCACCGGACGGAGAGTGGGTCGTGTTTGCCGCGACCGACGTGAGCCTGGAGGAGAACACGCGCAAATCGCACCTCTGGGTCGTCCCCTCCGCGGGCGGTGAATCGCGTCGGTTGAACGAATCGACTAACGAGGAAGAGCATCCGCGTTTTTCACCCGACGGGGAGCAGCTCCTCTTTACCTCGAAGGCGACCGATCCGACGCAGCTTTGGCTGGTCGGTTTCGACTCCGCGACAGGAAAATTGAGCGGCACGGCGCGGCAGGTGACCTCGCTCTCGACCGGCGCGGACGGCGCGATCTGGTCGCCGGATGGGAAGAAAATTGTCTTCGTCTCGGAAGTTTATCCCGACTGCAAAGACGACGCCTGCAACCAGCAGCGCGCGGAGAAAGAGAAGAAGAGCAAGGTGAAGGCGAAGCTCTTCCAGCATCTACTCTACCGGCATTGGAGCGCCTACACCGAGTTCAAGCGGAGCCACCTCTTCGTGGTCGATGCAGAGGCGAACCCGAAGAGCTTGAGCGACGCAATGAAGGCGGATATCGCGGCGACGAAACAGATGGGCACATATGAATGGACGACTCCCGATTCCACTTCGAGTAACGCGCGCGACCTCACGCCGGGCGATCGCGACGTTCCGCCCTTTTCGTTAGGCGGGTCCGAGATGTATGCGATTTCTCCCGAGAGCAACGAACTCGCTTACACCAGCAACATCGATGAAGTCGGCGCCACGAGCACGAACAACGAAATCTTTCTCGTGCCGCTGAGCGGCGGGGAGCCGAAGAAGGTTTCCACCAGCCCGGGCAGTGACTCGACTCCGCGTTATTCGCCGGATGGGAAATCGATGGCGTGGCTCTCGCAGGCACGCGGCGGTTATGAGAGCGATCGCGTCACTCTCGCTCTTTACGATCGCGCTTCGGGAAAGGTCCGAATCGCGACGCAGGATTTTGATCGTTCAGTCGGGAGCTTCGTCTGGGCGAGTGATGCCCGATCGCTTTACCTGACTGCGGGCGATCACGGCCAGGAGCCGATCTACCAACTTCCGCTCGACGCGGCGCAGCCTAACGAACTTGCGCGGCTGCACGCCGGCGACCTCGCGCTCGGCGGTGAGAATAAGTTTCTCTACTTTAGCCGTGACTCGATCAAAGCACCGAGCGAGGTCTGGCGTCTCGCGCTGGGCGAAAAAAGCGATCCGACCGCGGTCACGCACGTGAACGACGAGATCCTCTCGCAGGTCGCGATGCAGCCGATCGAGCCGTTCGCGTTCAAGGCATCCGATGGCGTGGAGATCGAAGGGTTTCTTGTGAAGCCTCCGCAGTTCGACGCGACCAAAAAATATCCGTTGAAGTTCCTCGTGCACGGCGGCCCGGAGGGCGCCTGGGGTGATGATTGGTCGTTCCGCTGGAACCCGGAACTCTTCGCCGCCGACGGCTACGTCGTGGTCATGATCAATCCGCGCGGGTCCACCGGTTACGGCCAGAAGTTCACCGAGGGTGTGATCGAGCAATGGGGCGGCACGCCGTTCCACGACCTGATGGAAGGGCTCGACTACGCCGAAAAGACCTTCCCATTTATCGACAAAAATCGCGAAGCCGCACTGGGCGCGAGCTACGGCGGCTACATGATCAATTGGTTCCTCGGCCACACCGAGCGTTTCAAGTGCCTCGTGTCGCATGACGGCATGTTCAACACGGAATCGGGCTACGGCACGACGGAGGAACTCTGGTTTCCGGAGAAGGAATTCGGCGGCCCACCTTGGAAAAACCGCGAGACGTATCGCAAGTGGTCACCGCATCTTTACGCGGAGAAATTCAAGACGCCTACGCTCGTGGTGCACGGGCAGCTCGACTACCGGCTCGATGTTTCGCAGGGATTCGATCTTTTCACGACCCTGCAGCGTCTCGACGTGCCGTCGGAGATGCTCTATTTCCCCGACGAAGGTCATTGGGTGCTGAAGCCGCAGAACGGGCAGCTTTGGTATGAGACGGTTAACGCGTGGGTCGACCGCTGGACCGCGGCGAAAGAATAGCCACTGCTTCGGATATTCAGGCCTGAGCACGCGGTCATCCCGAGCGGAGCGCAGCGCAGTCGAGGGATCCCGTTGGGTGTCTGGGAAGCGCGGTCGCAGAGGTTTTTGCAGCGGAGCTTCCCAGAAACTCCACGGGATCCCTCGACTGCGTTCCGCTGCGCTCCACTCCGCTCGGGATGACCGTGCGGTGCGCCTAACGACGTCGTCGCCCGAAGGAATAACCGCGATGGGTGCGGCCGCCGCCGATCGCGCGCTTGCCGCCGCTGGCGGACTCCGGCTCGAAAAGGACGGTGTAGATGTAGGGGAAGTTCTCGAGTTTGAGTCGCGGGATTTTCTGCCCGATGAAGCGCTCGATCGCCTGGAGCGACGGCAATTCCTCGCCATTCATGAGCGTAAAGGCGTCGCCCACCTTCTGCGCGCGTCCGGTGCGGCCGATGCGGTGCACGTAATCTTCCGGGTGCTCCGGCACGTCGTAGTTGATGACGTGCGTGACGCCCGCGATGTCGATCCCGCGCGCGGCGATGTCGGTCGCGACCATCACTTCGTATTTGCCGCTTTTGAAACCCTCGAGCGCCTCAACGCGCTCGCGCTGGGTGCGGTTGGAATGCAGCACCGCGACCGCATGTTTACCCAGCTTCAACTGCGACGCGATCCGATCGGCGCCGTGTTTCGTCCGGGAAAAAATGAGGGCGCTGTCGAAATTCGTCCGCTCAAGCAGCGCCATCAGCAGATCGAATTTCTGCTCGGCCGCGACTGGATAAACGGCGTGCGTGACGGTTTCGGCCGGGGAACGCTGCGCGCCGATTTCGACCACTTCCGGTTCGCGCAAAACCCAGGCGGCGAGGCGCTCGATCTCCGGCGGCAGCGTCGCGGAAAAAAGCAGCGTCTGCCGGTCGGTGGAGATTTGTTCGACGATCCGGCGCACGTCCGGGAGGAAGCCCATGTCGAGCATGCGATCGACTTCATCGAGCACGAGGATATTGACCTCGCGGAAGTTCATCGCGCCCTGCTCGAGGAGATCGAGCAAGCGCCCCGGGGTCGCGCAAACGACGTCGGTGCCGGCCGCCGCTTCTTCTTTTTGCTTCCCGTAACCGACGCCGCCGTGGACCACGGACACGCGCAAATCGGTGAAGCGGCCGTAATCGCGAAACGCCGTCTCGACCTGCGCCGCGAGCTCGCGCGTTGGCTCGAGAATCAGGCAGCGAAACGCACCATGTTTGGCGAGCAGCGTGAGAATGGGGAGCGCGAAAGCGGCGGTCTTACCGGTGCCGGTTTGAGCGGTCCCGATGAGATCCTTGCCTGCGAGAACGATAGGGAAAGCGCGGAGTTGAATCGGCGTAGGCTCGGAGAAGCCCATCGCCTGTGTTCCCCGCACGACTTCCTGGGAAAGCCCGAAGTTGTTGAAAGACACAGGCTGCAACAGTAGATCGGTTAGGCCGAGAAGCAACG
>JBBSUP010000076.1:0-18176 GCA_038234295.1 Chthoniobacterales bacterium
AGCTGCTGCATCGCGTAAAGGATGCGGCGCTGGGAAGGTTTCAGTCCGTCGCGCGCATCCGGCAGCGCGCGCGAGATGATAACCGACATCGAGTAATCGAGGAACGACCTCGAAACCTCTTCGGCGACGTTAATGGGTTCTATTTTTTCGTTCGGATTTAACACAGCAATTTTTAGACAGGATTAACAGGATGGTGCAGGTCGGTTTCCTCGGGGTGGGAAGTTGTTAGGCGGTGTTTGCGTTTGAACTGCAATGAGGTGGTTCCGAAATTGAAGAGCAGCCCGTAGTCGCGCTTCGTCGCGACCAGGTAATTTACCAGTTGGACTTCGTCAGCTTTGGTCAGGCCGGTGGTGGCCTTGAGCTCGCAGATCAAATGATCGTCAATGACAAGGTCAGCGACAAAATCGCCCACAATAACGTCTTCGTAGCGAACCTTGATGTGTTGCGCGATCTCGACCGTCAATCCAGCGCGCCGCAATTCGTAAGCGAAAGCATTCAGGTAGACCAACTCCAGAAATCCGGGCCCGAGCGTCCGATGAACCTTCATCGCACAACCGATGACCTTGTCAGTAAGCGCGTGGCTCTCGTCCGTCTTCAAATCCTGCAAAATCCTGTTAATCCTGTCCAAACCCTAAACGTCGAGATTACGAACATTGAGGGCATTATCCTCGATGTACTGCCGGCGAGGCTCGACGATGTCGCCCATGAGTTTCGAGAACATAATGTCGGCTTCGACGGCATTGTCATCGTTCAGGTCGACCTTTAAAAGCTTGCGGCGTTCCGGGTCCATCGTCGTGCTAAAGAGCTCTTTCGCGTTCATTTCCCCGAGCCCCTTGAAGCGCTTGATCTGCACGCCGCGCCTGCCGATTTCCATGATCTTCTCGAGAATTTCCGGAATCGAAAAAAGCGGATGCGCCGTCGCCCGGTCACCTTCGCCTTCGATGAGTTCGAAGATCGGCTTATCCGCCGCGGCGTAGTGATCGACCTTTAAGCCGCGACGGCCGAGATCACTCATGAGTTTTTGGATCGTCGTGGACTCATGTAACTCGACCAATGTTCCACGGCGGCGGTTACCATTAGTCTTACCCAAAGTAGCAGCCGGGCCGCCGACCAGGGGAAGTAACTCCTGACCGATCTCCATCTCGAAGAGACTCAAGTCGAGGTTATCTTCGTGAAACTGACGGAGCGTGCGCTCGTCGTGGAAGTAATGCACGGCCTCGTCATTGCCGTCTCGCACTTTCACCAGGTAACTCGGAAGCTTGCCGGTCTTTTCTTCGCGATGACTCAGGAAATCCTCGAAGTCGCCGCCGTGGCGTCGGATCGACTCGTTTAACTTCGCGAGCTTCTCGAGCAGCTCGAGGATGTCCTTCAGTTGCGCGGTCGAAAGCTCCTTGCCGTCAGCGAGATTCTTCAGGCGCACATCTTCCGCACCTAACGAAATCAGGATGCGATTGAGCTGCGCATCGTCGTCGACATACTCCTCGCGCTTCTTTCGTTTGATCTGATAGAGCGGCGGCTGCGCGATGAAGATCTTACCGGCGCGCACTAACTCAGTCATCTGCCGGTAGAAGAAGGTCAGGAGAAGCACGCGAATGTGCGAGCCGTCCACATCGGCATCCGTCATGATGATGATGCGCCCGTAGCGCAGCTTGGTGATGTCGAAGGTTCCTTCCTCCTTCGTCAATGCTTCTTCCTTCGGCTTACCAATGCCGGTGCCGATGGCGGTGATCATCGCTTGGATTTCGGTATTCTTGAGCGCCTGGTCGAGGCGCGCTTTCTCGACATTGATGAGCTTGCCGCGGATCGGCAGGATCGCCTGGTAACGGCGGTCGCGGCCCTGCTTGGCCGAGCCACCGGCCGAGTCGCCCTCGACGATGTAGAGCTCGGTAAACTCCGGGTCGCGCTCGGAGCAATCGGCCAGCTTCCCCGGCAAACCGCCCCCAGTAAGCGCGCCTTTGCGGATCGTCTCGCGCGCTTTCCGCGCGGCTTCGCGAGCGCGCGCGGCAGTGAGAACCTTGTCGAAAATGCGCTTCGCGACCGGCGGGTTCTGATCAAAATAAGTCATCAACCCGTCGTAGACGACCGAGTTCACAATCCCGTCAATCTCGGTGTTCACGAGCTTCACCTTGGTCTGGGACTCGAAGCGCGGGTTCGGCAGTTTGATACTGAGGACGCAAACAAGTCCTTCACGCACGTCATCGCCGGAAATCGCCGGGTCCTTATCTTTGAGGAGGCTGTTCGAGCGCGCGTATTGGTTCACCGCCTTGGTCAGGGCAGTGCGGAAACCCGTCAGGTGCGTGCCGCCGTCCGGGTTCGGAATCGAGTTCGCGAATGGAAGAATCTGGTCGGTGTAGCTGTCGTTATATTGCAGGACCACGTCGACAAAGACCTCATCACGCTGGCGCGAGATCACGACTGGTTTCGGGTGAATGACCGTCTTGTTTTCACCGAGCTGCTTGATGAATTCCTCGATGCCGTGCTTGTAGAAAAATGTTTCCTTCCGCGGTGGCTCGGCGCGTTCGTCCGTCAGGTTAATTTCGAGCCCGGGATTCAGAAAGGCCAGCTCCCGCAGGCGACTCGCGAGGCGCTCAAATTTAAATTCCACCGTGATCGTGAAAATCGTAGGGTCGGGGAGAAACGTGATCAGCGTGCCGGTCGTTTTCTTGTTCTTCAGCTCGCCGATGACGCTCAGTTTTTCCGTCGTCTTCCCGCGCTCGAAGGCCATGTGATATACCTTCGCGTCGCGCGAGACCTCGACCTTGAACCAATCGGAAAGCGCGTTGACGCACTTCGCGCCGACGCCATGGAGACCGCCGGAATATTTGTAGGCGCCCTGCCCGAATTTACCGCCAGCGTGCAAATTCGTGAGCACGAGCTCGACCGCCGGCATGTTGAACTTCGGATGCATGTCGACCGGAATGCCGCGGCCGTTGTCGCGGATGGAAACCGAACCGTCGACATGGACGTTGACGTCGATTTTCGAGCAGTAGCCGGCGAGATGTTCGTCGATCGAGTTATCGAGAACCTCGAACACGCAATGGTGCAATCCGCGCTCATCTGGATCGCCGATATACATGCCCGGCCGTTTCCGAACGGCCTCGAGACCCTCGAGTTTGTCGATCTGGGCCGCGTTATATTTTTGACTCTCGGCGATGCCGGCGGGCCGTTCGATTGGGGTGCTGGGAGGGGCGGATTCGTCGTTGGATTGAAGCATAGAAAAGCGGCCCGGCCGCGAGTCAAAAATATAGGCGAAAACAAGCGTCCGGACAAACGATTATCTGGGGCGGTTCTCCCCGTGGCAGCCGCAATATTTTGCGCGAGAACGAAACCCCGCGCACACGATATGGTAGTCGGGAAACTCCCCGCCGGCGATCAACTCGGGCTCTTTTCCCCTTCCAACGACAGTTCGAAAACGGAGCCCTGGGTCAGGGACGCGCGCTTTTTCGCGCGGAAGGCAAGGCGGTGACTTTTACTTTGGCCACGCCTTTCCTGATCATCCCCAGCCGCTCGGCGGCTTCGGCGCAGAGGTCGATCCGCGAAGCACTCTTCTGCAAGCCGTTGTCGGTGATGCGCACGACGACGCTCTTGCCGTTGGAAACCCGCGTCACTTGCACGAGCGCGCCGATCGCGAAATGATCGCTCGCCGCGGTCAGTTCCGCCTCTCCTGCGCGCCGACGCGCGAGCGAGTCCGCCGGCACGTCGTTCCAGGTCGCATCGACGATTCGTCCTTTTGGCTGGTCATTCTGCGCCGCCCGGCCGGGATCCGATCCGCGGCCACAGGCCACCAGGAGCAGGACTGCGCCTAACGAGTAAAGGAGTCGAGAACAGGAAGAGCTCATCCGGAGCGCAGGCGAGGCACGCCGCACCGTCATACGTGCGTCAGGGGAGGAGCAGCCGTATCGATCGGTTTGCTGAGAATCGCGCGCACCTTCTGCGCCAGGGCCTGCGGACTGAACGGTTTTTCCAGTAACGCCACTTCGCCATCGAGCACGCCGGCGTCGCCGATGTCGTTGTCGGAATAGCCAGAGACGTAAAGCACCTTTAGTCCAGGCCGCTGCGCCAGGAGCTGCGCGGCGAGTTCCTGGCCATTCATCTGTGGCATAATCACGTCGGTAAGCAGCAGATCGATTCGGCCGTGGTGATTCGCGGCCAGCTGGAGACCGGCCCTCCCGTCGTGCTCGCAAAGGACGTGGTAACCCTGTTCATCGAGCACTTCGCAGATGAGTTCGCGCACGATCTCCTCGTCCTCCACCACGAGAATGGTTTCGGAATCCTGCGCTGGCTCCATCGTTGTCGCCGCGGGCTTGATTTCATCGAGCGGCGCCTCCTGCGGGAGGTAAATCGTGAAGACGCTGCCGAGCCCGAGCGCGCTCTCGACCGCGATCGCGCCGCCGCTCTGGCGCACGATCCCGTAGACCGTGGCGAGGCCAAGGCCGGTGCCTTTGCCCGGACTTTTCGTGGTGAAGAACGGCTCGAAATGCGCGACTTCGTTTCCGGGTCCATCCCCGCGCCCTGATCGGTCACGCTCAGGACGATGTAATCGCCCGCGCCTAACGAAGCGGAAACCTGGTGCGCGAGCCGGGTGTCGAGCGTTTGGTTCCTCGTGCGAATCGTGATCCGCCCGCCGCGCGGCATCGCGTCGCGCGCGTTCACCCCGAGGTTCATGATCACCTGCTCGAGTCGGCGCGGACGCGACCGCCTTTCGCCTCGGGCAGCGTGACCAACTCATAGCGTTCCCCGATCACCCGGCGGAGCAGCCGCTCCATCTCCACGACGAGTTGATTGAGGTCGATCACCTTCGGCTGAAGCAGTTGTTTCCGGCTGAAGGCGAGCAGCTGCCGGGTCAACGCCGCCGCCTGATTGCCGGCCTTGCGAATGAGCTCCGCTCCCTGCCGGACGAGCGCCGGATTCTCCGCGCGGACGAGCACCAATTCCGCGTAGCCGATGATCGCGGTAAGGAGGTTGTTGAAGTCATGGGCGACACCGCCGGCGAGCTGGCCGACCGCCTCGAGCTTCTGCGAATGCCGGAGTTCTTCCTCGCTTTTTCGGAGCGCTTCCTCGGTCGCGCGGCGTTCGCTGATCTCGCGCCGCAGATTCCGCCGTTGCTCGAAAAAAGTGTGCACCGTCCGGGCGAGCGCACCGAATTCCGAGCCCTCGGTCGCGAGTCGCTCAATCGGTCGCGGATCGTCATTTTGCAGGCTGCCCATGATGCGCTGGAGCGGGCGGCGGACCCAGCGATTGAGCGAAACCGCGAGCAGGAGCAGGAGCACGAGCGCAAAAATAATCAGCGCGAGGAGGAGCCGTTCGCTCGTGCGCTGGAGTTCGCGGATGACGGGCGAGTATTCGTGATGATGAGGCGCGCGAGCGGCCCGCCGTTCCAGCCGGTGAGCGTGCGCGCGAAGACGATCGCGCCGTTCGTCTCATCTTTGACTTCGCGCACTTCCGACGGCGCCGCGGCGAGATGAATCTCGTTATTCGTGAAGAGCGACATCTCCCCGATAACGGAATCGTGCATCGTGCTGCCGGGTTCGCGCCGGCTCCAGAGCCGGCCGCCGAAGAAGTAGCCGTACGCGGGCGATTCCCGCCGGAAATCCTGTGAGGGATGCACCGTGCCGGCGTGGAATCTCCATCAGCCCGAGCGGCACTTTTACGAAAAAATGCCGGAGCGGTTCGTGCGCGAAAATTTCACGAAAAGCCGCGGCCGGCACCGGCAGCACGAGCGGCGGCTGCGCGCGGAGATTATCGTGCTGGAAAACCAGCCGGCCGTCCTGCGCGAACACCCAGACGGCGTTCGCGCGGAAACCGGCAAGCATGCTGTCGCTGAAGTATTGCGCGAACCAGGCGCGATCGTTTTGCGCTGCGGCCTGCACGAGCTGGTCGAGGCAGGTCGAGTCTTCCGTGAGCGTCTTCAACGGCAGGCCGTAGGACTCGAGGAAGTTGTCGAAGGAACGGTTGCGCTCGGCGAAGCGCGACTCCGCGATCCGGCGGAAATTAAATTTTTCGTAGAAGCGAATCGACGCCAGCCCGGCCAGAAAAATCGCCACGACGCAGACGAGCAGGAGCGTGATTTTTGTTTGGACTTTCATGCGGCGCGCCGGAACGGCCTTCCCGGCCCGGGAAGTCGGCGTCCAGCTTCGGACGCACCCGTCTCCTCCTTATTCGTGCAGGTGTTGCTCTCTGATCGCGACAATCTTCAACCGATCGCCCTCCAGCTTGATCGCCAGAAGTTCCGCGTTTTCCCGCGCGCCACCCGCGGGCCTTTGCGCACCTCGAAGGAGATTGGGAAATCCACCACGGTTTCGCCCTCTTTTCCGCCCGCCGCGAACTTCACCGGCGCCACGAGTCGGTAGTGCCGGTCGGGCCACCGCCGCATGTAGTTGCGATTGTCTTTCGCCACAAATGCTTCGCCCACCTTGCCGTGATCGAAGTAATCGATCGGGAAATCGTAATAGTTCAGCTGCTTCGCGAGATCGCTCGTCTCGTTGTCGCGCAGATAACTTTCCACGAAGGAAGTCACCTTTTCCAGGTCGAGATTTTGCGACCCGCTCGGCGACTCCGCGGGCATCTCCGGCGTGGGCTCGGTCGCGAGATCGGCCACGGCCTTTTGCTCGAGCGCCGCCTGCGCTTCCGAGGACAACTCCCGCGCCGCATCGCTTTTTAAAACCGGCACATCCGGCCACGTCGTTCGCGTCGCGCTCGCGGTCTCGCCGGTGTCCACGCCTAACGAACGCGCGGTCAGCGCATCCAGCTTGCCGTTCGGCTCGAAACCTTTGTGAGTCTGGTAAAGCCGGAGCGCCGCTTCGAAGCTCGGGCTCTCCCGTCCGTCGATGTCGCCGAAGAAAAGATTGCGCCGTCGCAACTCCTCCTGCGCCCGCCGCACCGGCTCGGCCGCAAAGACGCTCCCGGCCAAGGCGCAGAAAGTGAGGAAGAGCAGGTGTCTGCGCATTACCACCTCCAACATCTACAGGTTGATCGCCCGTGCGGCCAATCCGGATTGCCTCGCCAAAGCGGAGAGGCAACCGTTGTAGACGCTTTCGCTCTGCGAAGCGCGGGAGTAATGCTCGCACGCGGGAGAAGCGACCGAAGTCGATACCCGCGCCTCCCAGAGGGAGGCGTCTACAGCGCAGAGGACGAGATGGCGATGAGTCGCCCGTGGCAGGCGCGGCGCCCGCCCTACGATTTGCTGCTTTCCTGATTCTTTTTCTGCCTCTGCGTCTTCTGCGATTTGATCGCGCGCCCATTGATGACTTATCCTGCGCGCAATGTTTCTCCGCGGGTTTAGGATTCTCGCCTTCGTGATTGTCGCTCTCCCCGCGCTGCCGGTCGTGGCCGGGAAAAAGCCTTCCCCGGACATCGAGCACGCACTTGCTGCGGCGGAGCGAGCAAGGGCGTTGCCGAAAGGGCAGGAATATGTCGATGCCGTGCAGGCCAGTCTGCGTGGGACGGTTTACGAGATTCTGAGTGATTGCATGAATCATTACACTGGCTGGCCGTGGCCGAGGGGGTTTGATTCGGTGCTCATCATCGGCAAAGCCGGCAAGTTGAAGTGGATCATCTGCGACGAGCGCGACCCGAACACGAAGTGCGCGCTGAAGAAGTTGCTCAAGGCCAACTTCCCTCCCCCGCCGGCGGATAACTGGCCGGTGCACTTGGTTTCGGCGTCGGCCGGCATACGGCGCCGGGCAGCTCCTAGCGCTCACGTCACCTCCGCAAATTAACCGCCGCGGGCGCGAAGTGCGCAGAGGAAGCAGAGCCTTCATGGCCGGCGGAGCGCCCACCCGCCATCTCTCCCTCGGCGGTTAAGCAGTCTTAGTCTCTTAGGCAAACTCGGTCAGGGACCAGAATTTGCGGAAAGCATTTGGCCAGCTTCGGCCTTCCACGGCCGCGCGCGCCGCGACGCTCATCTGCGCGCGCAGGTCGGGGTCCTCCGCGAGCTGGCGGATGGCGCGCGCGAAGTCGGCGGCGTCGCGCGCTTTGGTGATCAGGCCGGTCTCCCCTTCGCGCACCAGCTCGGCGGGGCCGCCTTCATCGGAGACGACCGCTGGCAGACCCGCGGCCTGCGCTTCGATAATGACGTTGCCGAAGGTGTCGGTCGTGCTCGGGAAGACAAAGATATCCGCTGAAGCATAGGCACTGGCGAGCTTCTCTCCGGAGAGGAAACCGGTGAAACACGCATCCGGCAACTGCTTCTGCAATGCCCGCGCGTACGGCCCCAGCCCAACGATCGAGAGCTGCACCGGCACCTTCTCCGCGCGCAGCTGGCGGAAAGCCTGCACCAGTACATCGAGATCTTTCTCTTTCGAGATCCGCCCGACATACAGCAGCCGTACCCCCTCGCCGTCGCCCCCGAATTGTTTCCAGAAATCCGCCTTCCCGCGCTCCGGCGTGAAGAGCTCGGTATCGAGACCGCGCGGGAGGATTTTGATTTTCGCGGCGTCGATCCCGCGCTCGATCCAGCTCTGCCGGTATTGCTCCGAGTTCACGTAGAGCGTGTCGCATTGGCCGTAGAACCACTGCATGAATTTCCAAGCGAGACTCTCGAGGAAGCTGTCCTCGGTGAGGATACGAATGTATTGCGGGAAATCGGTGTGATAGATGCCGCTGGTCTCGAGATTGAGTATCTTCGCCGCGAGCATCGCGGTGAGCCCGACCGGTCCCGGCGTGCTGATGATGATCTCGGTGAATCCCTCGCGCTGCACGTAATCGAGCATCTGGAGGATGGGCGGGAAGCTCAGTTTTTGCAGCTCGTACTCGGGCAGCTCGAACTCGCCGATCGGCTGGAAATTCTTAATCGGAATGCCGTCAACCGTGAGCTCGCCGCACGAGGTCACGACGATTAATTCCTCGCCCGCTTCCGCGGCAGCGGCGGTCATTTTGCGGATCGTGGTCGCGACGCCGTTCACGTCCTCCAGCGTGTCGGTAAACCAGGCGCGCTTGCGATTCTGGAGCACCGGCGGGATCGCACCGGTGAAGTCGCGGCAGATCTCGCGCAGCCAGCGGCGCGACGGCGCCTGGCTATGGAAGCCGTAAATGTAGGGCGCGAGCACAACCACGATCGGAGCCATACTCGTTAGGGCTTCGAGACTTTCGATGACGTTGCCGGCGGTGAGCTGCTTCACGAAATTCTCGAAACAGTGAAACGCGAGCCGCTCGCAGGCCGCGTTCGCCATCACGAAGGTGCGCCGCTCGGGCTCCGCAATTTCCCCCGTTTCGCTCTTCGCCTCCGAGGCCGCGAAGGAACGGGAAAGCTCGCGCCAAAGCGAAATCTTCGCCGGCTTCGCGAGCTCGAAGATTTTCCCCGAGAGCAGACCCTGCGTGATGAAGCCGGCCTTTTCCTTGAGCGAAAACTCGGTCGGATCGAGCCCTTCCATGAAGCGCGAGAACATCTTTTCCACCAGGCCCGCACTCGGCCCGAGCTTCTCCGTGAAGCGATCCTGGATGAAGCGCGCGAGCGTATTGTAGAAGCCGTGCGAGAGCGCGAGCGGCGTGCCGCCGCTGCCGTGCGCGGTGCACTTGCCGTCGCGGATCTGCGCGAGGAACTCGTTCGGCGTGGGCGCGCGCGGCGTTTCCGTAAACGCGGAGCCGATGAACATCCCGCCGTGATCATCGGAGCCGCCGACGAAAGCTTTCCGCCACGGTTCGGCGTGCGTCGGCGCGAGGTCATGGCGATTCGCGAAGTCATCGATCTTCTCCGGCGTGAGCTGGCCGAGCAGATAAGGCGTAAGGTCGCTGAGCAGCGAGTCGCGGAGGCCGTTAATCCCTTCGAAATGCTGGAAGAGCAGGATCAACCGCTCGAGGTGCGAGGTCGTGAGTTTGCCGTTGATGCTGTAAAGCGGGTGCGCGACGGCGTGCGCGATTTCGTTTTTCTGCAGCAGTTGTTGGAGATCGAAAATATTCTCCCGCGCCGATGCGATCACGCGGTGCTGCGCTTCGCTGATCCCCCAGACGAGGAGATGAATCTTGCAGGGGTCTTGCGGGAAGAAGGTTGTCACCTGCTCGCTTACGAAAACATCCGGCCGCTCCGCGATCGTGAGGCAACCATCAATCGTGTCGTGGTCGGTGAGCGTGACGAAGTCCATCCCGGCCGCCTTCGCCCGCGTGTAGACGTCGGCCGGGTCCGAGTAGCTATCGGGGAAATCGAAACGGCGAAAGAGCCACTCCTCCGAGCGGTCGCTGAGTTTCGAATGCAGATGGAGGTCGCAGCGACTCATGAATGTGTTGAATCAGGAAAGCAGGAAAGCAGGAAGAAGCGGGCTTCCAGTTATCGCCTCTTTTCCTGCTTTCCTGATTTCCTTATTCATCCCTCTTCCTCAGGCGGCAAAGGCTTCCCGCGTCAGCCAGTCCTGGTAAGTCGTCGCCTCGCGATCCTGCAATGCCCCCGCGACGATCTCGCGAATCTGTCGCCAGATTTCCGGATAACCCAGATCCGGCGGATGCAGGCTCAGCCGCAGCAGTGCTTGATTCGTTAGGCGTGAGAAATGCCAGCGATTCCAGCCGACGCTGACGCCGCGCCGCCAACTGCTGCGCACGCTGTACACGAGCGATTGCGAAGCGACCTCGCGTCGCGCGACAAAATCCTTCACCCGCCGCAGCGTGGTCGTGTAGGTGAACCCGGCGTCGATCACAGCGCGTTCCGCTTCCGCGCCCAGCAGCCAGGCCGGCGCGACAAAACCGCGCGGCCGAAAACCGCGTCCGGCGAAATCGCGCTGCGCTTCCTCGAGGAGCGCGAGCGCAGCGTGATAATCGAGATCATAGAACTCCCCTTCGTCCGCGGTGTAAAAGCGGGTCACCAGTTTATCGCGCGCCGATTCCTCCGCGCGCCGGGCGCGTTCGTGAAAAACTCCGTGCAGCACGACTTCGTGCCCGCGCGTCTGCGCTTCCTCCAGCCACTGGCAAAAGTTGTCATCGCCCATGGATCGGCCGCGCCGATGATAATCGGGAACGACGAGCAGCGAAGTCCGCGCGACGCCGAAGTCCGCGAGTTCGCGCAGCATTTCCGCCACCGGCGGCTGCGTCGCCGGGGCGACATCGTGAATCGAAACCACCAAAGCGCGCTGCACGCGGCTAGCCTCGCCGGGGCGTGAAACGGGACAAGCCAAAACTCGAGGAGGGCTCTGCATGTCATCCCGAGCGGGCGGAGCGCGGCGAGGGATCTCCCAAGCGTCGTTCGACCCGGCCTTGCCTAACGAAGCCACAGGACGCCTGCGAGATCCCTCGTTTCGCTCGGGATGACAACTCGTGGTCGGTGAGCGACGCCCTACAGACGGCAGATCAGCTCGAACTCGGCTTTGCCTAACGGCTGCACGGAGAGCCGGGAATTTCGCAGGAGCGCGATCTCGCGCAGCTTCGGCTCCCCTTTGATTTGCTCGAGCGTGACCGGATGCTTGAGCGGCTTTACCGGCTTCAATTCGACCGCGCTCCAGTCACCCTCCTCCGCCGTCGGATCGGCGAAAGCCTCACGCGTCACCTCCGCGATTCCGATCACCGCCTTGTCACTCACGCTGTGATAATAGAGGACCGCATCGCCTTTGCGCATCGCGCGAAGGTTGTTCCGGGCAGCGTAATTCCGCACGCCGGTCCAGCTCGTGAGACCGTCACGCATGAAGTCGTCCCACGAGTAGGCCTCCGGTTCCTGCTTCACCAGCCAGTGATTTTTCATGGTTGCTCCTCCCTACAGCATCTGCTCGATGAAATTGCGGCTATCGAACGGCGCGAGATCCTCGAGCTTCTCGCCCGTGCCGACGAAGCGCGTGGGAATCCCGAGCTCGTTTTGGATCGCGATCACGATCCCGCCTTTCCCGCTGCCATCGAGCTTCGTGACGATGAGGCCGGTGAGATCGACTGCGGCGTGAAATTCGCGCGCCTGCGCGAGGGCGTTACTCCCCGTGGTCGCATCCACCACGAGCAGCCGCTCGTGCGGCGCGTCCGGATCGTGTTTGCCTAACGAGCGCTTAATTTTCTCAAGCTCGCCCATGAGATTCGTCTTCGTGTGCAGCCGGCCGGCGGTGTCGCAAAGCAGAAACTCAATATCGCGCCGCTCCGCCGCCTGATACGCCTCGTAACAAAGCGCGGCCGGGTCGGCGTTGTATTGCCCGCTGATCATCTCGATCTGCAATCGCTCGGCCCAGATGCCGAGCTGCTCGATCGCAGCCGCGCGAAAGGTATCCGCCGCTGCGAGCAAGACCGAGTGTCGGTTGCGCTGAAAATAATGCGCAAGCTTCGCGGTCGAGGTCGTCTTGCCGGTGCCGTTGACGCCGACGATGAGGATCGCTTTCGGCTTTGCCGGGAGCGGCCGGATCGGCCCCGGCTGGATCGGCAGCACCCGGAGAATTTCTTCGCGCGCCACTTCCACCACATCGTGGGCGGTGATCTTCTGCGTCTCGGCGCGCTTCTGCAGCGCCTGCACGATGCGCAGACTCATCGGAACCCCGAGGTCGCTGCGAATGAGCATCTCTTCGAGCTCATCCCAGTCGACCGGTTTGCCGCTGAATTTCTCAACGAGATTTTTGAAAAACTTCATGGCCTAACGATGAGCAAACACCGCCAGCGTGACCGCGGGGTCATTCGCATGCGCGGCGGGATCAGGCATCGGGGGACTTTAGTGCGCCTCGCGCAAAACAAAAATGCGGCGCCCTTGCGAGGCGCCGCATTTCACTTCGGTTGGAAGACGTTATTTCAGCTTGGCGAGCGTGTCGTTAATCATCGCGAGATGTTCTTTCAGCGTCGGCAGAGTCTTGCGGGCGAACTTCGGCACGTCCCGGTCCTCGCCCGGTTTCACGTCGTTCGCTTCCTTCTCAAACATCGCAATGTCCTTCTCGTGCTCCTTCTGGATCATGTTCAGGTATTGCTGGTCGAAGTTGTCGCCGGCGACCTCCGCTTTCTTCGGCTGAACCTTGGACAGATCGAGGTTCTCTTCCTTGCCGATTTCCTGCAGGCGATCGTTCGCCGCGGTGTGGTCTTTGATCAGGCGAGCAGCGACTTTCTTGGTCGCTTCGTCCTTCGCTTTTTCTTCCGCCATTTTGGCGTTCGCGACTTCGCTGATGCCGCCTTTGTAGGCTTGCTTGACGAATTTCTTATCGTTGGCGCTGAGCTTCGAGTTCGCGGTCATCTCCGCGTGCGCCAGATTCACGAGACCAAAAGCGGCCGTCGCGAAGGCGATCATCGCCACCCGAGTAAGGGGTAATTTTTTCATGGTAATTGTTCTTTCGATTTGAAGTTTCTGCCGAGCGATCGGCATAGAAACATCGAATCAGCAGACCGTTGCGGCCGTAAGAAAGCCCGCCCCGCCCGGGGGAAAACCGGCGCTAGCTCTGCTCGCCGGCAGCGCTGTAGGAGCTCTCCACCCGCTGCGCAACGTCGCGATAACCGTAATCGGTTTCGTAGATTTGCTTCATCGCGCCGATGTATTTTCCGGTGTCGCCCATCTGCTCGTAAACCAGCCCGAGGTTGTAGACGATTTCCTTCTTCACCACGTCCATCACGAGCATCTCCTTCGCGGCATCGTCGAGCTGCTTCGCTGCGAGATCGAGCATGCCGAGCTCGCGATAACAGCGGCCTAACAAGTTCATGGCCCTGAGGCGCGCGTTCGGATTTTGCCGGGCGCGCTGCAGCTCCGGGAGCGCGTCGCGATACTGGCCCGCATTCGTGAGATGCTCACCGAGCTCGTAGCGGAGCTGGAGGTCGGTCGGGTTGCGGTCGAGACGTTTGCGGGCGTCGGCGATCCGGATCTCCGCGCGCTGTTTCCGGGCCTCTTCCAGGGCGGCGGTTTTCTTGGCGAAATGTTCGTCGGCGCCGCCGTGCCCCGCGAGATACACTTCGTCTTCGCGAATGCGCTCATCGAGCTGCCGCATTTTCAAATCCGCTACCTTGCGCACCAGGCCAGGGTCGCTCCGGTTCGTTAGGTCGACCGCGTACTGATACCAGGCGATCGCGCCATCGAAATCTTCCTTCTGATCCTGGAGGGCGCCAAGACGTTTGGCATAATCGACGTTCTGCGGTTCCGCTTCGTGCCGGGCAAAAACTTCGGCGATTTGCTGGTCAAGCGATTCGCCTGTGAGCTGCATCCGGCTTTGCTGCTCGAGCGAGACCGCTGTGTCCTTGTCCTTGATCAAATCGCGATAGCTCTCGGCTTCGTTCCAACCGCCGGTTTTCATCGAGGCCCGGGCAGAAGCGTCCTTGCCGAGCTTGACCGCTTCGAGATCGGCCGGGTTGATCTCGGTGATGCGATTGTAGATCTCGACCGCCTTGTCGCTTTGCTCGTACTGGCGATAAAGCGTGCCCAGATCGTGCAGCACCTTTACGTCCTTCGGATCATTTTCGAGCAAGGTTTCCATCGCGAAGATCGCGATTTCCGGATAACCGCCGGCCGCGGCCGCGTCCTTCAGGAGCATGTTCGCCTGCTGATTGTAGGGCTCGTTCTCGAGAATCTTCTCGATCAGCTCGATCGTTTTCTTCGGATCTTTTTTCAGCTCCCGCTGCGCTTTCATCACCGCGAGCGGCGAGGTGGAAATGTTGAAGAAGCTTTTCTTTTCGCTCTTCGCGCGGGTCACGGCGGCGCGCCGGAGCATCTGGCGACCGGTGAGAAATTCCGGCTCCTGTTTCAGGAGATTTTGCAGCAACTCGATCGCGTAGCCGAAATTTCGAAGCTCTATCGCGGCCACCGCTTTCAGCCAGAAGCCGCGGAGTTGGTCGCTGAGATCTTTTTCGGTGAGAACAGCCATGCGTGGAGACGAAGGGTGAAATTATCCGGCAGGCGGCGCGTCGTCATTACTTTTCTCCCGCCGCGGGAAGCATTCGGCCTAGAGAAGGTCGAGTTGCGGCTTCTCGCTCCGCGGTGGCAGGCCGCGCGCGGTGCGCTTTTTGCCGCCGGCCGGCTTTTTGGCGGCGCCGTTCGGGTTTTCCAAATGCGCGAGAATGTCTTTCGCGCGCGCAAGAATTTCGTGCGGCAACCCAGCCAGTCGCGCGACCTGGATGCCGTAACTTTTGTCCGCGCCGCCCGGGACGATTTTTCGCAGGAATATGATCTGCTCGTTCCATTCGCGGACCGCGACGTTGAAGTTGCAAACGCCGCTCCGCTGCTCCGCGAGCTTCGTCAGTTCGTGGTAATGCGTCGCGAACAAGGTCCGCGCCTTGATTTTATCGTGGAGAAATTCGGCCACGCTCCAGGCGATCGAGAGCCCATCGAAGGTCGATGTGCCGCGGCCGATTTCGTCGAGGATGACGAGGCTGCGTTCGGTCGCGTTGTTCACGATGTTCGCGGTTTCGTTCATCTCGACCATGAAGGTGGATTGGCCGCGGGAAAGATTGTCGTTTGCGCCGACGCGCGTGAAAATGCGATCGACCAAGCCGATCTCCGCGCTCGCCGCCGGCACGAAGCTGCCGATTTGCGCCATCAGCACGATGAGCGCGACCTGGCGGATGTAGGTCGACTTTCCGGCCATGTTCGGGCCCGTGATGATGGCCAGGCGCAGCTTCTCGCCGTCAAGGTCGGTGTCGTTAGGCACGAATTTTTCTTCCGCGAGATTTTGATCGAGCACGGGATGACGAGCGTCTTTCAGGCAAAGGCGGAGAGAGTCGTTCAGCTTCGGCCGGCAGTAGTGAAAGAGGCGCGCGGTTTCGCCTAACGAGCACAAAACATCGAGCGTCGCGAGCGCACTCGCGGTCTGCTGGATTGGGGCCAACTCGCCAAGCATCTCGTCGCGCAGAGTCTGGAAAAGCTGATACTCGAGATGACGCGCGCGCTCGTCGGCACCGAGGATTTTCGCTTCCATTTCCTTTAATTCCGGAGTGATGAAACGCTCGCCGCCAACCGTCGTCTGCTTGCGCGTGTAGCGCTCGGGAACGCTTGCGAGATTCGATTTCGTAATCTCGATGAAGTAGCCGAAAATGGAGTTGAAGCGGACCTTGAGGGACTTGATCCCGGTCGTCGCGATTTCGTGTTCCTGCAGCGCGGTGATCCAGTTTTTCCCGTCGCGCGAGGCCTGCCGCAGCTCATCCAGTTGTGGATCGAAACCGTCACGGAAAATGCCTCCTTCTTTCAAAGCCAACGGCGGATCTTCGGCCAGGGCGCCGGCCAGTTTCTCGGCGAGCGCGGGCATTTCCCGCAGTTCGTTTTGCAGTTGCTGCGCGAGTGACTCGCGACCGGCGTGACCGTTCGTTCGGGTGACGCCAAAGTTGACGCGGTCGAGAAGCTTTTGCAGCTCGCGCTTGAGCTCCGGGATCTGGCCTAACGAGACTTTTAGTGCCACAAGATCGCGGGCGTTACCCGAAGCCTGACTCAACCGGCCACAGGCCCGTTCGAGGTCGCGAATGGACCGCAGCGCATCACGCAAGGCCGCAAGGAGGTCAGGCTCCTGAAGCAGATCGGCGATGAATTGCTGACGCCGCTCCAGTTCCGCAAGGTCGCGGATCGGCTGGAGAATCCAGTTACGCAACCGGCGCCCGCCCATTGGCGTGACCGTTCGATCCAACGCCGCGAGCACACTGGTATCGCGCGCGCCTCGCGAAACCACGAGGTCGAGATTGGCCTGCGTCGCGGCGTCGAGCACGACGTAGTCGCCGGCGGCTTCGCAGCGAAGTGAAGTGAGATGATCGATTTTCCGACGAAGCTGATGCTTTAAATAATGGATGATCGCGCCAGCTGCGCCGATCGCCTGGGGCAGATGCGAGCAGCCAAAGCCGTCGAGGGACTTCACCTTGAAATGCTCGAGCAGGGTGAAGCGCGCGTTTTCCGGGAGGAAGGCGTAATGGTCGTAAGGCAACGCCCCCGCTACTTCCGCGAACATCTTTTCCTGCTGCTCGCTGACCAATAGCTCCGAAGGCGCGATTCGCGCGAGTTCATCGAAGGCCGCTGCTTCACTATCGAGCTGGAGCAGGCGGAATTCGCCTGTGGTCAGATCAGCGTAAGCGACGCCGAACGAGCCGGCTTCGGCAATCACGGCGCCAAGGTAGTTCGCGCGTTTCGATTCTAAGAGATCGAGATCGCTTACGGTCCCGGCGCTGATGATCTGCGTGATGTCTCTCGAGACAATCTTGCCCGGTTGCGGCTCACTTGTTTGATCGCAAATCGCGACCCGGCAACCGGCTTTGATGAGTTTCGCGATGTATCCCGGCGCCGCGTGGTACGGCATCCCGCACATCGGAACGTCGTTCCGCTTGGTCAGGGCGAGATTGAGCAAACCGGAAGCGGATTTGGCGTCTTCGAAAAACAGCTCGTAGAAATCTCCCAACCGGAAGAGCAAGAGGGTGTCAGCCGGCACGCTGGCGCGAAGCCGCTGATACTGTTGCATCATCGGAGTGAGGCTATGAGCCATGGGATAAGTTTCGAGTTAGCCGCGGGAAAATGCGAGTCTCGAATTTCCACCGCGGGAAAGAAAAAGCCCGGCACCTTGTTTCCAAGATGCCGGGCATAAGTTCTGGCAACGTCCTACTCTCGCACAACCTATAGATGCACTACCATCGGGGCTGCAGCGTTTCACTTCCGTGTTCGGAATGGGAACGGGTGGGGCCACTGCGCTATGATCACCAGACTGCAAAGTCGATTTCTTCGGCTCTGGAGTCTGGCGGCTGTAGCGTCCGCTGTCCCAGCAGACTCGGGGTGGCGCTGAGACAGCGCACGCTACAACAATCTTTTCTGCAAAGAACCAATACTGATTCTCTGAAATCTACATACAGGAAGTTATTTCCAACAGTTTTAGGCTTCGTTTTGTTTTAATTTGTCATTCCCCTCAATTTGCCGCCGCCTCGGTTTTAAAGCCGAAGCGACGGGTTAATTGAAAAGTAAATGACCAAGCCGAACGAGTTATTAGTATTACTTAGCTACACGTATTACTACGCTTCTACCAGTAACCTATCAACGTGGTGGTCTACCACGACTCTTCAGGGAGAACTCATCTTGGGATAGGCTTGGCGCTTAGATGCTTTCAGCGCTTATCCTTTCCGAACATAGCTACCCGGCACTGCTCTTGACAGAACAACCGGAACACCAGCGGTTCGTCAGACCCGGTCCTCTCGTACTAAGGTCTGAACCCCTCAATTCTCCTGCGCCCACAGTGGATAAGGACCGAACTGTCTCGCGACGTTCTGAACCCAGCTCGCGTACCACTTTAACCGGCGAACAGCCGGACCCTTGGGACCTTCTCCAGCCCCAGGATGTGATGAGCCGACATCGAGGTGCC
>JBBSUP010000077.1:0-18156 GCA_038234295.1 Chthoniobacterales bacterium
AACGAAAATCGAGCAGGCCGTGGCTGGCGGACAACTCCTGGCCGCCAGCGCGGAGAACCTTCGCGCCACCCTCGCCGCCGCCACTTCGCCGATCGCCGAGCAGTCGATCAACGAGCTGATCGATGCCGGCGAATGGTCGGAGCTGAACGATCGTTTCTATCGCATGCTCGCCTTCGGTACGGGCGGGATCCGCGGGCGCACGATCGGGAAGATCGTCACGAAAGCCGAGCGCGGTCAGCCTAACGATCTCGGGCGCCCACAGTTCCCCTGCGTGGGCACGAACGCGATGAACTTCGAGAGCGTCGGGCGCGCCACGCAGGGCCTCGTCGATTACCTGCACGAATGGTTCGCGCGCGAGCAGATCGAGGGAAAACCGAAGCTCGTGATCGCGCACGACCCGCGCTTTTTCTCGCGCGAATTCGCCCGGCTGGCGGCGGATGTCGCGGCCAGGCACGGTTGCGACGCCTGTGTCTTCGACGGTCCGCGTTCGACGCCGGAACTCTCGTTTGCGGTCCGCTATTTGAACGCCAGCGCGGGCGTCGTCATCACCGCGAGCCACAATCCGCCGCACGACAACGGCTACAAAGTTTACTTTAGCGACGGCGCCCAAGTGGTCGAGCCGCACGCCAGCGGCATCATCGCCAAGGTGAACGCGGCCGACGCCTCCGCGCCTAACGAGAAGCGCGGCAGCGTCACCACCCTCAACCGCGAGATCGACCACGCCTATCTCGAGCGGCTGGAGACGCTCGTGCTCGATCCGGAGCTGGTGCGCGCGCAAAACGCGCTCCGGATCGTCTTCACCCCGATCCACGGGACCGGCGGGGTGATCATCAAACCGCTGCTAGAACGGATGGGTTTTCAGTTCGATGTCGTGAAAGAGCAGGATGGTTTCGACGGGCGTTTCCCGACCGTGAAATCGCCCAACCCGGAGAACGCCGAAGCGCTCCAGCTCGGGATTGAGCTGGCGGAAAAGAACGAGGCGGATCTCCTGATCGCGACCGATCCCGATTGCGACCGCATGGGCGTGGCGGTGCGGAGCGCAAGCGGCGAGATGAAGCTCTTGAGCGGAAACCAAATCGGCTCGCTCATCGCGTATTACCGCGCGCAGAAACTTTTTGAGCAGGGCATTCTCAACCCGGAAAACGCGGAGCGCGGCGTCATTATCAAGACGTTCGTCACGACCGATCTGCAAAAAGCGATCGCGGAAAAGTTCGGACTTCGCCTCGTGGAGACGCTGACCGGTTTCAAATACATCGGCGCGAAGCTGCTGAAATACGAACGCGCCCTGCCGCAGGACGCGGCCGCCGATTACCGAAAGCTGCCGGAGGAAGAAACGCGCCGGCTGCGGCTCGCGCACTCGTCGTATTACCTTTTCGGCGGCGAGGAAAGTTACGGCTATAGCGGCGCCGATTTCGTCCGCGACAAGGATGCGAATGGCGCGGCGATCATGTTCTGCGAAGTCGCGGCCTACGCGAAGTCGCGCGGACTCACGATCGACGGATTCCTCGATGAGATTTATGCGGAGCTGGGGTTTTACCTGGAGAAAAACGGCGCGCTCACTTTCGAAGGCGCGGAAGGCGCGGCGAAGATTCAACGCCTGCTCGCGAGCTACACGAACGCTGCACCTAACGACATGCTGGGAAGCGCGGTCACCTCGGTAAAGAACTTCGCGACCGAGACCTGGCGCGACGTCGAAGGCGACGAAATCCCGAAGGAGAAAATGCTCATCTTCGAGCTGGCGGATAAAACCCGGATCGCGGTCCGCGGCTCTGGGACGGAGCCGAAGATCAAGTATTACCTCTTCGCGCAGCGCCGGCCGGAGCACGGCCCTTTCGCGCCTAACGAGCTCACAGAAATCAAAGCCGAGCTAACACAGAAGCTCGAAGCGCTCTGGGCCTGGCTGCAAACGGACGCGGAACAACGGGCGGGATGAAGGATCGCGCGAAACTGCTCATCGCGCGAAACTGTCATCCCGAGCCGGCGCAGCGCGGCGAGGGATCTCACAAGCGTCCGTGCAACCGCTTTTTGTGCATCGATGACGAACCAGAGCAAGGTCGACCGCGAGTCTATGCCGAGATCGATTAAGCCATCACCCGCGAGAAGGAGATGCTTTTCAGACGCTTGGGAGATCCCTCGCCGCGCTGCGCCGGCTCGGGATGACAACGCCGTCCGGTCGATTCTTCCGGACGGAAATTCCTCACGTCGCGTCGCAAACTACCAAACCCGGGATAGCCGCTACGCCGCAAACCCGACTTGCGGACGGCCTTCATCTTTCGACGGATGGCCGGCGAATATTTCCGCGAGCGAATACTCACGAACCTCCGGCAAACTCCGGTTTAGCGACTCCGCCAGCCGGCTTGCTGCCGGATGATCGAGCAGAGGGAAAACGCGATGGCAGAGAAGCCGGCCCGGCCGCAACAGCGCGGAATCGATTTCAGCGACCGTGCAATTGATCGTGCAGATAATCTGAAGCCGCAGGAAGTCGCCGAGAAATCTATCGGAAAGATTCAGGATCGCGCTGAGTTGCTCGCGGTTATCGTTCCCGCGCGTCAGGAGCGCGGCTTCGGCATCTTCCAGGAATACAACGAACCGGTGCCCGGGATGGGCTCGGCGTTGCGCGGACCAGATGTCGAGAAACGCGGAGTCGGAAAGCATGCCGATGCGGGAGGGCGGCAGAAAGTAAAAGCGGTGCGAGTCTTTCAGTGTGCCCGCGAGATGCCGGAGATAGGAAGTCTTCCCTGTTCCTGGCGGGCCTGCAAAGATCGACAAGCCATACTTCGAGTTGCGGAGGTCCCCGCAAAAGTCGCGATGCCATTCGGCAAACCCGCCGCCGTAGTGAAGATTGAGCATCTCATCGCTGAGGGTCGCACTCGGCTCAAGAAATACGCTTTCCGTGTCGTCAGCCCGGAAGCGCGAGGTATTGATCAGCTGGAATGAGCCGCCAAAATCTTTCTCAATCCGAAACTTCTTGCTGAACTCTGTCACCAGTCGTTCTGCCTCGCCCGGGGTGGAAGCGTAACCTACGATCCTACGGTCGTTAACGTGGAGGGATACTCTTGGCCCGAACTGGAAAAGAAGCTCGCACCATCTGTCGGCAAAATCGGCAGAACTCTGATCGCGATAGGAGCGGATGAGGGCATCGCCGTTCTCTTCGACGGCCTGATCCAACCGAAACGAGCCGGTCCGCCTCCATTGATGAAGTCGTCCGCCACCAAACGCGGCAAGGACCGGAACCACGGGTTGGTTGTACTCCGAAGAAAAGGCGTTGGCCTCCGCGATATCGCAGCCTAAGACAGACCTCTGCTCCGCTGGCTCTTCGCCAGCGAAGGCGAACTCAGATGCTCGAGTCGAATTGAGAATCGCGGAATCGTTCGATTGCACGTCCGCTATGATTGTTTCCATTCCGCGTACTCTGGAAACGCCAACGCTCTCTCCACCGGGTATCACTTGGGGCAATTGATGTGAATGAACGCCTATACGTCAGTAGCGAGGCCCTCGATTCCGACGTTGAGAAGTAGCTCAACGAATCTTTTTCCATCGATCAGCATAACATTTTCCTCACTGGCGCGCGCATAGCACTCCTTGCTGAATTGGTCACAGGTGGACACAACCCACGCTATCCGAGAGTAACCGTCGTCCGCGGCATTGCCATCGGTCGCTAGTATCTCCTTGTGGTCTAGGTAAGCTATAATCTGTTCCGCGGCAGTTGCGCCGGTCGTCCCTCTATGAAATTTCGCTTGCACGTATACTATTGTTCGTAGGGCTTCGAAGGTGCTACGATGTCTCCGTCGCCCTGCTTACCGCTCTCATTTTTCGCAGGTCTGTCCACGTGCGCTCCTGCGCGTTCCATGTACCACACCACGAGTTTTTCGAATCTGTCAGGGTTGAGCTCTTTCCGGATGATCTCCAGCGTCGTCGCTACCTGAGATTCAATCAGCGCCGCGTCGGCGAAGGCCCGTTTGATGTTCTCTTTGATCGGTCGAACCGACGAGCAAAACCCAAGTCAAGGACCATATTGGCCCGAGTCAACAGTCCGTCAGCGTTGACCGAAAGCTCATCACCTTCTGCCGATCCCCATGCGTGCAGACTGGTTGTGTCGACTTCACGGATACATACCGGATCGCCAATGATCTCGTAGATCGTGAACACGCCGCCGAACTTTGGGACCAAAACCTGGTCGCCAGCTTTCATCTCCACCAAAAACTTCCGGAGAGCGTGTCGACCTTTGGGACGACTACCCCAGCGTTCATCGAACGCAGTCTCGAAATGCTTCCACCCGTTGGCTTCTGAACTATCGCTGACGCCGGCGATGAATTCGGGAGAACTGAACTCGGAGTAACCGATGGTGAGGGAACCTCGTTCCAATAGTGGATAAGAGGCTTCGGCGTGATGAGAAATTCGATGGAGCCAAGTATTCATAGTTTGTTGCACGGACCATGATCGGCTAGCTCCATGAGCGCAACATCATAGATTGGCGACAATCATTGGCTCGGGTATTCTGATCGTCTTGGCACCAATGATTTCTCCACTGCAGCATGACTTGTCGCGACTGGATTCTCTCGCCTTTCACCGGCGGGAAGGGAGTGAGCCTGCTGTCCGGCGCTACCATGAGATTCGCCGCTCCAAAGGCGCGGCTGCCGTGGAAGTGATCGAAAGTCTTTACCGGTGGATCTTTGTCCCGGTGTCTCTTTGGCCGTTCAACATCCACGACGTGTTCGCTACCTGTCTTGCGCGGGTGGCCGCTGGAAAAATATTGGACAAGGCGATGCGGCTGCTGCTGGAAATCCTGCCGGAGCCTCCCGCCGAGGCGGTATGTTCGATCGTCGCCCAGCATGAGCATGATGTGCAGCGGGGACAGTACGAGGGATTGGTCTCTACGACTGCGAAGTTTGATACGACGGAGACACGGGCAGCTACAGTGACCACAAGGGCTTGATTCGCCGGACACTGGGTGCGGAGCGGAACCTAAGACTTCCCTTTACCCTCGACTGGAAGAAAGGGAAGGACCGGTTCCAAGCTGTTTTCGACGCCTTTTGCTTGCGCTGGAATCTCTACGGCATGCAGGGCGACCGGCCTTTGCTCGTTAAGTTATCGGTCAATCTCACGCCGTTCGGGACGCTGATTTTCATTCCGGCTTACTGGTCCTTCGATCCCAAGCGGGATGTGCGCTGGGATGCTGTGATGAAGCTGCACCGCGTTCGCGCCAATAAGAAGCAAGGCGCGGTTCTGGGGCGAGGCGTCGATGAGCGGCGCGCGCTTGCTGCGAAGCTGCGAGCGTTGGACCGTGAGGTAAGAAAACGCGGCCTGCGCGGAGGGGAGCGCCACGCCTTCCTCTGCAAAGGGTTAGGCTGGGTGGAGGCGACTGACCCGACGCGGATTGCGCGGCTGCGGAAAGAGTTCATGGGGTAGGGGAGTGATAGGGTCAACGCCAGAATCGTGCAGAAAAGGCTGGATGACGCGCAGAGGAGAGGCTTGCTTCATTCGATCGAACAGACTCGGGCGCGCGGGCTCTATCTTCACTGTAGATTTTCCGTCTCGTTAGGCGTGAAACTGGTAACCTATCTCGCGGCGATGTTGACTCAGCCGCACCCTTGAAGATACTGCTGCCATGCTTTTCACTGCCGTTTTGATTCCTGCCGAGGAAGGCGGGTTCGTCGCGTTGAACCCCGAGACGGGCTCGACGACGCAGGGCGAAAGCGTCCCGGAAGCAATCGCCAACCTTCGGGAGGCGACAGAACTCTATCTCGAAGAGTTTCCGATGCAGAGCGCCGGCCAGCCGTTGGTGACCACTTTCGAGGTGGCACCGGCTCATGCCTAGGCTCCCTCGTGTTTCCGGCGCGGAAGCGGTGGGCGCGGGAACGTTTGGGCTTTCGCGTCGTGAGGCAGCGCGGCAGTCATATCGTCCTGCGTCGCGGCACTGCGGGATGCGTCGTTCCGCGTCACCGCCAGATAAAGGTTGGCACACTTGCGGGCGTCCTGCGGCAAGCAGAAGAGTTCAGCGGCGCGCTTTGATAACTCAAGCATCTAACGGGATGACGCAGCCCATCCTCCTCAGCGGACTGGCAGACGCTCCAGTTCCGTCGTTCCGAAGCTCCCGCTTAGGAACGCCGTGGTCCCTGAAGCTCCAGCTTCCCATGAGCTTGAGAAGGGGAGTAAAGGCTCACGGCGGAGCAAAAAGAGCGCACTCATCGGGGCGCTCAATTCCCAGTAGGTCAATCTGCCAGAAGCGCTTTTCAGACGCTTGGGAGGTTCCTCGCCGCGCTCCGCCGGCTCGGGATGACAGAATAAAAGAACGGCTCGCCCACTCCCGGTGGACAAATTTCCCGGCCGTGCGCACTCGACAGCGCGCGACGCCTAGCCACAGTGGGAGCGTGAGCGATATTTCTCTGAACGGCGGCGAGATTAGCCTCCTCAAAACTCTCGGTCTCAGCGGCGGCACGGTCGCCGGGCGCCAGCTCGCCGAGCGCATGGATGATATGGAAGGCGCGGAGTTTCTCGACACCCTCGGCGGGCTCATGACGATGGGTTACGTCGTGTGCAACAAGGTCAACGTCCGCACGATGGAAGCGGTCGGGTCCGCCACGTTCCGGGTCAATCCCGCATTCGCCCGCGACCTCAAGGACGCGGTCTATCCGTCGCGCAAAGCGAACGAAAAAACCGGCCGGCGGCAGCGGCGCGCTTGAATCTGCTCCGCAAAATCTGGCCGTGGATTGCCGCCGTGCTCACCGGCGCGCTGGCGACAATTGCGCTCCCGCCTTTCAATCAGGCATGGGCCTGCTGGGTCGCGCTCACCCCGCTCCTTGCGGCGGTTTGGTTCTCCGGAAATCCGACGCGCCGGCGCGGTCTGCGCGATCTTCTGCTCGGTTACCTCGCGGGCGTGGTCTTTTTCTGGAGCGCATTTTTCTGGCTGCGCACGGTAACCGTTCCCGGGCTCGTCCTGGTCGGTTTCTACATGGGTGTTTATTTCGCGCTCTTCGGCTGGATCGCCGGACTCGTTAGGCCGCGCGCGCCGCTCCCGTTGCCGGAGCGCGGGCCGCACACCTGGCCGCCGCCGCAGCCGGATGACGATGCACCCGAGTCTCGCTCTCCCTGGCTGAGTTCATGGCGCAATCTCGGCATCGCTTTCATTCTCGCCGCGGCCTGGACCGCGCTCGAGTGGGTGCGCGGCTGGATGTTTTCCGGCTGGGGTTGGAACGGCCTCGCGGTCGGGCTGCACGCGATCCTGCCGATCATCCAGATCGCGGAGTATACGGGCGTTGCCGGGCTCACGTTCGTTGTTGTCTTCGGCAACGTCATCGCGCTCGCGACGGTGCGCCGGTTCATGGCCGAGACAAAGGTGCGAAAGCGTCGGCCGCACTACGACTTCACGATCACGATGGCGGTTGTCGTCGGGCTCTGCGCGTTCGGGATTCGCAAGCTTCAGGAACGTCCGGTGACGAAGCCGCTGCGGGTCGCGGCGGTGCAGGCGAACGTCCCGCGCGAGGAAAAATTTTCGCAGGAATTCCAGGGCAAAACCTTTTACCAATTCGCGCGCCTCACGCGGCTCGCGCTGGCGACGAAGCCGCCGCCCGATCTCATTCTCTGGCCGGAAAGCTCGATGCCCGGCCCGGTCCTGCAGGACGAGAGTAATTTCCGCTTCGTCATGAACGTCGCGGGCTCGATGAAATCCGATCTCCTCCTCGGCTCGCTCGACCAGGATGAAAACGGCGAGTACAACGCCGCGCTCCTCGTCCCCGGCGGGGCGGGGAAGCCGCAGGTTTATCGCAAGGTCCACCTCGTGCCTTTCGGCGAATATGTGCCCGGGCGGAACACGATGCCGTTCATCGCGCGGATCGTCGGCGACCAGGTGCCGGCGGATTTCGCGCGCGGGAAGGAGCCGGTGGTTTTTCGCCTCTCGAATCAGACGCTGGTCGCGCCGCTCATCTGTTTCGAGGACACCCTCGGCGAGCTGACGCGACAGTTCGTTCTCCGCGGCGCCGTCGTCCTCGCGAACGTCACCAACGACGGCTGGTTCCTCCGCTCCGCTGCTTCCGAGCAGCATCTCGCCAACGCCATTTTCCGCTGTGTCGAGACGCGCCGGCCGCTCGTGCGCGCGGCTAATACCGGCGTCACCTGTTTTGTGAACGAGAAAGGCCGGGTCACGCAGATCCTGCGCGGACCGAAGGGTAGCACTTTCACCGAAGGAGTGCTCAGCGGGGTCGTAGACGTGCCGACGGTGCCGCTACTGACGTTTTACGTCCGGCACGGCGAACTTTTCGCGCAGTTTTGCACCGGCTTCACGCTCCTTTTTCTCGCCGTGCGAATGGCTCTGTTCGTTAGGCGAAAGAAGGTTGCTTCATGAATTGTCATCCTGAGCGGATCCCGCGAATGCGGGAGGAGTCGAAGGATCCCGGCGGGTTTCTGGGAAGATCGCAATCGGGGCTTTCCCGTCGCTCCACGGGATCCCTCGACTGCGTTCCGCTCCGCTGCACTTCGCTCGGGATGACCGCGCGACCGCTCATCAGCGGGTCGAACCGCTCATCATTTTCTGGGAGCGGGCTGGGGCTCCATGGGTTTTGATGGAGCAGGTGAACGCATTTCTTTCATGAGCGATCTCGCGAATTCTCCCGCCCGGGTAGCGCACGCGTTTCGCGTGCTGGTTGCGGTGTTTCACCGCAACGAACTCTCATGGGATCGGCTCCTTCACGAGGCGGGTGGCACGCACGAAAAGTTCGCGACCGTGGAACACCGTCGCCAGCCCACGAGACGTGGGCGCTACCCGGAGGGGCTCCGCTGCTTATGAGCGATCTCGCGATTTCCGCGCACGGCCTGCGCAAATCCTACGGGACGAACGAAGCCGTCAAGGGCATCGATTTCGAGGTGAAAGCTGGCGAAGTTTTTGCCCTGCTCGGGCCGAACGGCGCGGGCAAGACCACGACCGTGGAGATCCTCGAAGGACTCCGCCCGCGGAGCGGCGGCGACGTGACTGTGCTCGGGTTCGATCCCGATAAACAGAAGCAGGCGCTGAAGGATCGCATCGGCGTTTGCCTCCAGGCGACGAATCTTCCGGACAAAATCAGAGTCCACGAAGCGATGACGCTCTTCGGCTCCTTCTACACGAAGCAAGTCGATGGCGACGCGTTGCTCAAACGTCTTCAGCTTTGGGACAAACGCGAGGCCGGTTACGCGACTCTTTCCGGCGGCCAGAAGCAGCGACTCGCCCTCGCCCTCGCGCTCGTCAATGACCCGCAACTGCTCTTCCTCGATGAGCCGACCACCGGCCTCGACCCGCAGGTGCGGCTCGAGATTCGCGACCTGGTCGAGGAATTGCGCGCGGAAAAGCGCACCATCCTCATGACCACGCACTACATCGAGGAGGCCGAGCGGCTCTGCGATCGGGTGGCGATCATCGACAACGGCGTAATCATCGCGATCGGAACGCCGCGCGAGTTGCAGGAGAAAAGCGCGACCCAATCGGGCATCGAGATCTCGTTAGGCCAGCCGCTGCCGCCGGGCGACCTGCCGGCTTGGACCGACGCGCTGCGCACGATCGTGAGCGAAGATCGCCGGCAAATTTCGGTCAGCTCGAGCCGGCCGGCGAAGACGCTCGTGGAGATGATTAAGTCGATCGACGGTCAGGGCTTGGAAATCACCGACGTCCACCTGAAACGCCCGACGCTGGAAGATGTTTTCATCGAGCTAACCGGGAAGAAGCTGCGTGAATAAGATGCGCTTCCAGAGAGCCGGAAACCGCGCCGCGACTGGCGGCGAACCAGCGAGCGCCGTCATCCCGAGCGGAGCGAAGCGGAGTCGAGGGATCCCGCCGATTTTCCAAGAAGCTCGACCGCCGTGCTTCGGAGCTGTGTGGAAGCCCCACGGGATTCCCTCGACTCCGCTTCGCTCCGCTCGGGATGACAGATTTGCCCTCGACTTCGCCCCCGCTCGGGGTGGCGGCTTTTCCCCAGGCCTAACGACATGAAAGCTTTCCTCGCCCTCTTTAAAATCGACCTGAAACTCGCCCGCCGAAATCGCGCGGTCCTCTTCTTTAACTACCTCTTCCCGCTCTTCTTCTTCTTCGTCTTCGCGCAGATGTTCGATGCGAAACAGGGCTCGGCCATTCTCCAGGTGGTGACGATGGTGATCGTGTTCGGGATTCTCGGCAACGGCCTCTTCGGCGCCGGGATGCGCGCGGTCCAGGAGCGCGAGGAGAACATCCTCCGCCGTTACAAAGTCACGCCGATCACGCCGGTGCCGCTGCTCTGCGCCTCGATGCTCACCGGCGTCATTCTTTTCCTCCCGAGCGTACTCGTGATCCTCTTTCTCGCGCACCAATTCTACGGGATGGCGTTTCCGTCGCAGATCGTTCCACTGCTGATTTTCGTCTGTCTCGGCGCGATCGCTTTCAGGTCGTTAGGCCTGATCATCGCCGCGGTCGTCAATTCCTCGCAGGAGAGCAATATCCTCATCCAGCCGATCTACATGGCGATGCTCTTCCTCAGCGGCGCGACCATTCCGATCACGGCCATGCCGCACTGGCTGCAGAACGTCACCCAGTTCGTCCCTGCGACCTATCTCATGACCGGGATCGGTGGGATCGTGCAACACGGCGAATCGTTAGGCGCGAACTGGCTCGCGGTCGTCGCGCTCTGCCTCACGACGGTCGTCGCCACCTTCATCGCGACGAAGTTGTTTCGCTGGGAGAAGGAGGAAAAACTCCGCGCCTCCGCCAAGCTCTGGGTGCTCGTGGTGCTGCTGCCGTTTTTCTTTCTCGGGGCCTACCAGGCTTGGAGTCAGCACGACCTCGTGAAGGCGCGGATTCTCGCGCGCGATCTGCGCCGCGGGAATAGCTGGCTGATTCAGAACGGCCGCATTTTTATCGGTAACGGCAAAGTCATCGAGTCCGGCGCCGTGCTCATTAAAAACGGGAAGATCGCACAGATTTTCGGAGGCCAGTCGCCCGATCCGAAAACGCTCAACGCCGAGCCGATCGATGCCGCCGGCAAGACAGTGCTCCCGGGCCTGATCGACGTGCACGTGCACATCGGTGGCCCCGGCGGTTTTTACGAAGACTGGGAAAAGTTCGACCCGGTGAAGGCGAACGAGCGCGAACTGGAAGCGTATCTTTACTGCGGGGTGACGGCGGTGCGCAGCGCGGGCGACAAGGTCGACGACATGTTGAAACTGCGGACGCAGTTTAACAGCGGCGAGAGACTCGGCAGCGAGCTCTTCCTTTGCGGCCCGCTCTTTACCGCGGAAGGCGGCCACGGCACCGAGTATGGGAAGAACATGCCGCCGATGTTGCGCAGCGGCTTCGAAGCGCAGTTCCTCCGCATCCCGAAATCCACCGGGGAAGCGCACCAGATGGTCGACGCGCTGGCGGTCAAAGGCGTGAACGCGATCAAGGGAATCCTCGAGGCGGGCGTGCCGGGTTACCTGTATAACCGCATGGATATCGGCCTGCTCCGCGCGGTCGTGGAAGAAGCGCACGCGAAGAAGCTGCCGGCGTCGGTTCACACCGGCGAGGCGAAGGATGTCGTCGACGCGGTGGCGATGGGCGCGGACTCGATCGAGCACGGCTCTTTCCGCGATGAAATTCCTGACGCCACCATCGCGGAGATGAAAGCAAAAGGGATCGCCTACGATCCGACTTTGAGCGTAGTCGAAGGGCTTTCGGATTTTGCGCACGGTAAGGTCGAATTGCTCAAGCGTTCGTTAGTCCAGCAGGTGACGGCGAAGGACTTACTCACCGGCACCGAGAAAGCGGCGACCAGTCCGGAGATGAAAAAAATGCGCGATGGCCTCGCGAGTTATCCACTCTCGATGGAGCAGGGCGGGCGCAATTTGCTCAAAGCCTGGCACGCCGGCGTGCCGCTCGTGACCGGTTCCGACGCAGGCAATCCGCTCGTGTTGCACGGCCCGACGGTGCAGCGCGAAGTCGAGCTTTGGGTGGCGGCGGGCATTCCGCCGGAAGTCGCTCTGCAAGGCGCGACTTGGAACGCCGCGAAACTTCTCCGCGCCGATCAACGCATCGGCACGATCGAGGTGGGCAAGGAAGCGACGCTCCTGATTGTGGACGGCAATCCGCTCCAGGACGTGAAGGCGCTTTCCTCGGTCTCGGTCGTGTTCCTCAAGGGCGAGCGCGTCAATCGCACCACCATCTTCGATCAGAAGTAAGCGCGCTCAACGAAAGTGGAGCGCCAGGAGCTCCGGCCGCGGCGTGAGCGTGAGCAGAAAGAGTTGGTCGTAATCGTTCTCGCCGAGCTTCGGCGGATTGGCGATGCCGAGCGCCTGCATGATCTCCGGCAGAGTGTTCGAATGCCCGACGACGAGCGCGTTCGCTTTCGCGGTTTTCAATTCCTTAACGAGCGCCGCGGTCTCATGCGCGGGAACGATCGTGACCGGGATTTTCAACAGGTCGGCCAGAGGCTTCGCCGTCGCCTGCGTGCGCTGAAACTCGGTCGCGTAGATCGCGCGAATCCGAGCGTCGCGCAGGGTTTGCGCGAGCACCTTCGCCCGGGCCTCGCCTGCCGCGGAAAGCTTTGGGTCGCGCTCCGCGGTTCCGCCGGCATCCGCGCGCTCGGCGTGACGGACGAGAAAAATGGTTTGGGCCGACGCGGAGGAGATGGCGAGCAGCGCGCCGAGAGCGAAAAGGAGCGGAAATCGCATGCGTTACAATATCCGTTACCGTTCCGGGATGGAGAACAAAATCAGCGGTCTGCATCACGTCACCGCGATCGCCGGTCCTGCGCAGGAGAACCTCGATTTCTACGCCGGCGTGCTTGGGATGCGCCTCGTGAAGAAGAGCGTGAACCAGGACGACACCGGGACGTATCACCTCTTTTACGCCGATGCCGAAGGCCATCCCGGGACCGACATCACCTTCTTTCCCTGGGCCGATCTGGCGCCGCGCCGCGCTGGCTACGGCCTCAGCACTGAAGTTTCCCTCGCGGTGCCGCCGGGTAGTCTCACTTTTTGGGCGGAGCGTCTCGGTCTCGACGCCTCCGCGATCGAGACGCGCCTTCAGCGCGAAGGTCCTGCCCGCGGTCGATCCACATGGCTTGCGTCTTGCGCTCGTCGAAAGCGAGAGTTCGCTCGGTCGGCCTTTTGCGCCGTGGGACCAGAGTCCGATCCCGGTGGAACACCAGATCCGCGGATTGGAAAGCGCGCGGCTGCTCGAGCGCGATCTCGCCGAACCGGTTGCGTTTCTGCGCGACGCCCTCGGGTTTCGCGAAATCGCGGAAGAGAACGGGTGGCAACGTTTGGCGTCGGCGAGGGAACTTCCGGCCAATACCTTGATCTCCAAGCGGCTGCGCCTAACGAACGTCGCGGCGCCTGGGGCACCGGCACCGTCCACCATCTCGCCTGGCGCGTCGGGGATGACGCCGAGGAGCTTGCCGTGCGCGAGAAAGTGCTGCGCGCGGGTGCGCAGCCGACGCCGGTGATCGATCGTTTCTGGTTTAAGTCGGTTTATTTCCGCGAGCCCGGCGGCGTGCTCTTTGAACTCGCGACGGATGGGCCGGGCTTCGCGGTCGATGAAGAGGCTGCAACTCTTGGTGAGTCACTCGTGCTCCCGCCTTGGTTGGAAGCCAATCGTTCGGCGATCGAAGCGGTCCTGCCGCCGCTCGTGAGGGCCGGAAGAGAAGGCCTGAAAGATCGGTCATCCCGAGCGCAGCGCAGCGCAGTCGAGGGATCCCGTGGAATTGCCGTGAAGCTTGCGCGCGAAATCTTTCCAGAAACCCGGCGGGATCCCTCGACTGCGCTGCGCTCCGCTCGGGATGACAAGACTGCTTCCTGAAATATCCCCAGTTTGTTTTCGGGACGACTCCGGCCAGCGGAGATTTCGCTCATCAAAATTGGACGAGAGGGGTGGCGCGTTGAACCTTTGCCCTCCAGAAATGCCCGCCACGACTGACCGCCGCGAAGCTCTCCGCGCCGCTCGCCCTGAGGAAGGGCTTTTCGCGGAGAAAGACTGGCTGCAATCGCCGGAGCCTTTTGCGATCGACCAAGCGCTGCAGAGCGACCTCGAGCGGCTCGGACATCAGCTCCTCGTTTTTCAGCGCGCCTGCAATCAGCTCTACCAGCAGAGCGCGAAAGGGAAGCAGCCGGAATGGGTCGCGCGCTATCTCGACTACGGAAAACCGGCGGAGCTGATCGAGTACTCGCGCCGGAAAGAATTCCGCGAAGACGTGCCGCGGATGATCCGGCCCGATCTTGTCCTGACCGACGACGGCTGGACGATCGCGGAAATCGATTCCGTGCCCGGCGGCATCGGTCTCACCGCGTGGCTGAATCAAACCTACACGAACCTCGGCACGGAAGTGATCGGCGGCGCGGAGGGGATGCTCGAAGGTTTTGCGAGCGTGCTCCCACAAGGCGGCGACATCGTCATCTCCGAGGAATCCGCGACCTACCGTCCGGAGATGGATTGGATCGTTAGGCAACTGAACGCGCGCTTCCCGGAGCGCACCTGGCGGGTGGCCGCGGCGGAAAATTATCAGCCGCAAAATGGTCGCGACGTTTACCGCTTCTTCGAGCTTTTCGATCTGCCCAACCTTCCCGGCATCTCCGCGCTGCTCGACGCCGCCGCGCGCGGCGAGCTCACGATCACGCCGCCGGTAAAGCCGTTTCTCGAGGAGAAAATGTGGTTCGCGCTCTTCTGGTTGCGGCCGTTGCGCGAGTTCTGGCGGCGCGAGCTGGGCGACAAATATTTTCAGCAACTCCAGCGGATGATTCCCTACACCTGGATTCTCGATCCGACGCCGCTGCCGCAGCACGCGGTCATCCCGCGGCTCGAGATTCACGACTGGCGCGAGGCCGGAGAGCTCAGCCAAAAGGAGCGCGACCTGCTCCTGAAAGTGAGCGGATTCTCGCCGTTAGGCTGGGGAAGTCGCGGGGTCAGCGTCGGGAGCGATTTGCCCCAGAGCGAATGGAAACAGCGGATCAAGGACGCGCTCGCGAACGCCGAAACCACGCCGACGATCATGCAGCAATTCCACAAGGGCCGGCTCGTCGATCATCCTTTTTGGAACGCGGCAAGCGGCGAGCTGGAAACCATGCGCGGCCGGGTGCGTCTGTGTCCCTACTATTTCGTCGAGGAAAAGCGCGCGGAGTTGCGAGGTGCGCTCGCGACCATCGTCCCGGCGGATAAGAAACTGCTCCACGGGATGAGCGATGCGATTCTGGTCCCGAGCCGGTTTGCGCAGGCAGGCGGGAGTAGAGCAGAGCACGCGGCCAGTTCGGACGCTCCGCGAGTCGGGCTCTCAACCTAGACTCGCCGCTGGCGAGTCCCCCGGAGGGAAGCCCTTCTGCGTGTCCAGTTTCGGTCGTGTTGGGGACCGTCGCCGGCGTTCAGTGGGTTGAGTTCGTCGCCCAGCCGTTATTCGAGGGAGCGGCGTTCCAAGTCAGCCGCGGGCGCAGGGCGGAATGTCTTAATAAATGAGCACGTGAAGGGTTAGAACTCGGGAAGAGTTTATGCGCGTCGCCGAAACAATCCCAACCGATGACGATCTGACGACGCTGCTCGCGCGGTTCGAGTTGCCGCTCCTCCAATACGCCACCCGCATTCTCGGCGATCGCGAACGGGCGCGCGACGTCGTGCAGGAAACCTTCGTCGAACTGCAACGCTCACAGCGGCATCAGACCGATGCCGCTCCCGCGAAATGGCTCTTCACCGTTTGCCGGAATCGCGCGCTCAACATTTGCCGAAAGGAAACGCATGACCTATCTCGACGACGAAATTCTCGATCGCGAGCCGGGCGCCGGCCCCGCGCCTAACGACCGAATCGAGCAGACCGAGGCGAGCGGATTTCTTCTCCGCATCGTCGCCACGCTCCCGCCGCGGCAGCAGGAAGTGCTGCAGCTGAAATTTCAAAACGAGCTCAGCTATCAGGAGATCAGCGAGATCACCCAGCTCTCCGTGAACCATGTCGGCGTGCTCCTGCACACCGCGCTCAAAACCTTGCGCGCCCGCTATGCCGAGGCGGCGCGCGATTTCATTCCCTTCCGGCCCCGGATCGCTTCCTGACCATGAACCTCGACGACCCCAAACTCACCGCCTACGCGCTCGACGAAGTCTCGGACGTAGAGAAAACAGAAATCGAAACCGCGCTCGCCGCCTCGCCGGCGGCGCAGGAATACGTGCGCGAACTGCGTGCGTTTTCCGGAAATCTGCGCGCCGAATATGCCGCCGCGCGCACAGCGGAACCTGCGGCCATCGCGAATGGGATTCTTGCTTTGCCGCAAGAGGACGACCCCTGGACGGTGTGGCGGCGACTCGCGCTCGCGGCGGCGATTGCTCTCCTGGCCTGTCTCGGCGCGCTCGCGCTCGGGACGTTGCAGCGAAATCCGCCGACGCTCGCAGACAGCCGCGAGACCAAAGATGCGAGCGAAACGCGCAACGTGGTCGATGGCGTCGAAAGCATCGCGGTCTTGCCCTTCGCGGCAGCTCCCCCGCTCGCGGCTCCGTCGCAAGGCTTCGATATCCGCCTGAGCAAGGCGAAACGCGCAGCAGGTGTCATGGGCTCGTATATTCCGACCGCCGAGGGCGAGGTCGCGGCCGCTGGCACCGCCGACCTCGCCGGTAGTTATCGCGCGAAAACGGAAGCTTGGAACACCGCTGCATACCGACATGTTGACGATAACTCCTTCCTCGCCGCGTGGGACAATCCGCTCTCGACCTTCTCGATCGATGTCGACACCGCGAGTTACGCGAACGTCCGCCGGTTTCTCGCGAGCGGAACGCTGCCGCCGAAGGACGCGGTCCGGCTCGAGGAAATGATCAACTATTTCCACTACGACTATCCGCAACCGCCCGACGACGCGCCGTTCTCGATCAACCTCGACGCCGCCGGTTGCCCGTGGGCACCAGCGCATCGTCTCCTCCGCGTCGGGCTGCAGGGCCGGGAGCTGCCTAACGAGAAGCGACCGCCGAGCAATCTCGTTTTTCTGCTCGATGTCTCCGGGTCCATGAACGCCGAGAATCGCCTGCCGCTCGTGAAACAGGCGATGCGGCTGCTCGTGGAGAAGCTCGGCGAAAACGATCGCGTGGCGGTGGTCGTTTACGCCGGGGGTTCTGGGATTGCGCTGCCTTCGACCGCGGGAGACCGGAGGGAGCAGATCTTCACAGCCCTGGAAAATTTGCAGGCCGGCGGTTCGACGAATGGCGCGCAGGGAATCGAACTCGCCTACCGGATCGCGGCCGACCACTTCATCAAGGGCGGCGTGAACCGCGTCCTCCTCGCAACCGATGGCGACTTCAATATCGGAACCACCAGCGAAGGCGAACTCGTTAGGCTGATCCAGGAGAAGGCGAAGAGCGGCGTCTTCCTCAGCGTCCTCGGGGTGGGCGACAACAACCTCAACGATTCGATGATGCAGCAGCTCGCGGACAAGGGGAACGGCAACTACGCCTACCTCGATTCGCTCGACGAAGCGCGCAAGGTGCTCGTTAGGCAAATCAACGGCACCCTCGTCACGATTGCGAAGGATGTGAAGATTCAGGTCGAGTTTAACCCGGCTCAGGTCGCGTCTTATCGGTTGATCGGTTACGAGAAACGGCAGCTGCGGAAAGAGGATTTCAACAACGACAAGATCGACGCGGGCGAGATCGGCGCGGGGCACACCGTCACCGCGCTCTACGAAGTGGTGCCGGCCAGCGCGGCGTCGGACCTGCCGGGAGTTGATGCACTAAAATATCAGCACCCGGCCAAATCGTTAGACAAAATTGGTTCAGCCGAGCTCTGCACGGTGAAGCTGCGCTACAAGGAACCGGACGGCGACACGAGCAAGCTGCTCCAAAGGGCGTTTGTGGATCGTGGCGCGCCATTCGCGAACGCTGCGCCGGACCTGAAATTTGCCGCCGCGGTCGCGGAATTTGGGATGATCCTGCGGGATTCCGAGTTCAAGGGCAACGGTTCGTTAGGTGCGGTCGCAGAATGGGCGCAGGAAGGCAAAGGCGCGGACACAGAAGGCTATCGCACCGGATTCCTCGAACTCGTGCGCAAAGCCGGGCAGCTAAAAGCGCTGTAGACGTCTCGCTCTGCGAGACGCGGGAGTTGGTCCGCGCACAGAGAGCGTCTCTCCGAGTCATCCAACTCCCGCGCTTCTCAGAGCGAAGCGTCTACAGCGCTAGAGATTTTCCGTCGTCTCGAGCACCGTCGACGGTTTCACCCGGGTGGC